>URRZ01000059.1 GCA_900550385.1 uncultured Coriobacteriaceae bacterium | reverse complement strand
GGCCCCCGGCGGGGCCCGCGGCCCCCCCCACCAACCGCCCGGGGGGGGGGGTCCCACCCCCGCCCCCCCGTTCGTCGATTCCGAAGGCTAGTCGCGCTCGCCGGGCTGGCGGACGGTGATCTCCTGCTCCTTCACCGACACGCGCGAATGGGGCGGAACGGAGAACGTCACGAACGTCGAGCCCGCGATGACCGAGCCTTCGCCGATGACGGTCTCGCCGCCCAGCACCGACGCGTTGGAGTAGATGGTCACGTTGTCGCCGATGGTGGGATGGCGCTTCACGCCCGCGAGGCGCTGCCCGCCGCGCGTGGAGAGCGCGCCCAGCGTCACGCCCTGGTAGAGCTTCACATGGTCGCCGATCTCGGTGGTCTCGCCAATCACCACGCCGGTGCCGTGGTCGATGAAGAAGTACTCGCCGATCTTGGCGCCCGCGCCGATGTCGATGCCGGTGCCGGAGTGCGCGAGCTCCGTCATGATGCGCGGGATGATGGGCACCCGCTGCTCGTAGAGCACGTGCGCGATGCGGTAGACGTAGATGGCGTACAGGCCGGGGTAGGCGAAGATGACCTCCTCCTTGGAGCCGGCGGCGGGGTCGCCGTCGAACAGCGCCTGCACGTCGGTGAGCAGCACGCGCTGGATGTTGGGCAGCTCGGCGAAGAACGCCGCCATGACCTCGTCGGTGCGCTGCTGGATCTCGTCCGGGGCGCAGCGGGCGTCCGGGTCGTCGGAGGTGTAGGTGAGCGCCAGCACGATCTGCTCGCGCAGCTCCCGCTCCACCTCGATGAGCGTGTTGCCGATGAAGTAGGACGGGCTCGCCGCCGCCGACAGCATCTCCGGCCCGAAGTAGCCGGGGAACAGCACGCGGCGCAGCGTCTTCAGGACGTTCTTGACGGCGAGGCGGCTGGGGAAGCGCCTGCCTGGCTTGGTGAAGAAGATCTCGTCGGCCTCGTAGTTCTTCTCGATGGCCTTGACGATCTGATCGAGGTTCTCTCCGAACATGGGCGCCTCCTTGGCATGGTATCGACGCGCCTATCGCGATGCGCGACGGTCGTTGTCGCCGAATCGGTCCGCTCCATTATAGAAAAGCGGACCGCCCGCCCGCGGCGATTCGACGAAAACGGCAGATGGCCGGATAAGCAAACAGGCCGCCGGGTCCCCCCCGACGGCCTGAAGGTTTTGGTGGAGCATAGGGGGATCGAACCCCTGACCTCATGGCTGCCAGCCATGCGCTCTCCCAGCTGAGCTAATGCCCCGAATTGGGTTGCTGCCAAAGCAGCGAAAGCAATAATACGCTAAGTCGGAAGGCGGCGCAAGACCCATTTTCCGAACTTTTTTCCGCGCTGCGAGGGTGGCGCCGCCTGCAGGCGGGATCCGGCTCGACGGCACCCGCCTGCGGGCGGGATGCGACCCGACGGCGCCCGGCGCCGCCTGCGGGCGGGATGCGGTTCAGCGACGCCTGACGCCGTCGAGGGCGAGGTTCAGCCGGCGACGGACCGTCTTCTCCAGATCGACCTCGAGCGCGCTGACGCACAGCTCGTACGACGCGCCGCGATGGATCGACGAGAACAGGTCGCACAAATCCTCCGGCGAGGCGTCCTCGCGGAAGCACCCCAGCTCGATGCCGCGCTGCACGATCGCCTCCAGGCAGAAGTCGAAATCCGATTTCGGGGTGTAGTGGAAGTACTTCAGCACGCGGTAGCGCGTGAACTCCATCCCCTCCTCGACGACGCGGTTCACCATGTAGTCGCACAGGAAGTACTCCAGATCGCCCAGCGGGTCGTCGCTTTCCTTGAACCGCTCGGTGAGCTTGCCGAACGTGTTCGAGTGCGTTTCGAACACGGCCATGATCAGGTCGTCTTTGTTCTTGAAGTGGTGGTACATCGCGCCGGTGGTGACGCCCGCCTTCTCGCTGATGTCCTTGACGCTGACCGGATCGTACCCGTAGGTGTCGAACAGCTCCTCGGCCGCCTCGATGATGCGCCTGCGCGTCTCCCTCGAGTGGAGCTCGCGCTTGGTCGGCTTGATCGCCATGTCATTCGCCCCGTTCCATGAATCGCATCCTCTGTCTTTCGGTGCCATTCTACCAATGGAATTATCTTTTATCTACATTTTTACGTAACCTATTACCGCGTTTGATCCCCGCGCCCGCGAGGCGCGAAAAAAGGCGGCCCGGAGGCCGCCTTCGAATCCCTATTGAGTTGTGTCGCGAAAGCTATTCGGCCTTCTTCTCTGACGCGTAGAAGGTCGCATCGTCGAAGAGGTCCTTGATGGACTTGCCCTCCAAAAAGGGGAGCTCCAAGAATTCGCTGATCGTGGGGACCAGTTCGCTCATGTCGACGTAGTGCCCCTTCTCGTTGAACTGCGTGGTGTCCTGCACGCGCCAGTACCGATCGTTCACGTCGGTAAGGTAGTACGTCGCGCCGTCGACCTCCATGTACACCGAATGGTTGGCGTGCAGATAGGTCGGCAGACCGTCGTAGGTCACATCCAGCGCCTCCGCTGCTTTCACTCCCATAGCGAACCCCTTTCCTTGGGAATTGCGTTGCCCCTATCTTACAATAAGCGCAGGTGATTGCGCTCCACAACCTGAAGAACCTTAAATCCCTTTTTCCGCCGCCGAGACGATCCGGAAGCCCCCTTCGGCGGGGACGAGATGCTGGACGCAGCGCGATGCGGGGATGGCGCACCGCCCATCCCGCTCCTCGACGATGAAGTCCTCGCCGGGGATGCCCTCCAGCCGGCTCAGCTCCAGCTCGCTTTCCATGTCGCCGACGGATGCGGACGGGATGACCACCGGGCAGCCGTACTTCTTCGCCACGGGCAGCAGCGCCTCGAGCGCCGCCGCGGCGCCGCTCGCCGTCGCGGCTATGGGCTTGCCCGCATACGCGCGGACGGCGGCTTCCAGCGCCAGGGGATCGTCCGTCCTGACCAGCAAGGCGACAGGCGAAGCCTCCTCCAGCAGGCCGACCGCCTCCCCCAGCAATTCGCGCTCCAGATCCTGCGAGACGCCCTCCAGCGCGCAGCACAGCTCGACGACGTCGGCGCCCTCGTCGCGGGCGTCCATCGCCTCGTCGGCGACGGATTCGGCGTCGCCCTCGCGCACGTCGTCGGCGAAATCGGGGTCGTCGGGATCGCCGGCGCGGACGACGGAGAGCCCGCCGAGCGAGCCGGGGGCGACCTCCCCCGTCTTCTGGGCGTCGCACACGCGCAAGGCGGGCTCGTAGCGGCGCTCGACGGGATGCCCGAACGACGCCGCCACACGCGACAGCCACTCGACGAACTCCGGCGACGTGCCGCAGCAGCCTCCCACCACGCTGGCGCCCGCCTCCAGGATGCGCACCATCGCCTCCGCGAACTCGTCGGGAGAGACGTCGTAGACCGTCTCGCCGCCCACCAGGCGGGGCATGCCGGCGTTGGGCCGCGCGGCCACGGGGCAGCGGGACGCCCTCGCCAGCCCCTCGACGACCGGGACCAGCTCGGCGGGGCCCAGCGAGCAGTTCACGCTCACCACGTTCGCCCCCAACGAGGACAGCACCGCCGCCACCGTCTCGGGCGGCGTGCCGAACAGCGTCCGTCCGTTGGAGCCGTACGTCATGGATGCGAACACGGGCAGGTTCGCCGCCTCCTTCGCCGCGAGAAGCGCCGCCTTGGCCTCGCGCAGGTCGGTCATCGTCTCGATGGTGAGCACGTCCGCGCCCGCGCGGGCGAGCGCCGTCGCCTGCTCGAGGAAGGCCCGGTAGGCATCCTCGAAGGAGACCGGCCCGAAGGGGGCGAGGATCGATCCCAGCGGGCCGATGCTTCCCGCCACGTAGCGCGCGCCCGACGCCTTGGCGCAGGCGACGGCGGCCTCGCACACCTCTTGGACGGAGGCGGCGCCCTTGAGCTTGAACGAGTTCGCGCCGAACGAGTTGGTGGTGACCATTTCGGCACCCGCCTCGACGTAGGAGCGGTGCACGTCCGTGACGATGTCGGGGTGCTCGATGCTCGCCAGATCGGGGATCTGCCCGCCGTCCGCCGCCCCGCGCGCCTGCAGCTGGGTGCCGATGGCGCCGTCCTGCACCAGCAGGTCGTGCCCGCGCAGAACACGCTCGAGATGCTCGTCGGCTATGTTGAGCCCCGCGAGGGGGTCGGGCAAAGGCGATTCCGCCGGGTTCCTCAAGGCCTCCCAAGCGGAATAGTCGCGCGGGATGGAAGCGGTCGAAGACATGTGATCCCCTCCTCCGGGATGCGGACGGCGTTTGGCAGCCATTATACGCAATCGGGGCGCGTCGGCGCGAGGGGCCGAGGCGCACGGGCTAGGCGATGCGGATGCGCAGGAGGTCGCCCGCGTCGAGGCGCACCGGCGAGCGGAACCGGTAGAGCGCCATGGACCGATTCGCCACCGGCACGGGGACGGGCGCGACAACATCACCGCCTGCCTCGTCCGGCTCGGGAAGCCACTCCAGGCCCGCAACCCGGATGCGCGCCAAGGGAAGGCGCGGGCGGAGCGCTTCGAGCTCATCGCCCTCGCAGAAGCGGTTGTGGCACTCCGCCTCGACGAGCCACCCCTCCCCCGCCTGCCGGCAATCCCGCACCGTCGCGGCATGGAGGCATTCCTTCACGTACCCGTCGCGCTCGGGCGATTGGTCGGGCTGGCCATAGTAGAACCCGGTCCCGTAGGGCCTGTGGGATATCGCCAGCAGGTCGTCCCATGCCGAGGCGGGGTCGGCGCCGTCGAGCACCGAGCGGTAGGCGTGCACGACCGTGGCGACGTAGAAGGCGCGCTTGTTGCGCCCCTCCAGCTTGATGGACCCCACGCCAGCCGAGGCGAGGTCGCGCAGGTGGTCGATCATGCATAGGTCGCGCGCGTTCAGCACGTAGGAGCCCCTCGTGTCCTCCTCGATGGGGAAATACTCCCCCGGCCGCTTCTCCTCCACCAGCGCGTAGCTCCAACGGCACGATTGGGAGCAGTGGCCCTTGTTGCCCGATCTGCCCGTCATGGCGGCGGAAAGCAGACACCTGCCCGACACGGCGACGCACATCGCCCCATGGGCGAACGCCTCTATCTCCAGATCGGCGGGCGTGTCCTCCCGCATGCGCGCGATGTCCTCGACGCTCATCTCCCGCGCGCACACCACGCGCGAGGCGCCCATGTCGTGCCAGCGGCGCGCTGCAGCCGCATTGGACACGCTCGCCTGCGTACTCACGTGCAGCGCGACGCCCGGGGCGTGCTTCTGGGCAAGCGAGAACGCGCCCAAGTCGCTGACGATGAAGGCGTCGGCGCCGGCGGCGGCGAGGGATTCCAGGTAGGCGGGAAGCGCCGCGATGTCGTCGGCGTCCATGAGGGTGTTCAGCGTCACATGGACCGTCGCGCCGAAGGAGTGCGCCAGCTCCACCGCCGAGGGGATGTCCTCCAAGCGGAAGTTCTGGGCGCGCTGGCGCATGCCGAAGCGGTCGCAGGCCAGATACACCGCGTCGGCGCCGTAGCGCAGCGCGGTTTCCAGCTGGGGCCGGCCTCCCGCCGGCGCCAGCAGCTCCATATGGATGGGTTCGAACGGGGCGTCCGCCCGCCCGGGGGAAGTCGTCGTTTCCATGCGCGCTATGCTACCACAGCCCCGCGCGCGACCGCGGCGCAGGAATGCCTAGGCGAAATACGGGCGGCCGTACGCGTGGATCCTCCCCGACTTGATGCCCTCGCAGACGGCGTCCTGAAGGCCGCCGCGATCGACCTTGCCGCTCGGCAGCAAGGGCAGCGACGCCACCTCCACGACGGTGTCGGGGACCTTGAACTTCTCGAGATGCGGCCGGCTCCACTCGCGCAGCGCAGCGGGATCGATGGGCGCGCCGGGCTCGGGGACGACGCACAGGCAGGTGCGCTCGCCCAACTCCACGTCGGGATAGCTCACCAGGCAGCACTCCCTCACCCCGGGAGCCTCCATGTACAGCGCCTCGATCTCGGCGGGGAAGATATTGATGCCGCCGCGGATGATCATCTCCTTGATGCGGCCCGTCACCGTCAGCATGCCGTCGGCATCGATCGAGCCGACGTCCCCCGTGCGGTACCAGCCGTCCTCGTCGAGACAGGGGTCGAGGGTCCCGTCGGGCCGCTCGATGCCCAGCATGTAGGCGGGCGTCTTCACCAGGATCTCGCCCGTCTCGGCATCGATCGCCAGCGTGACGCCCTCGATGGCGCAGCCCGCCGTCTTGACGCGGCGCGAAACGGGCATCTCCAGCGGCGTCAGGGTCAGCGTGGCGGCCGTCTCGGACATGCCGTAGGATTGCTGGATGCGGCAGCCCCAGCGCCGTTCGAACTCCTCGATCACCATCGGCGGGCAGCCCGCGCCCGCCACCAGGCCGCAGCGCAGCGAGCTCAGGTCGCATTCCGCATGGTCGGCGAGGTCGAGCTCGCGCACGAACATGGTGGGGACGCCCAGATGGATGGTCGCCCCCGTCTTCTGGATGAGGGCCAGCGCGGTCTCGGGGCTGTACTTCGGCGAGCTGACGGACGTGGCGCCGGCGAGCAGCGTCCCGAACAGGCCGACGATGCCGAACACGTGGTACACCGGCACCGGCAGGTACACCGGCTCCCCCACGTCCATCCCCAAGGAGCGCCCGAACTGCAGCCCGTTGTAGACGAACGACGAGGCGGTGTTCACGATGGTCTTCGGCTTGCCCGTGGTCCCCGACGACAGGACGGCGATCTGCGCGTCGGGCGCGCTTTCCCACTCCGCCCCGGCGAAGCCCGCCGCGCGGCCGTCCATGATCCGCTCGACGCGGTCGAACGGCGCCACGTCGCAGCCGATCGAGAAGATGTGGGCGTCGGGCGCGACCTCGCGGGCGGCCAGGCACTGATCCTGCGAGGTGAGGATGACGGCGGCGGGCGCGGCGGCGGCCATGTGCTGGCGGAACAGCGTCAGCGTCATCTCGGGCGAGAACAGGACCATCCGCGCGCCCGCGGCCGTCGCCGCCACGATGACCAGCGGCATCTCCATGCAGTTGAGGGCCGACACGATGACGGTCGTCCCCTCCCGGACGCCGCATTCCCCGCGCAGGTAGGCGGCGAACGCGCCGATGCGGGCGGCGGATTCGGCGTAGGACATATGGCGGACCATGCCGACCAGCATGGGGGCATCGGGATTCTGTCGCGCGTGCCTTTTCACCGCGTCGGCGACGGTGGGCAGGTTCATCCCTCGTGGCGGCATGGCGTTGCACCTCCTGCGGATCTCGTGTTGGAAGGGGCCTTGGGAAAGGCCCTACCCACTATAGCAGCACGGCGGGGAAACCGAATCTGTGCTGGGGAACGAAAACGCGCCGCGGCAGGGTCCGTGCCCTAGGAGGGGCGGGAAGCCGGACCGTTAAGGGAGGTCGGCACGGCTCCCCTTCCAAGCCATGAAGCCGATCGGTTAGATGACCTTCTTCTCCTCGAGCTCGGCGAGCTCGGCATCGGACAGGCCCAGAAGGCCCCCGTAGATCTCCTGGTTGCTGCCGCCGAGGACAGGCGAGCACTGGTAGTCGATGTGGTTCTCGGACATGCACGCCGCGAAGCCGGGCACCTTCAGCTTGCCGCGGTAGCCGTGCTCCACCTCCACCACGATGCCGCGGTCGGTGTACTGCGGGTCGGCGGCGAAGTCGCCGATGTCCAGCAGCGCGCCGGCGGGCACGTCGGCGTTGGCGAGGATCTCCATGGCCTCCTGCTTGGTGTGCTGCGCCGTCCAGCTCTTGATGATCTCGTTGAGCTCGTCGCGATGCTCGTAGCGGGAGTGCGGCGTGGCCATGCGCGGATCCTCCAGCAGCTCCTCGTGGCCGATGGCGCGGCAGAAGCACTCCCACTGCTTGGAGCCGGGGTTGCGGGAGGTGTAGATGTGCACGTAGTCGTTGGGCCCGAAGGGCTTGCAGGGGTAGGTGTCGGACGGAGCCACGTCCTCCAGCGGCATGCCGTTGCCCACGCGCTTGGGTGGCTTCCCCGTGTTGTAGTAGGGCTCCCAGCCGGAACGGCCCAGGCCGATCATGAAGTCCTGCATGTCGCACTCGATCTGCTGGCCGACGCCTTCCTTGTCGCGCTGGTACAGCGCGGCGGTGATGGCGAGCGCGCACATGATGCCCGTGCCGGAATCCGCCACGCTCACGCCCGCCTTGATGGGCTGGCCGGGCAGGCCGGTGGCCGCCACGAAGCCGCCCGTGTGGGTGGCGATGGGGTCGAACGCCGGGTAGTCGGCGTAAGGGCCCTGCGAGTAGAAGCCCTTGATGGAGGCGTAGACGATCTTCGGGTTGACCTTCTTGCACTCCTCGTAGGAAAGGCCCAGGCGGTCCATGGAGCCCGGCCCCATGTTCTCCACGATGGCGTCGCACTTCGCCAGGAGCTTCTTCATCAGCTCCAAGCCCTCGGGCGTCTTCATGTTGCAGGTGAGGCCCTTCTTGTTCATGTTCATGATGATAAAGCCGAAGCTGTCGTGGTCGGGGTCGTAGCCCGCGTAGCGGCCCAGCTCGCCGCGGCCGGGACGCTCCACTTTCAGCACCTCGGCGCCCAGCCACGCCAGCGTCTCGGTGCACACGGTGCCCGATTCGAACTGCGTGAGATCGAGGATCTTCGCGCCGGTCAGGGGTCCTTTGCCCATGATGTTCCTCCTTCTTCTCCGGCCCCGGCGGCTTGCCTGCCGCAGGGCCTCGCCGGGGCGCCGAGCCGCACCCCGGACGGTTCTCCTTCGCTAGGCCGAGCGCCTATTTGCCCGCGTTGGGGATCACACGGTTCTCGATGAAGTCCTCCACCATCGCCAGCATGTTGTCGCGCGAGAGCTTGCGCGGATCCACCGGGTCGGCGACGAAGCGCAGCACCGGGATGCCCGCCTGCTCCAGCGCCTTCTCGATGAAGTAGGAGCCCTCGACGTTCTGCATGCAGCTGTCGGGGACCATGTACACCACGCCGTCGATGCCGTTGGTCTGCGCTTCCTTCACGAACCAGGCCGCGTTCCACGGCGGCATGTGCAGCACGTCCTGCATGGCTATCTCGCGCGCGGCCAGGCAGCGCAGCGGGTCCTCCTCCACGTGATAGCGGATGTAGGTGTCGGCGCCCATTGCCAGATACATCGACCACACGAACGCGGCGCCGTACTTCTTCTCGAAGTTCTGGTAGAACTCGAAGTCGTGCCACAGGCCGCGGCCGATCCACATCAGGCGGTACTTCTCGTTGGGCACCGCGTAGTTCCGGGTGTCCACCAGCTCCTTGATCTCGTAGTACAGGCTCTTGGCGTGGTCGACCGCCCACTGAGTGCCGCGCTGCCACTGCGCCTGCATGACGGCGTTGATGGTGTCCACCACCGTCACCGGCGCCGGGCGCGACGCCGCGATGAGGTCGCGCGTCTTGCGGTACCACTCCTCCTGCTGGTTGATCAGGTGCATGACCTCGATGAACTTCTGCTCATCGAACATGCGGCCCGTCTCCTCCTCCAGCCAGCGGATCAGCTCCTTGAAGTCCTCCACGAACTCGTCCAGGCGGTCGCCGTCCAGCAGCTCCTCCCAGTCGTAGGGGGCCAGCTCCCACCAGCTCAGCGGGGTCTTGCGCGTCTGCGTCACGTCCATCACGTACAGCTTCGCGCCCCAGTTCCTGCTGAACAGCTCGAAGATCTTGTTCTGGCAGTCGCAGCACAGGCGCGTGATGGCGATGGTGGGCTTGGGCAGCCCGCCCCACGGCCCCAGCGGCTTGCCCTCCTCGTCGACCGCATGGTCGTCGGGATCCAGGCTCTCCGCCAGCGGCGTGGCGCAGTAGGTGCACAGGTCGTCGCGGTAGCCCGCGTCGCGCAGCAGGCCGAAGTACTTCTTGTTCATGCGCTTCGCCGCGCAGATGGCGCTCCACCACTGGTTCACCACGAACGGGATGTCCATGGCGCGCAGGATCTCGATGGGCACGTCGGCGTTGATGTAGGCGAACGGGCCGCCCTCCTTCTCCACGCGCTCCTTCATGCCGAAGAACCACTGCTTCTGGTAGGCGCTGGCGGTAGCCGTGGCCTTCAGGCGCTTGACCGCCTTGCTCTTGCTCTTCGTCTCGGGCGCCTTGGCGCCGTTTCGCGTCTGCTCCGCCATCATGCCCTCGCCTTCAACTCGTCCGCGAACGCCGCCAGATCCCCCGCAAGCGCCCCGTTCCTCGATGCCGGCCACTGCTGGCGGAAGAACGCCTTGGTGGCGATGCCTCCAGCCTCCAGGGATTTGCGCTGCTCGGGGTAGTCCCACGACGCCGCCTCGTCATGCTCGTGCAGGTAGAACACGACCGCCTGGGCGTTCGCTGCGGCGACCTGGGCGTCCAGCTCGCGAACGCGGTCGGCCACCAGCGAGCGGCGGCAGCTGACCGAGCGCAGCATGTAGCGGTCCACGATGGCGCGCATGACGTCGATGCCGCAGCGCATGTCGCGGTCATAGGAGCGGTCGCCCCAATCGTGGTCCTCGCCCACCACCACGGCGCCGGCATCCTCGATGAGGCCGTACAGCTCGGTGGACTCCTGCGCGGTGCCCGTCACGAACACCCGCGGGGCATCGATCTCGGGCCAGCCTTGCGCCTCCTTTGCCACCTGGCGGGCCAGCTTCGCATGCTCGGCGCGATCCATGAAGAACGCCGAGCCGATGATCACCAGCGCCTCGGAGCCGTTCACGCGGGGCGCATCGAGCCGACGCAGCGCCGCGACCTCACGCAGGGCGGCGTGGTCGTCGTTCAGGATGCGGGCGGCGGCGCGGATCTCGTCGTCGTCGATCGCGCGGCCGATCCACTTCTCCACCGCGTCGCGGAAGCGCGCGACGACGTTCTTGTTCTCCTCCTGGTACATGCGGCGGCGCACCAGGAGCCAGTCGACGAACTCGACCGGCGGCACGCGCATCTGGCGCTCGGAGCGGCGCATCTCGCGCAGGTACAGCCACATGCGCAGCTCGGTGTCGCTGGTGTGCGAGATCGCCAGATGGTCGAACAGGCCGTCGCAGGTGCCGTCGACGATCCGCTCGAACGTGGCGCGCGAGGACGGCTCGTAGGCCTGCTCCAGGTACACATCGGCGTATTTCAGCGGCTTGCTGGGGTCGGCATAGCAGCGCACGGGCAAAAACCCGGCCGCGATGAGGATCTCCTCGGGCACGTCGGCACCGAGCGTCCCCACGATCTTCCCCCCGTTCTCCTTCCAGGCGAGGGCGGCCTTCTCGCGGTTGCGGTACACGTCGAGAAGGGCCGCGAACGCTTCGCTTCGCAAAGCGCATTCGCGTAATGCCATTCGCTCAACTCCCTTCTTCGGGCCAGCACGATGGGAGGCGGCGAAAGCGCGCTGGGGTTGCGTTCTTCGCGAACGCGCTTCCGCGCATCCCCGCGGCGGCTCCTTTCCGGGATGCCCGCCGCACGGAGGGCGGCACGGGGCACGCCCCCTCGGCTACCATGCTAGGGAAAGCGGCGCCCGGGCGGAATAAACGGCTGCTCGCGATCGGCGGGACAAGTTGTTTATGCCCGTTTTATCTGGGAATATGATGTTGTCGGAGGATTCCTCGGATCAGTTTTTCCCCGCATCCGGGCACGGCGCGGCGGCGTAGGGCGATTCCGCGAAACGGGATCGCAGGCACTCCACCAGATCGGGATCGATGCGCGGGCCCATCGACTGCAGGACGATATGGGCGTCGAGCGCGTCGAAGCTCGCGGGGACGCGGAAGCTCTCGGAGGTCCAGGGGGCGTGCTCGAGGTCGAGCTGGCGCACGTAGACGACCTCGTCGCCCGGCCGCGAGAGGAGGCGGGCGATGTAGTCCTTGTCGACCTCGCGGATGCGCGGCTCGAAGCCGAGCCCTTGGCAGATGCGCTCGAGGATCTTTACCCAGGCGAAGCTGCGGTATTCCGCCAGCACCGTCAGCTCGCGCAGGTCGGGAAACGCCAGCGACCCGCGTTGCGCGACGGGGCTCTCGCGGTTGACCAAGGGAACGAAGCGCAGCGTGCAGATCTCCTCGCAGGGAAGCTCCTGCAGATCGTTCAGCTCGGCGGATAGGAAGCGATAATCGTAGCCGCCCTCGACGAAGATGCGCGCCAAGCGGTCCTCGGACTCGCGCATCATGACCGCCTTGACGGCCTCCTTGCCCTGCCGGCGGTTGTAATCCTCGACGCCCTCGATGACCGTGTCGCCCAGCATCGAATCGCGCCCCAGCAGGTAGCGCACGCGGTCGGCGCGCTTCAGCTCGGCGAGGTAGCGGTACGCCTCGTCCTCGGCGTCGACCATCTTCCGCAGATGCTCCTTCAGCCGCAACGCCTGCTCGGTGGGCACCATGCCCTGGGGGGTGCGCACGAACAGCCGCACGCCCAGCTTCGCCTCGAAACGCTTGAGCGAGCGCGAGAGGCCCTGCGGCGAGATGTACAGGGAGCTGGCCGCTTGGGACACGCTGCCCTCGTCGCAGATGGCCAGGAAATAACGCGCCTCATCCGTGTTCATCCCGCCACCCGCATCCTTTCCGCGAACCGTCCCGCCGACCCATGGGGCGCGCTTACGCCCTGCAGGTGATTATAACCGCTTTGCGGGATCCGACGGAGCCGATCGTCGCGGCGTCGGGCATGCGGGCGGCCCCGAGCCGCAGCGTTTGACGGCGCTGCAACGTTCGCATGCGGGAACGTCAAACGCTGCCGGAAAACCATCTGGTCAGTTGTATTTGCGCGCGATATCCAGGTCCGCCGGCCTGACCTCGCCTTGGACCTTCCACTCGGAACCCATCACCATGGTGGCGCGCCCGTCGCCGTACTGCGGCCACTCCATGCCCAAGCCGGGGCCGTTGGGATCGCCCGACACGATGAAGTTGTGCCATGCCTCGCGGATCCTGCGGCCGAACTCCTCATCGGGCTCATCGCCCAGAAGCGTCTCCCCGGTACGCTCGTCCAGATACAAGCCGCAGTCGAGTTTGTCGGCGATGTAGGGCAGCTCGAAGCAATGCTGCGCGCGCATCTTGGCGCCTGCGGGCTTGTAATCGATGTAGTACGTCCAGGCATCGCTGCCGCCGCGCGCCACGCATTCGGTCGCCTTGGACTGCGCGGCGCGGATGAGCAGGTCGTTGAGCATGGCTTTATCATCTAACGTTGTTTTTTCCATGGGGCTCCTCCTTTATTTCTGGCTGGTGATAAATTCATCTAAGCAGGCAAAGTTCTGCTTATGGTGCTGGCATACGCGGTCCAAAAGCTGCTTGGCATCGTCGCTACGCACCTGTTGGCTGTAAACTTTGGTCTTTTGATAGGACACGGCTTCGTGGTTCATCAGATCCATAACATTGTTCAGATCTTTGGCGATGACTTGCTGACCATCGGATTGTTGGTTGCTGTTCTGCGGCATATTCAAAACCTCCTCAATGATTTTGATTTAGTATCAACAAAACGCACAGATTCTATGCGGTAAGAAATCTTGGTTTTTTTGTCAAGATGCGTTATGATGTAAACAAACGAACAAATGAGGATTACGATGGATCGGCCTGTAAAAAAACAAAAAAAGAAAAAGCTTTGCATGGATGCTGCGCTGACGTATTTGGGAACTCGGATGCGCTCGGAATACGAAATGCGGAGCTACCTGCAAAAAAAACAGTATCGTGAAGATGAGATAGAGCAAACGATAGAGCGACTAAAGGGATATGGATATATCGATGACCTGGCCTTTGCCAAAGAGA
>URRZ01000058.1 GCA_900550385.1 uncultured Coriobacteriaceae bacterium | reverse complement strand
AGCGCGTAGCGCCGGGCGCGGACCCGCGCCTTCTGCGCGGCGGGTGCCTTTTAATGGTCCCGCCTTTCTCCCTCCCGGGGAAACCTGCCGACGCTGCGGCCGTCTCTGGCACCCCGCCTCGCGGCGAAGCCGAGGACTCGCGTACCGAAGTACGCTTCGCCCCCGCCTTCCCCACGATGCGGGGCACCAGAGACGCCCTCGCTGACGTAATGAACGACCGGTGGTTTTGGGGAATGAGAAAAAGGGACGGAGGATTTTTCTCATTCCCGGAAACGTGAAAAAGTGACTGTCCCTTTTTCACATTCGCAGGAGGGAGAGACGATATGGGACTGAAAGTCGCGGTTCTGATGGGCGGGACCTCGTTCGAGCGCGAGTTCTCGCTGAAGAGCGGAAAGACCGTGTGCGATGCGCTGGAGGAGGCGGGCCATAAAGTGGTGCCGCTGGACACCACCAAGGACCTGGTGCCCACGCTGCGCAGCGAACGGCCCGACGTGTGCTACATCGCCGTCCATGGCAAGCACGGCGAGGACGGCACGCTGCAGAGCCTGCTGGAGTTCTTGGACATCCCGTTCGTGGGATCGTCGGCTTCGGTGTGCCAGCGCGCATGGAACAAGGACTCGCTGCACTACGAGCTGGCGGCGTACCGCAACATCACGGGCGAGGAGCCCGTGGCGTCGTGGCCGCAGGGCCTCTACATCGCGCGCGACGCGTTCAAGAGCATGGGCGCGGCGACGGCGCTGGACATGGTGCAGGATCGCGTCATCGGCGGCTACCCGGTGGCGGTGAAGCCCGCCCACGGCGGCTCGGCCATGGGCGTGCATCGGGTGGATCGTGTGGAGGACCTGGGCGATGCGGTGCTGGATGCCCTTTCCTACGACGCCGCCGTGGTCATCGAGCAGTGGATCGAGGGCGTGGAAATGGGCGTGTCCATCCTGGGGACGGGCTGGGACGCCTACGCGCTGCCCCCGGTGGAGATCGTGCCCGTGCAAGGCCTCTACGACACGGCCGCCCGCATGACCGCCGGCGCGGTGAACATGCACTGCCCCGTGCGCCCCGAGTCGCTTTCCCCCGATCCGGCGCAGGCCCAGGCCATCCGCGCCGAGATCGAGCGCGCCGCGCTGGAGGTGTACCGCGCCTACAACGTGCGCGACATGGGCCGCGTCGACCTCATCTGGGACGGCGCCCAGGCGCGCGTGCTGGAGATGGACGTGTCGCCCGGCATGACCGAGTACTCCATGTTCCCGGCTGCCTGCAAGGGCGCCGGCCTCTCGCTTCCGAAGGTGATGGACGAGCTGGTGAACGCCGCGTTGCAGCACCCGCCCGTGTGGTAATGGGTTCCGACGGCCTGACGGCCGTCGGAACTGCTCGAAGCTGCGAGGGGCCCTGGCGCCGGATCTCGCGGCGATCCCGAGGGCTTGCGTACCGAAGTACGCGGCGCCCTCGCGATCCCCACGATCTCCGGCACTAGGGCCCTTCTCGCTGACGTTACGAACGAGATGTAGCTTTTCAAATCGAGAGCTCAAGCTGAAGAGGCATCCCCAAACCAACGGAATGGCAACCGTTTTTTAGAGCGCTCGTGTTTTCGGGCGCCCTGCTTTTGGGCGCGCATATAATGGTTCCATCACGGTGGGCGCTGCCGAAACGCGCCCAGAAGGAGGCATGAAATGAGCAACAAGCTGGGAGCTTTCGTCGTCGGCGGTTTGGTCGGCGCCGTCGTCGCGCTGCTGTACGCCCCGCGCACGGGCGTCGAGACGCGCGCAATGGTTTCGGAGAAGATGAACACCGCATGGGGCGGCGCGCAGGAGTTCGGCGCGCAGGCCCAGGGCAACGTCCAGCAGGCGTACCAGACCGCCGTCGCGCGCGGCCAGGTCGTCGCCCAGGACGTCGCCGCCCGCAGCCAGACGGTCGCGCAGAACGTCGCCACCCGCGGCCAGGAGATCTACGGCCAGGCCCAGGCGCGCGTCCAGGAGGCCGCAGGCGCCGTGAAGCCCGTCATCGACGACAAGAACGACCAGCTGCGCGAGAAGATCGAAGCGGCCCGCCAGCGCATCGCCGCCCAGGTCGCGCGCAATGCGGAGGAGTCCGCGGCGCCCGTCGAGCCCGTGCAGGCCGAGCCCGTCGTCGAGCCCGCATCCGAAGCCGCCCCGGCGGGCGAGCAGGAGGCGCGCGACTAACCCGATCGGCCTTCGAGCGACGATAAGCGGGCCATGGAGCCCGCCGCTTCCGCGCGCTCGGCAGCGGGTAGATCCAGCATCGCTTTGGGAAAGGGGCTTGCAGCGGCATGCCGAACAACCTCATGACAACCGGCGAACTGCGCGGCATGCGCGTTCTCGGCGGGAAGAAGGGGACCAAGCGCATCGGGAAGATCCGGCGCTTCGTGTTCCATCCGCGGGAGCGCCGCATCGTCGGCTTCATCGTGAAGCGCCCCGACCTGCTGTGGATGTTCCATCGCAAGGACCTGTTCGTCTCCCTTCAAGGCTATGACATGGTCGACGGGCGCGCGGTGGTCCGCACGTTCCCCGGCGCCACCGGCAAAGGCGCCTGCAAGGCGCTGGGCATCGACTGGAACGCCTGCGTCCTATGGGAGGGGATGCCGCTGCTCACGGAGTCCGGCGATCAGCTGGGGGTCGTGGGCGACGTCTCCTTCGACGGGGAGACCGGCGCCATCGCCTCGGTTCTGGCGGATGCTGGCGCCACCGCCAACACCCTTCTGGGCACGCGACGCATACCCTCCTCGCTCATCAAGGGGTTCCGCCGCGGGGCGGGCGTCGCCCTCGCCGCGTCCGGCGACGCGGGGGCGGAGCAGGAGGAAGAGGAAGTGGAGTACGGCGCCATCCTCGTCTCCGACGAGGCGCGCGACATCCCGGCCGAGGGGAGCGTTGCGGAGAAGGCGGGCGCGGCGACGGCGGTGGCCGTCGACAAGGTGAGCCGCACCGCCACCAGCGCGGCGAAGAGCGCCACCGAAGCGGTGGGCAAGGGCGCGCGGGCGCTGGGCAAGCGTGCCGGCGAGACCAAAGACGCCTTCTCCGAGTTCAAGGAGGAGTACGACAAGGCGCGCGTTTCCACGGAGGGCGGCTCGTCCCGTTCCTCCGCGAAAGACGCGGGGAGGCCTTCCGCGAAAGCCCCCGCCAAGCAGGCGGCTTCCAAGAAGAAGCCCGGCTACGCGACGATGTTCTCGTCGTTCAAAGAGGAATACGACAAGGCGCGCCACGGTGACGAGTAAGGTTCACGAGCGCGTCGAGCGCATCCACGAGAAATCCCACCAGCCGACCACGGTGCATGGGCACCCCATGCAGATGGGCGACATCTTCAAGTTCGTCGGCCTGATCGCGTTCGTGGCGATCATGGCTTTGGTCGTGTACCTGCTGTGGCCCTATTTCCACGAGCTGTTCGAGCCCGGCGGCTTGGACCGCGTCATCGAGGACGTCCGCTCCGCCGGCCCCGTGGGCTTCCTCATCCTGCTGGGGCTGCAGTTCGTGCAGATCGTCGTCGCGTTCATCCCCGGCGAGGTCACCCAGATGGCGGCGGGGCTCCTGTACGGCCCGTGGTTGGGCGCGGTGGTCATCCTGGTGGGCTGCGTGCTTTCCAGCGCGTTCATCTACCTGGTGGTGAAGCGCTTGGGCGCGCCGTTCGTGCAGAAGATGGTGCCCACGAAGTACTTGGACAAGTTCCGGGCGTTCGAGGCGTCGGGCAAGCTGAACGTCGTCGTGTTCATCCTGTTCCTGATCCCCGGCCTGCCCAAGGACGTGTTCACCTACCTGGTTCCGCTCACCGACATGCCCATGCGCACGTTCCTGATCCTCTCGAATGTGGGGCGCATTCCCGGCATCGTGGTGTCCACCTACGCCGCCGACGGGCTCGCCGATGGGCGCATCGTGGAAAGCATCGCCATCTTCGCGGTGCTGGCGGCGGTCGCCATCGTGGGGATCATGCTGCGCGACCGCATCATGGACGTCTTCTCCCGCCATCACCATGCCTCGGGCAAAGACGGCGCCGATGCGGGCAGCGGGAAGGAGTGATGCCGATGGACCAGAGGAACGCCGGGCAGGACGCCCCTTTCGAGCAGGCTCCGCAAAACGCCCCCGCTGACGGCGGCGAGGCGGGCCGCCCTCCCTATAACGAATACCGGCCCTATACCGTGCCGCAGCAGCCGGCGCCCGGGCAGCCCCAGCAGCCCCAGCAGCCCCAGCAGCCGCAGGCTGGCTTCTCCCACCCGCTCTACGGGGCGGGGGCGCAGCAGGCTCCCGACGGTTTCGCCCAGCAGCCCTACGGCGCCGCCCAGCGATCCTATGGGGCAGCGCAAGGCGCTCCGCAGCAGCCTTTCGAGCAGCCTCCGCATTACGGCCAGCAGCCCTACGCCGGCCAGCCGCAGCAGCCTTACGCCGCGCAGCCCGGCCAGCCCTACGGCGCCCCCCAGCAGCCGTACGGCCAGCAGCCCTATGCGCCTCCGTCCTACTCCCAGCCCGTGGCGACCAAGGACCATGTGGCGGCGGGCCTGCTTGCCATCTTCCTGGGCGTGTTCGGCGTGCACAAGTTCTACCTCGGCTACAACACCGCCGGGTTCGTCATGATGGCGGTCACGATATTGGGAAGCCTCCTGACCTTCGGGCTCGCGGCAACGGTGATGTGGATCATCTCCATCATCGAAGGCGTCATCTACCTCGTGAAATCGCAAAGCGAGTTCGACGCGGTCTACGTCGCCCGGAAAAAGGAGTGGTTCTAGCCGTCGGGCGGACGGGACCCGGGTTGGGGCTTTTGCCGATTGCCCGGCCTGCGCCGGGCGTTCGTTCGGTAGAATGGATGGAGCAGGGCTACCTGCCGTGCGCACGATGCGCCGGCTCGATGCTTCAACGTATGAATGGAGGAGACCATGCCCACTATCACCCGCGATGACGTGAAGGTGCCCGTCGACGTTCTGCCCGACGCGCGCGAAACCTACGTCGAGAACTACCTGAAGGCGACGCGCGGCACCGGCCGTCTGATGCTGTTCGCCTGCGATCAGAAGATCGAGCACCTGAACAAGGACTTCTACGGCGAGGGCATCGACATCTCCGACGCGGAGCCCGAGCATCTGTTCAAGATCGGAAGCCAGGGCATCTGCGGCGTCCTGGCCGGCCAGCGCGGCCTGATCGCGCGCTACGCCGCCGACTACCCGGAGATCAACTACCTGGTGAAGATGAACTCCAAGACCAACTTGGTGAAGACCTCCCAGGAGGACCCGTACTCCCCGCAGCTGCACGACCTGGAGGCCGTGCTGGCCATGCGCGAGGCCGGTGTGAACATCGTGGGCCTGGGCTACACCATCTACCTGGGCAGTGAGTACGAGGCCACCATGATGGCCGAGGCCGGCGAGCTCATCGCGCAGGCGCATGCGAACGGACTGGTCGTCGTGCTGTGGATCTACCCGCGCGGCAAGGCCGTCTCCGCCGAGAAGGACCCCGATCTCATCGCCGGCGCCGCGGGCGTGGCGCTGTGCCTGGGTGCCGACTTCGTGAAGGTGAACCCGCCCAAGCCCGAGGGCGACGATAAGCGCACCCCCGCCGAGGCCCTGAAGATCGCCTCCATGGCCGCAGGCCGCACCGGCCTGGTGTGCGCGGGCGGCTCCACGGTGGACGCCGAGACGTTCCTCACCCAGCTGTGGGAGCAGATCCATGTGGGCGGCGCGTGCGGCAACGCCACCGGCCGCAACATCCACCAGCGCAGCCTGGACGAGGCGGTGCGCCTGACCAAGGCCATCAGCGCCATCACGCTGGCCGACTACTCCGTCGAGGACGCGCTGGCCGTGTTCAACGGCGAGAAGGAATTCTCGCTGTAGGAGCGCGCAAGCGCTTGGGGCCTGGCGTCCGGCCCCGTTCCCTTTCGGGACATACGGCGCCCGGATGTTCTGGTTTTCGCGCCCCTTCCCTGCGACCATGGAAGCAGGGAAGGGGCGCGTTCTCGTATGCGCCCATCCCCTCTCATCCGCTCATTCGAGAAAGGTGGCGCACGATGGTCAAAGGATTCGCCGATCGCGAGCAGAAGATCGTCAAGAAGACGATCAACGGGGAGGAATACGAGCAGATCTACACGCAGATGCTCAAACCCGTCACGATGGAGGAGTGGCAGGCGCTCCCCGAGGACGAGAAGGCCCTGGCCAAGCCCTATCCGTTCGACCCTCACACCTACGTGGCCGCCCCGGGCATCATCTGCGAGCAGGACGTGGCGGTGGAGATGCGCGACGGCGCGAAGCTGTACTGCGACATCTTCCGTCCCGAGACCAGCGGCCCCGACGAGCAGGTGCCGGCGATCCTGGCATGGTCGAACTACGGCAAGCGCCCCAACGAGTACCGCACCGGCAAGGACATCGCCTACACGCCGGGCGTCCCCGAGGGCTGCATCTCGCCGATGGCGAAGTTCGAGGCCGCCGACCCGTCGTATTGGTGCAACAACGGCTACGCCGTCATCAACGTGGACACCCGCGGCATCGGCTACTCCGACGGCTACAACGACCAGTTCGGCATCCAGGACGGCCAGGACGGCTACGACTTCATCGAGTGGACCGCGCAGCAGCTGTGGTGCAACGGCAAGGTGACCATGGCCGGATCTTCCGCGTTGGCCATCAGCCAGTGGCACATCGCCGCGCAACAGCCTCCTCACCTGGCGTGCGTCGCGCCGTGGGAGGGCTGCAGCGACATGTACCGCGAGTCCATCTACGAAGGCGGCATCCCCGCCATCGCCTTCACGCGCTTCGCCACGCTGGGCGCCGCCGGCAAGAACGGCATCGACGACCAGGGCGCCATGGGCTTGAAGTACCCCCTGATGAACGTGTACTGGCGCAACAAGATCCCCGATTTCTCGAAGATCCAGGTGCCCATGTACGTGACCGCCGGCTGGAACCATTTCCACCTGCGCGGCACGATCATGGCCTACCGCATGGCCGGCTCCAAGGAGAAATGGCTGCGCGCGCACCGCGAGTTCGAGTGGCCGGATTTCTACATGCCGGAGAACATCGAGGAACTCAAGCGCTTCTTCGATCGCTACTGCAAGGGCATCCACAACGGCTGGGAGTCCACGCCGCGCGTGCGCATCGACGTGCAGGACGCCTATGACGAGCTGCATGAGGAGCGCCGCCCCGAGGCCGAGTTCCCGCTGGCGCGCACCCAGTACCGCCAGCTGCACCTGGATGCCGCCACGATGGGCGCCTCCTTCGATCCCGTGGCCGCCGAGTCCAGCGTGTCCTACGATGCCAACGAGGGCCAGGCCGAGTTCGACTACACCTTCGCCGAGGACACCGAGATCACCGGCTACATGAAGCTGCATGCCTGGGTGGAGGCGGTCGGCCACGACGACATGGACCTGTTCATCACCATCAAGAAGATCGGCGCCGACGGCGTGGAGCTGCCCATGTGCGTGTTCGGCGATTCCGCCCCGCATCCGGGCGCGTGGGGCAAGCTGCGCGTGAGCCATCGCGAGCTCGATCCCGAGCAGTCCACCGACTTCCAGCCCATCCAGTCGCACGAGCGCGAGCTGAAGCTGCAGCCGGGCGAGATCGTGCCCATCGACGTGGAGATCAACCCCACCAGCCGCTTCTGGCATGCCGGTGAGAAGCTGCGCGTGCAGATCTGCGGCCGCTACATCCGCGACGAGCATTGGATCGAGCCGCTTATCTGGGAGACCGACAACGCCGGCCAGCACGTGATCCACACCGGCGGCGAGCACGACTCCTACCTTCAGATCCCGGTGATCGGCCCCAAGCACGACCGCACGAAGCCGTTCGCCGTGGACGAGGCGAAGCATCCCTCGCATCCGATCTTCTAGGGGATCGGTCGCGACGTTCCCGCGAGGCGCTTGCCGCAACGCGGATCGAAGAATCCGGATAGGGGGCGGCATCTACCGCCCCCGCCGCCGCCCTGCCGCCCGATCCTGCCGAGCGGCGGGGCGGCGCGCTTTCGGCCGGAGCTTTCGACGTGCGATACTATTCCACGAAACCGTCCGGCTTGCGGAGAGGGGCAGGTTCCGATGACCGATCGATCCGACAAAACCAAAGAGGCCATCAAGCACGCGCTCATCACGCTGATGGAACGCGAGCCGTTCGACGCCGTGGCGGTGAAGCAGATCGTGGCGGAGTCGGGCGTGGGCCGCTCGACGTTCTACGCCTACTTCGAGGACAAGCAGGACGCGCTGGGCACCATCGAGCGCGAGCTGCTGGAGGAACTGAGCCTGTACCGCGGGCGGAGGTCGTCCTCGCCGACGGAAAACCCCTTCAACGGCATGAGCGCCTGGTTCGAAGCGTGCTTCCAATGGGATCGCGCGTTGCGGGTGCTGGCGGGCCCCAACGGCGACCCTCGCTTCGAGGCGCGCCTCACGCGCAAGGTGCTGGCGGAGCTGCACGATATGATGGATGACGAGGGCGTTCCCCGCGACAGGCTACGGCCCTACTTCGAGGAGATGCTCTCGCGCGCATACGTGGGCTTGGCCCTGTACGCGGTGCGGCAGGATCCCGCTGAACGGCTCGGGGCGGTACGGCTCGCCCAAATCGCGAACCACACGCGCGCGGCGTTCTTCCGCGAGGGGCGCAAAGCGCCGTCGCTTAGCGACGAGCGCCTGTTCGGCGATGCGGGGGAGCTGCTGTAGAGACGAAGAAAGCCCCGATGTGGGGCTTTCGGAACGGCTCTCTGGTGCCCGAGGCGAGAGTCGAACTCGCACGTCTTTCGACAACGGTTTTTGAGACCGCCACGTCTGCCATTCCGTCACTCGGGCGCAAAAGCGGATTATACCGGAACTCGCGTGCAGGGGCAACGCAGGGCATCATCGTCGGGGATGCCGCCGCATCGCGCCGCCAGCTGCTCGAGGGCGCTTTCGTCGATCACGGGGATGCCGGCATCGGCGAGCATCCGCGCCGCCACGCCCCAGCCGTCCGCGAGCGTGCCGGTAAACGTGCCGTCGTAGATGCGTCCGCTTCCGCACGAGGGGCTTTTCGACTTCAGCACCGCAAGTTCGCAGCCGGCTTCCCGAACGCGCTTCAAAGCGCATCGGGCCCCTTCGAGGAACGCCTCGGTGTTGTCGATCCCGCTCGAATCCACCACGCGGAAACCGTCGTCTTCCGCCACCAGCTCGTTGGGCAGGCGGGGGATGGGCAGCCCCGCCATCGATTCCGGGCAGATGGGGACCACGTCGTGCGCGCTTTGCAGGCGCCCCACCGCCTCGCAGGGGCGGGTGCCGCCGTCGTAGCGGCAGGGGACGCCCAGCAGGCAGGCGCTCACGGCGATGATCATGGAACGCTCCTTCGGTTTTTCTGTTTCCTCCGATCCTCCGTCCAATTCTGCCGCATAATGAACCGATATGAAAGAGCTTGGGCGAACCGAAGGAGCGTTCCATGGACGAAACCCTGATCAACCGCAAGATCGACGAATACCTCGATGCCCATTGGGAAGATGTCGTCGCCGACATCGACACCCTGGTGCGCATCCCCAGCGTGGAGGATACGGGCAAGGCGGCCGAAGGCGCGCCGTACGGCCCCGGGCCGCGCGAGGCCCTGACGGCCGCGCTTTCCATCGCCGAGCGCATGGGATTTGAGACCTGCGACGAACAGGGGCATATCGGCTACGCCGACCTTCCCGGCGAATCGGAGGGGCAGATCGGCATCATCGGCCACACCGACGTGGTGCCGGCCGGCCCGGGCTGGACGTTCGAACCCTATCGGGTCACGCGTAAGGACGGCTTCCTCATCGGCCGCGGCGTGATCGACGACAAGGGCCCCACCGTCGTCGCCCTGCACGCCGTCAAGTTCTGGAAGGACCTTCAGGAGTCGGGCGAGGCGCAGCGCTTCCCCTACACGATCCGCGTCCTGTTCGGCGCGAACGAGGAGACGGGCATGGCGGACGTGGCGTACTACCGCCAGCATCACGCCGATCCGCTGTTCCTGTTCACGCCCGATGCGGAGTTCCCCGTGTGCTACGGCGAGAAGGGGCTCTACGACGGCTTCGTGGAGGCGCCGCGCTCCGAAGGCGGGCGCATCGTCGAGTTCGACGGCGGCGTCGCATCGAACGCGGTCCCCGGGCTGGCGCACGCCGTCGTCCGCGCGGATGCCGCGCAGCTCCCGTCGGCGGAGGGGCTTTCCATCTCCGACGCGGGCGACGGCCTGGCGCGCATCGAGGCCGCCGGCAAGAGCGCCCATGCCTCCACGCCCGAAAGCGGCGTCAGCGCCATCGGGATGATCGTGGACTACCTGCTGGCCAACGGCCTGTGCGACGATGCCGAGCGCGCGTTCTTGGAGTTCGAGCAGCTCCTCACCGCGCGCACCGACGGCAGCGGCCTGGGCGTCGCCTGCTCCGACGAGCATTTCGGCGCGCTCACGGCGGTGGGCGGGACCATCCGCACCGAGGACGGGGCCTTCGTCCAGTCCATCGACATCCGATTCCCCACGTCCATCACGGCAGACGAGCTCACCGCGAAGATCCGCGCCGCGGCGGAGGCTGCGGGCTGCACCTACCGCACCGGGCGCGAGGAGGAGCCGTTCCTCTTGGATCCTCAGTCTCCGGTGATCCAGGCGCTGCTTTCCGCCTACAACGAGGCGACGGGCGAGAACGCCGAGACGTTCACCATGGGCGGCGGCACGTACGCGCGCCATTTCTCGAACGCGGCCAGCTTCGGCCCCGAGAAGTCGTGGGTCGATTTCCCCGATTGGGTGGGCAGCATGCACGGCCCCGACGAGGGCGTGAGCGAGGAGCTGCTGCGCGAGGCGTTCAGGATCTACGCCCTCACCATCGGCAAGCTGATGACGATCGAATTCTAGCGGCCTTTCGGCCCGTGGCGGCGGTCGGGCAACCGGGCCCGTCGCCGCGGGCGGCGCGGGGCGGCCTGCGGCCCCCGACCCTCGGGCATCAGGGGCTGCAACAGCCGTTCGTCGGCATTATCGGTCCGTTCGAATCCCATATTCGACCGTTCGCCCGTGAAAAAACTTTCGAAAAACTGGGCAACATCCCATTGCGTACTATGTGCGCCGCGTTCCGTTGCCGTATAATGGCACCGTTGCAGCATCAGGAGTGGGGTTCGGCACAAGGAGGTTCCCGTGCTAAAAGCGATGATCGTCGACGACGAGGCCCCTGCGCGTTCCGAACTGAGGTTCCTTCTCGACGAACTGGGGCAGACCGAGGTGGTCGCCGAGGCGGCCAGCGTCCGCGAAGCCATCGAGAAGCTGAAGGAATATCCCTGCGACGTGATGTTCCTCGACATCAACATGCCCGAGGCGACCGGCCTGCAGCTTGCCGACGCCCTGCAGCACCTGAAATTCCCCCCTGCGGTGGTGTTCGTCACCGCCTACAGCGAGTTCGCCCTCGAGGCGTTCAAGGTCCACGCCATCGACTACCTGGTGAAGCCGGTCGAGTCCGACCGCCTCGCCCAGGCCATCGCGCGCGTCCGCGAGCACGTCGCCCTGCACATGCAGGCGCAGAAGTCCGAGCGCATCCCGGTGGAGAAGGGCGGCAAGAAGATCCTCATCGGCATCGACAAGATCCGCTTCGTCATGGCGCGCGACGACTACGCCTACCTGCAGACCGACACCGACCGCTACTTCTCCACGGTGAGCCTGGCCCAGCTGGAGAAGCGCCTGGACGGCCACGGGTTCTTCCGCGTCCATCGCGGGTACCTGGTGAACCTGTCGATGGTCGACGAGGTGGAATCGGTGTCCGGCGGCACGCTGCTGCTCACGCTCAACGGCGTCGAGGACAAGATCCCCGTGTCGCGCCGCCGCGTCTCGGCGCTGAAGAAGGCGCTGGGGCTGTAGCGCCTTCCCCGTCCACAAGACCACCATATACAGAGGGCGCGTTCACGCGCGCTGCATGCCGTTTGATAGAATGGCGGGTACCCTATTGCCTATGAGCAAAAGAAGGTCCCATGCTAGTTAGCGATACCGAAAAACTGTATCCTTCCGCGAAGACGCTCGTGAAGGAATGCATCGCCAGCCGCATCCATGCGAAGGATGCGACCGTGTACGATTTCTCCGAGGAGGCGCAGGCGTGCGCCGAGCGCTTCATGGGCTGGACCGATCTCGCGTCGAACCCGCCCTATCCGCTCGAGAAGATCCAAGAGTTCGCCGACTCCATCATCGCCCAAGGCCTCAAGACCGTCGTCCTCATCGGGCAGGGCGGCTCCACCCAGGCGCCGATGACCATCACCAAGTACAACAAGGCGGATTCGTCCTTGGTCAAGTTCCGCACCATCGACTCCGACTCCCCGGTGCGCGTGCGGGCGATGCTCTCGGAGATCAACCCCAAGACCACGCTGTTCGTCATCTCGTCGAAAAGCGGCGGGACCATCGAGCCGCGGCTGATGCTGCACGCCGTGCGCGAGGCGATCGCGGACGAGATGGACGAGGACGAGCTCGTGAAGCACTTGGTCGCCATCACGGATCCAGGTTCGGAGCTCGAGCGGCAGGCGAAGGAGGAGGGCTGGCGCGCGGTGTTTTCCGGCGAGCCTTCCGTGGGAGGGCGCTTCTCGGCGCTTTCGGTGTTCGGCCTGCTGCCGGCGGCGCTGGTGGGCATCGACCTGAAGTCGTTCATCGAGCACGGCATCGAGGCGGAGCGCGCCTGCAGCGAGGACGCCATCGACAACCCCGCCATCGGGCTGGCTGCGTTCCTGTACGACAACTACCTAGCGGGCCGCAACAAGTTCTCGTTCCTCACGCAGAAGCGCGGGCGCGTCCTGGGCCTGTGGATCGAGCAGCTGGTGGCGGAAAGCCTCGGCAAGCACGGCCAGGGGATCCTCCCCAACATCGAGGTCGACTCGCTGCTGCTCACGCGCGATCCGGGCGATCGCACGGTGGTCATGTACCAGACGAAGAACGACCTGTGGGACGAGCGCCACAACTTCGAGATGGGCCTGTCCTACATCGATCCGGCCATCCCGCGCACGAACTACCGCATCGATTCGGTGTACGAGCTGCCCGAGCACTTCGTGATGTGGGAGTACGCCATCGCCATGTGCGGCTACCTGATGAAGATCTGCCCGTTCGACCAGCCCGATGTCGCCTCCGCCAAGGCGGCGGTCCTGGACATCCTGCGCGAGGGCCATCCCGAGCCCGATTTCGTGCAGGATTTCTTCGGCGACGTGCACATGGGCGAGGCCGAGGTGCGCCTTTCCCCCTGCTTCAAGGACTGCACGGACATCTACAGCGCCCTGCAGGCGCTCCTGAACAGCATCCAGCCGGGCGACTACTTCGCGCTGAACGCGTTCCTCCCCTTCACGGGCGAGGGCAGGCGCGAGGCGCTGGAGACCATCCGCCACGGGGTCGCCGACAAGCGCGGCGTGCCGTCGTGCTTGGAAGTGGGTCCGCGCTACCTTCATTCCACCGGCCAGCTTCAGAAGGGCGGGCCGAACTCGGGCGTGTTCCTGATCCTTTCCGCCGACGAGCTGAAGGACATCCCGCTCAAGCAGGAGGCGGAGAGCCTGGGGATGCTGGCGAAGGCTCAGGCGGAAGGCGACCTGCTCACCCTTGCGGCCAAGGGGCGCCGCTGCGTGCACCTGCACCTTCCCGACAACGCCAGCGTCACCATCCGCGCGCTCGCGGAGATCATCAACTCCATTTTGGATACTCGCGCCTGACGGCGCGAGTATCAAGCCGCCGCTGCGAAGGGCCCTGGCACCGGATCTCGCGGCGATCCCGAGGGCTTGCGTACCGAAGTACGCGGCGCCCTCGCGATCCCCGCGATCTCCGGTGC
>URRZ01000057.1 GCA_900550385.1 uncultured Coriobacteriaceae bacterium | reverse complement strand
CCGCGGGGCCCCCCGGTGGGGTGGCCCCCCCCCGCCGGGGGCCCCCGCGCCCCCCCCGCTTTCGGGGGGGCCGGGCCCCTTCTCGCTGACGCCACGAACGCGATGTGAGATGATTGCCGCAGTTGACGAAAGGGGAGACCATGATCGAAGCGCTTGACATCCATGTGACGGGGGTTGTGCAGGGGGTCGGGTTCCGGCCCTTCGTGTACCGCGCCGCCAAGCGCAACCTCATCAGCGGCTGGGTGCTCAACGCCGTCGACGGCGTCGACATCCATGCCGAAGGGGAGGCGCATCTTCTGGACTCGTTCGTGTTGGAGCTGTCAGAGAACGCGCCGTCCGCCTCGCAGGTGCGCGAGATCGACATGAAGGAAACGCCCCTCCAGGGCTGCCAGGGCTTCCAGATCCGCTTTTCCGACGAAGCGGCGCAGGAGGAGACCACGCTGGTGTCGCCCGATCTGGCCACCTGCGACGATTGCGTGCGCGAGCTGTTCGACCCCGCCGATCGGCGCTACCGCTACCCCTTTATCAACTGCACGAACTGCGGGCCGCGCTTCACCATCATCGACAAGCTGCCCTACGATCGTCCCGCCACGTCCATGAAGGGCTTCCGGATGTGCCCGGAGTGCGCGGCGGAGTACGCCGATCCGCTGGACCGCCGCTTCCACGCGCAGCCCGATGCCTGCTTCGCCTGCGGGCCGCACGTCTCGTGGAAGCTCGACGGATCCGACGGGGTGGCGTGGGGGACGACCCGGGAGGAAAGCGACGCGATATTCGCGCACGCCGTGGAGCTGCTCCTTCAAGGGGGCATCTTGGCGGTGAAGGGGCTGGGCGGCTTCCACTTGGCGTGCGATGCCTCCAACGCCCAGGCGGTGGCCCGGCTGCGCGCCCGCAAACGCCGCGAGGGCAAGGCGTTCGCCGTGATGATGCGCGATGCGGATGACGCGCGCGCCCTCTGCCGGGTGGACGACGCCGAGCGGCGTCTGTTGGAGAGCCCGCAGCGCCCCATCGTCCTGCTGAGGAAGCGCCCCGGGGCCGTCTTCGTCCCGAAGCTCGCCGACGCGCTGCCCGAGCTGGGCGTGATGCTGCCGTGCACGCCGGTCCAGCATCTGCTGATGCGCGATTTCGCCGAAAGCGCTGCGGCGCGCGGCGTCGATGGCCCCCCTATGCTCGTCATGACTTCGGGGAACCTGCACGACGAGCCCATCGTCACCGACGATGCCCAAGCGCACGAGAAGCTCTCCGGGGTCGCCGATGCGTTCCTCGGCAACGATCGGCCCATCCTGTCGCGCTACGACGATTCGGTCGTGCGCGTCATCGCCGCCGGCACGGCGGGCGATGCCGTGCAGGTGATCCGCCGGGCACGCGGTTACGCCCCGGCCCCGATAAAGATAGGCGGCTCGCCGTCCGAAACCCCTGCGGCGCCGGCGGGCTCCGGCGATCGGCCCGACTGCGGGACCGTCTTGGCGGTGGGGCCCGAGCAGAAGAGCACGCTCGCGTACGCGAGGCGCGGCTCGAAGGGGGCCGAGGCGTTCGTCTCGCAGCATGTCGGCGACCTGGAGGACGCGTCGGTGTTCGACGCGTGGCTGGAGGCGAAGGATCGCTTTGCGAAGCTGTTCCGGCTTGCCCCGCGCGCGCTGGCGTGCGATATGCACCCCGAGTACCTTTCCTCGAAATGGGCGCACGAGCAGGCGTCCCGTTACGGGATCCCCCTGCTGGAGGTGCAGCACCACCATGCGCACATCGCGTCCGTCCTGGGCGAGAACGATCTCGACGGGGCGGTGTGCGGCATCGCGTTCGACGGCACCGGCTACGGCGTCGACGGGCGCATCTGGGGCGGCGAGGTGCTGCTGGCCAACCGCCAGGCGTTCGAGCGCTTCGCCAACTTCGCCTACGTCCCCATGCCGGGGGGCGCCGCTGCGGTGAAGAACCCGCTGCGCATGGCCTATGGCGTGCTGTGGGAGTTCGACCTGCTCGACCATCCGGGCGCGGCGCCTGCGCTGGAGGCGCTTGGCGGCGAGGCGGCGGGCGTCTGCGAGCGCATGATCGAGCGCGGGCTGAACACGCCCTACACTTCCTCGGTCGGCCGCCTGTTCGATGCCGCCAGCGCCCTTCTGGGCATCTGCCCCCATCCTGCCTACGAGGGTGAGCCCGCGATCCTGCTCGAGGCCGCCATTGGAAGCCTCTCGGAGGCGTCCGTGCCCGCGGACGCGGATGCCCGCACGCGTTACCGGATCGAGGTCATCAAGAACACCGCCACATCCGAGAGCACCGCGCAGGACACGTCGGTGCTGCTGCTGGACGCCGCCCCGACGTTCAAGGCTTTGCTGGACGATCGCGCGGCGGGCGTGCCGACGGCCGAGATCGCGCGGCGGTTCCACGATGCGTTCGCGCAGGCGATCGTCGACGTCGCCGAGCTGTGCCGCGCGCTGTACGGGATCGGCGCAGTGGCCCTGTCGGGCGGCGTGTTCATGAACCGCTACCTGATCGAGCATGCGCTGGCGGCGCTGGAGCAAGCAGGTTTCACGGTTGCCGTCAACCGCGATCTGCCGCCCAACGATGGGTGCGTCTCCTTCGGCCAGGCTGTGGTAGCATGTGCCGCGAACGAAGAGAAAGCCTGATCCACCCACCCGACGCCCCCTTCGGACGCCGCGGTGCGGGCACGAAGGGGGACGATAGCGATGTGCCTTGCCATTCCCGCAAAGATCACCGAACTGAAGGATAACCGCCTGGCGACCGTGGACATCCTGGGCGTCAAGCGCGACATCGCGCTCGATCTGACGCCTCAGGCCCAGCTGGACGATTACGTCCTGGTGCACGCCGGCTTCGCCATCGAGGTGGTGGATCCCGACTACGCCCAGGAGACCATCGACCTGATCATGCAGTTCCCGGAGCTTGCGGGGGACGAGGCCCCCCGGCCCGAGGAGACGGCGGAGCCGGCCGGGGCGGAGGCGGCCCGATGAGCGCCGAGGCCCCCTCGATGGAGCAGGAGCTCGCCGCGTTCAAGGATCCCAAGCTCGCGCGCGGCCTCATCGACTCCATCCAAAAGCTCGCGCCTGCCGACGGCGCCACGCTCATGGAAGTGTGCGGCACCCACACGGTGGCCATCGCGCGTAACGGCATCCGCGCCCTCATGCCCGAGGGTGTGAAGCTCTCCTCGGGCCCGGGGTGCCCGGTGTGCGTCACGTCGAACCACGACATCGACGCCGTCATCGCGCTCGCGCGCATTCCCGAGGTCACCATCGCCACGTTCGGCGACATGACGCGCGTCCCCGGCTCCACTTCCAGCCTGCTTGCCGAGCAGGCCGCCGGCCGCAGCGTCCAGATCGTCTACTCGCCGTTGGACGCCCTCGCGCTCGCGCAGGGCAACCCCGACCGCCAGATCGTGTTCGTGGGGGTGGGATTCGAGACCACCACGCCGCTTTCCGCCATGGCCGTCAAGCGAGCCAAGGCGCTGGGGCTGAAGAACTTCAGCGTGTGCGCCATCCACAAGAACATGCCCAACGCGCTCGAGGCGATCGTCAACGATCCGCAGCTCAAGCTCGATGCGCTGATCCTCCCGGGCCACGTGAGCACCATCATCGGCGCCGAGCCGTACCGCTTCCTCGCCGAGAAGTACGGCGTGCCCGGCGTCATCACGGGGTTCGAGGCGGTGGACGTGCTCCAGGGCATCGCCATGATCATGCGCCAGCTGCACGAGGGGCGCGCCGAGATCGAGATCGCCTACGCGCGCGGTGTCATGCTGCAGGGCAACCCCGTGGCGCTTGCGGCGATCGACGAGGTGTTCGAGGTGGTGCCCGCCATCTGGCGCGGGCTGGGCGAGATCCCCGGATCGGGCTACCGCATCCGCGACGAGTACGCTGAATTCGACGCGCTGCGCCGGTTCCGGCCCGACGTCGAGCCCACCCGGGAGCCCAAGGGCTGCCGCTGCGGCGACGTCCTGCGCGGCGTCATGCCGCCGAGCGAGTGCCCGCTGTTCCGCAAGGTCTGCACGCCCGAGAACCCCGTGGGGCCCTGCATGGTCTCCAGCGAGGGAAGCTGCGCGGCCTACTTCCGGTACTACTAGCCGTTCGAAGGCGCCGCGCGAAGGCCTCGCATCGCAAGAATGTTACTAAAAAAATAGCAATTTCAGCCTTGGCGAAGGCCGAGGGTGCTACAATGGCCCTGCGATGAGCGCTTCGCGGGGCCATCGGGCTTTCCCGGCCTTTCCCGCACGCCTCGCTTTCATCCGCCGCGCAAGGAGAGACGCGGCGCTGGATATGGAAAGGGGGAGGGGAATGGATTGGCTTGATCCTGTCCTGCTGGGACGCATCCAGTTCACGCTGACGGCGGTCTACCATTTCATCTTCGTGCCGCTCTCGATAGGCATCGGCCTGATTATGGCCATCTTCGAGACGCGGGCGTTCCGTTCGGGATCCGATAAGGATGCCGCTGCGGCGCGTTTCTGGGTGAAGCTGTTCACCGTGACCTTCGCCGTGGGCGTGGCCACGGGCATCACCATGGAATTCTCGTTCGGAACCAACTGGGCCGACTACTCGCGCTTCGTCGGCGACATCTTCGGCGCGCCGCTTGCGGCCGAGGCGCTGCTGGCGTTCTTCCTGGAGTCGGTGTTCTTGGGCGTGCTGCTGTTCGGCCGCGGCCGCGTGGGGCGCAAGTTCTACCTGGCAAGCGCCTGGCTCGTGTGGTTCGGCTCGTGCCTGTCGGCGCTGTGGATCCTCATCGCCAACTCGTGGATGCAGACGCCCGCCGGCGCCGAGCTCGCCGCCGACGGATCGCGCGCCGTCATCACCGACTTCTTGGCTGCCGCGTTCAACCCCTCGACGCTGCCGCGCTACGCCCATACCGTGACCGCGCTGCTGGTCATGGGCGCGTTCGTCGCGATGGCGATCGGCGGCTACTACCTGCTGAAGAAGCGCCATCAGGACTTCGCCATGAAGACCGTCAAGATCGGCGCCGTGGTGGGCATCGTCGCCACCATCGGCCTGCTGGGCGCGGCCCACTCGTCTGCCGTCGAGGTGGCCGAGGAGCAGCCCACCAAGCTCGCCATGATGGAGGGCATGTACGACTCCGAGGTGCCGCCGCTCTACGCGTTCGGCTGGGTTGACGAGGAGAGCCAGGAAGTGCTCTCGCCCATCGCCATTCCGGGCGGTACGAGCTTTTTGGCAACCGGCACGTGGGATACCGAGTACCTGGGTCTCAACCAGCTGGCCGAAACCGAGCAGTACGCCGATCTTTCCGTCGAGGACCTGCCGGTCAACCTGGTGTTCCAAAGCTATCATCTGATGGTGATCATGCTCGGGCTCATCCTGATCACGGTCGTGCTGGCGCTCATCTTCCAGCGCGGCGGCAAGATCAAGGACAAACGCTGGCTGCAGCGCCTGCTGTTCGTGAGCCCGCTGTTCCCGTTCATCGCCATCGTGACGGGCTGGGTCACCGCCGAGATCGGCCGCCAGCCGTGGGTCGTCTACCCCTCGACGAGCGGACCCGAGGGCGTGAGCCTGCTCACCAGCGACGCCATCTCCCAATCGGTGTCGCCGGTGGAGGTGCTCATCACCATCGTGCTGTTCACGCTCATCTACCTGTTCATCTTCGTCGCCTACGTGCGCATCGTCGCCCACTTCGTCAAGAAGGGTCCCGATGATGGCGAGGCCGTCGCCCCCGCGGCGGATGCCGAGGCGACCTCTCCGGCCGCGGCTGTGGCCGCCGCCGGCGCGAAGGACGGTGAGTAATCGTGGATATGTCCATCTTCCAGATCTTGTGGTTCTGCCTGATCTTCGTCCTCATCGCCGGCTATTTCGTGCTCGACGGCTTCGATCTGGGCGCGGGCGTGCTGTACCCCGTCCTCGCCAAGACCGAGGGCGAGCGTGCGGTGATCCGCCGCAGCGTCGGGCCGGTGTGGGACGGCAACGAGGTGTGGCTGCTCACGGCGGGCGGCGCGCTGTTCGCGGCGTTCCCGATGGCGTACGCCACCACGTTCTCGGGGTTCTACCTGGCCATCATGCTGGTCCTGTTTGGCCTGATCGTGCGTGCCATCTCGTTCGAGTTCCGCGCGCATGACCCCAAGTGGGGCAAGGCGTGGGACGTGTGCCTGTTCCTTGGCTCGCTTCTGCCCGCGCTGCTGTTCGGCGTGGCGGTGGGCAACATCTACGCCGGCATCCCGATGGATGCCAACGGCGACTACGCCGGCATCCCGCTTTTGGGCCTCGTGACCCCGTTCACGCTGCTCACGGGCCTGCTGGGCTTGGCGATGTTTTTGGCCGCCGGCGCCTGCTGGGTGGCGCTGAAGGCCGAGGAGGGCTCCGAGCTGCGCGAGCGCGCCGCCAAGCTGCGCCTGCCTTTGGGCATCGCGGTGCTGGTGCTGTTCGCCGTCGTGTCGGTGTACGGGCACTTCGTCATCCAGCCCGCGATGGAGCCCTCGCTCAACATCCTGCGCTGGCTGTTCGCGATCCTGTTCGTCGTGGCCATCGCGGCATCGCTCGCGTTGGGTCGCAAGGAATCCGGCGACAAGCCGGCGTTTCTGGCGCAGAGCGCGGCGGCCGTCATGTTGGTTGGCCTGTTGGCGGCTTCGATGTTCCCGAACCTGGTGGTGGCCTCGGCCAACAGCGTGGGCGCCAGCATCACGCTGATGAGCGGCTCGGCGACCGACCTCTCGCTTATGTGGATGACGGGCATCACGTGCGTCGGGTTGCCGCTCGTGCTGATCTACCACGTCGTGATCTACCGCACGTTCCGTGGCCGCATCTCCGAGAAGGACGTCGCGGCCGAGTAGGTGCGGGGAGGCCCTTCCCGCGCGGAAAGTAAAGAATACGAAAAAGTTCTCGGCGAAAGCCATCGGAAGCCCGCTTCGTGCGGGCTTCTGTGTAGCTTCTGTGTATACTTGGATCATCGAGCTTACGGCAAGGCTCCTGCGGCGCATCGCGCCTAAGGGGTTTCGAGGAAAGGGACGAAGATGGATGAGAATCGCGATTTCGGCTCGGCAGATTCCGGCCAGGGTCAGCAGGGCGGCGTGGTGGATGCATCGCAGTCGCCCATCGTCCAGCCGATGGGCGAGGGGATCCAGGATTCTGCGGTGGAGCCCCAAGCGGGTTCCGCGACATCCCAGGATTGGGCGGTGCAGCCGCAGGGGGCGGATGCATCTCCTGCCAGCGAGGTTCCGCAGCCGAAGATGCCCGGACTCCAGACGGCGGGTGAGGTGAAGCAGCCCCAGATGCCCGGCTCCGTTCCGGCGGCTGGGACGCAGCCCTTTGCCGGCGACGCCGCGGCGGGCCAGGCGGCGGGTGCGGGCCAAGCGGCTTTCGGCCAGCCCCAGCAACCCTCGCAGGCCCCCTACGGCCAGCCGCAACAGCCGGCGCAAAGCCCCTACGGCCAGCCCCAGCAGCCGGGCGCCGTTCCCGGAGGGATCCCGTATTACGGCGATCCGTCCATGATGGGGCAGCCGGTCCCGCAGGCGGGGGGAAGCGGCGTCGCGGCGCTGGTGTGCGGCATCTTGGCGATCCTGTTCTGCTGGGCGCCCGTCATCGGCATCGTCTTGGGCATCGTCGCCATCGTGCTCGCCTCGAAGGCGGTCAAGCGCGGCGTGCGGAACGGCAAGGTGACGGGCGGCAAGGTCTGCGGCATCGCGGGCATCGTCCTGTCGGTCATCATGTTCATCCTCGCCATCGCGGTCGTGGGCATCGCGACGGTCTCCGTCGTGTCGGATACCGATGCCTCCGATACGGCGCGTTCTTACTCCTACAGCTCCACCGACGCCGAGGACGCCGCCGTCCAGGATGCCGCTTGCGCGCAGCTGGACAAGCTGGCGAACCAGGATCCCGAGCAGATCGCATGGCTGGGTCAGAAGTTCGACGAGATGTTCGCCTCGAACACCGGCTACTCGCTCGCGCAGCTCGGCGTGGATCCCGCTGCGGTCGCCATGTGGATGACGACGGACTTCTCCTACACGCCGGATGGCGCCTATGCCTACAGCGACGGCACGGGCACGATGTACGCCGAAACCCAGATGCGCGACATCTACGCCATGCTGACGGCGTTCAACGACGGCGTCCAGGATCTGACCGATTCGGGCGCGGTCGACGGCCTCGACGAGTCGGCGGCCCTGCTGCAGCTGGGCCAGGTGCTTTCCTCCGCGATGGAGTCGACGACCGACATGACCGAGTACTACACCGCCTTGGATGTGACGAAGCAGGGCGACGCGTGGACGGTCGACCAGGAGTCTTGGGAGGAGGAGCTCGAGTTCATGTTCGGGCTGTTCTGATCCTGCCGGCTGCCGGTGCCTAGCCGGCATATCCGCGGGTTCTAGCAAAGCGGGGCCCTCCGCATCATGCGGAGGGCCCCGCTGCGTTCTGGTGCGCGGTTATGGCTTCCGGAGCTATGCCAAGCGGCTCTGCAGCTCCTTCGCCGCCGCCGCTTTGTCGAAGTTGCCGCCCGTCTTCTGGGTGAGGGCGCCCATCACGCGGCCCATCTCCTTTTTGGCCGTCGCGCCGGTTTCCGCCAGCGTGGCGTCGATCAGCGCCATCAGCTCGTCGCCTGCGATCTGCTTGGGAAGCAGTCCCTCCAGGATCTCCACCTGCGCGGCCAGCGTGTCGGTGCGCTCCTGGTTGTTGGCGGCCTTGATGGAGCCCTCCAGCGTCTCCTTGGTCTGCTTGATCACGCGCTTGAGCATGGCGTCCACGTCGGTGTCGGTCACCTCGCGGCGCTCGTCCACCTCGATGTTCTTCAGCTCGCCGTGCACTTGGCGCAGGATGGACAGGCGCGTCTTGTCATGCGCCTTCATGGCATCTTTGATCAGGTTCTTCAGCTCGTCGTAGGTCATATGCTCCTCGATCCCCCTATCGCGTCCCGCTGCGTCCGGATCCCCGTCGCAATCGTTTCCGCATGCGAGTATAGCGCAGCGCCGCAGACTGTGGAGGAACCGTTGATTCGCCGGGGGGGGGGCGCCTGTTCGCTCTGCTATGATGGATCGGCGCGTTGGAGAACCCTTCGCGACCCCGACCATCGAAAGCAGGAGACCATGAAAGAGCTGCCGGCGAACCAGCTGGACCCGCGCGTGAAGACGGTGTGGCGCATCAACGATGCGGTGTGGATCTGCATCCTGTTCCTGTGCTGCGGCATCGCGTTCCCCATCATCGCCATCGTCGATCCCGCCTCCGGCTGGGCGTGGATGGTGACGGGCATCATCGCCGCCGTGTGGGCGCTGTGCCTTGTCGTGTGGCTTGCGGTGCTTCCGCCGATCCGGTATGCGCGCTGGCGCTACCAGCTCTCCGACGACTACCTGGACATCGCCAAGGGCATCGTCTGGCGCAAGCGCTACATCATCCCGTTCATCCGCGTCCAGAACACCGACACGCGCCAAGGGCCCATCCAGCGCGCGTTCGGCCTGGCAAGCGTGACCGTGGCCACCGCCGCTGGCGAGCACGAGATCCCCGGGCTCGCCTCCGAGGTCGCCGAGCAGCTGCGCGACAAGGCCGCCGAGCTCGCGCGCATCGCCCAGGAGGACGTGTGATGGACGAGCGCGTTCCCCAGGGCGCGTCGGCGCAGGAGCCGCAACACGCTCAGGTTGCGCAGCCCGTGCAGGCGGCGCAATCGGTCGCGTCGCAGCAACTCGCCGCGCCCCAGCAACCGACCGCGCAGTCCGCGTCTGCCGTGCAGCCTATCGCGGACCTGCAACCCGCCGAGCACCAGCGCCACTACGTGCATCACAGCTACGTCTGGCTGGGCTCGCTGCGCTCCGCCGGCATCATCATCGTGGCGCTTGGCATCTCGCTGTTCTCCTCGATGATCGGCTCGTTCTTTGAAGGAGCGGGTCGTGTCGACGGATTCATCATGATGGTGGCCGGTCTGGGAATCGCGGCGATCATCGTGGTGGTCTTCCTGCTGTGCTTGCTGTACCAGTGGTGGTCGTACCGCCATCTGTGGTACGAGATCGGCGACGAGGAGTTCAGCCTGTATTCGGGCATCTTCAACAAAAAGCGCATCCACGTGCCCTATCAGCGCGTCCAGTCGGTCGACCAGCATGCCTCGCTGCTGCAGCGCATCTTCGGCGTGTGCACGGTGAGCGTGGACACGGCCGGCGGCGCATCGCACACGGCGGTGCGCGTGCCGTATGTGACGAAGGACCAGGCGGAGCGCCTGCGCATGGAGCTGTACCTCCGCAAGCGCCGCATCCTGGGCATGGAAGGCGCCCGTCCGGCACCGGCGGCGGCCCCCGCCTCCGCGGCCTGCGCCATGGGGGCCGCTCCCACCGCCCCGCTTGCCGCCGGCGCGCCGGCGGCCGCCATGCCCGCTGCCCCGACCGCTGCGGCGCCCTTCGGCGCCCCGGGCGCTCCCGCCGCCTTGCAGCAGCCCGCTTCCGCAGGCAACGTGCTCGACGTCGGTTCGGAAGTGTGGGATGACGTGCGCGGCGTGTTCGCCGGCGAGGCGGTGGACATGGGCGCCTCGTCGTACGAGTACGGCCTGAGCAACAAGGAGCTCGTCTTCACGGGCCTCTCCAACAACACCGGCTTCGTCCTCGCCGCCATCGGCGTGCTCGCCACGGTCTTCCAGGTGGCGGGCGGCGTGATGGACGTGGCAGGGGATGCCGCGGGGGCGATGGTGGATTCCGCGCTTTCGGCGGGCTCGAGCGCCCTCGGGGGCAGCCTGCTTGCGCTGGGCATCGTGGCCTGCCTTGGGGGCGCCGTCGTGCTGTGGGCGTTCTCGGTCGTGGGGACCTGCATCCAGTTCGGCGGTTTCAAGGCTCGCCGCCGTGGCAGCCGCATCGAGGTCGAGCACGGGCTTCTGCAGCACCGCATCCGGGGCGTCGATGTCGATCGCGTGCAATCGGTCATCGTCAAGCAGAGCGTGATCCGCCGCCTTCTGGGCTACTGCGAGCTGTCGCTGGGCAAGATCGACGCCGCCGATCCCTCGCAAAGCGACCAGGGCCAAAGCCTGAGCCAGCAGGGGCTGGTCATCCATCCGTTCGTGAAAGTCGATCGCGTGCCGGAGATCCTGGCGGGCATCATCCCCGAGTTCGCCGACATGCCCGCCGGCGGGAAGCGCCTCGCCCCCGTCGCGCTGCGCCGCGCCGTCATCCGCCGGGGCATCCTGCAGGGCGCGGGCTTCTGGCTGGCGGTGCTGGTCGCCGCGGCCCAGGCGATCGCCAACCTGGTGCTGCAGGGCGCCGGCCCCGACGGCCAGATGGTGCTCGGCTACCTCAACATCGGCGCGTGCGCCGCCTACGCGGTGTGCCTGATCGTCTTCGCGTTGGAGGTCGTGGGCGCGGTGCTGTGGGCGCGCGGGTCGGCCTTCGCCTACAACCGCCGCTTCATGCAGGTCACCAACGGCGGTATGGCGCGCGAGACGGTGGGCTTCCCCCGCCACAAGATCCAGTTCGGCTACACCCGCACCAACCCCTTCCAGCGGCGCGCCCGCACCGCGACCATCGCCGTGCGCACCGCCGCCGGTACCGGCGGGACCACCGTCAGCCTCATCGACGTCTGTGAAGAAGATGCCCAAGCGTGGCTCGACTGGGTGCGGCCCCGCGCGGATGTGGTATCGTAGCGGGTATGAACGCACAAGCGACATCATCTGCCGACGGGGGTGGCCGAAGTAGCCGCTCCTTCGGATCCCGCGTCGTGACGCCGCCCCGGCCCCGGGAAGAGGGCCCGTCGGCGGAGCGCGGCTCCCATGAATGGACGCCGTCCCAGTTCGGCCCCCGCACCGTGAAAGCCGCTTACGAGCATCGCGGCGAGCGCGCCGGCACCCCCGCGAACGAGAGGCAGCGCAAGCGCAACGTGCGCGAGTACACGCTCGGCGAGGAAGTGGCGAACTCGGTGACGCACGGCGTCGGCGCCCTCCTCTCCATCGCCGCCATACCGATCCTGGTCGTGGCTGCGCTCGATGACGGGGGCGGCGTCTTCCTGTTCGCCGCGCTGGTCTATTCCGTCACCATGCTGCTGGAGTACCTGATGTCCACGCTCTACCACGCCATCTCCGCCGATGGCGCCAAGCGCGTGTTCAAAGTGCTCGACCACAGCTGCATCTACCTGTTCATCGCGGGCACTTACACGCCGTTCTGCCTGATCACGCTCGCTCCGTTCGGCGGCGTCTGGCTGTGTGCGTTCGTCTGGGCGGTGGCCTTGGCCGGCGTCGCGTGCGAGGCGTTCTGGGTGTTCCGCCCGCGCTGGATATCCGCGGTGCTGTACCTGATGCTGGGCTGGAGCGTGGTGGCGTTCCTTCCCCAGCTCGTCCAGGCGTTCTCCGGCCCGGGGTTCGCCCTGCTGGCCGCAGGCGGCGCCTGCTATACCGTCGGGTGCGTCTTCTACGTGCTGAAGAAGATCCCCTACATGCACACCATCTTCCATGTGCTGGTGCTGGCGGGAAGCATATGCCACTTCCTCGCCGTACTTTTGTTCGTGATGTAGGCGGACCGCGCGCGGAAAGCGCGGCGACCCGTTTGCAGAAGGAGTGATGAAACCGTTATGGACATAGGCATAAGCATCGTCGTCACGCTCGTCCTCGTGCTGGTGAACGGCTACTTCTCGATGTCGGAGATGGCCGTGGTGAACGCCAAGCAGGTGATGCTCCAAAAGGAAGCCGACGAGGGCGACCGCCGTGCGAAGCGCGCGTTGGCGCTGGCGACCGACTCCGGCAACTTCCTGGCGACTATCCAGGTCGCCATCACGCTGGTCGGGTTCTTCGCCTCTGCGGCGGCTTCGACGAACCTGTCCAATCCCTTGGCGCAGTGGTTCTCCGGGTGGGGGATCGACTGGCTCACGTTCATCGCCCCGGCGCTTTCCCCCATCCTCATCACCTTAGCGGTCTCCTACCTGAGCATCGTCGTGGGCGAGCTGGTCCCCAAGCGCATCGCGCTTTCCGATGCCGAGCGCGTCAGCAAGATGGTGGCGGGCCCCTTGGGCGTGTTCCGCACGATAGCGAAGCCTTTGGTGTGGCTCACGTCGGCTTCGGCGAACGCGCTGTCCTGCCTGTTCCACATCAAGAGCTCCGACGACCGCCAGAGCGTGTCGGAGGAGGAGATCAAGTACATCGTCAAGGACAACGACGAGCTGCTCGACGACGAGAAGCGCATGATCCACGACATCTTGGACTTGGGCGATATGACCGTGCGCGAGGTGATGCAGCCGCGCGTCGACATGATATTCGTCGAGGACGTGGAGACGGTGCGGCAGGCGGTCGACCGCATGCGCGGCACCGGGTACTCGCGCCTGCCCGTCTACCGCGAGGACTACGACACCATCGTGGGCATCGTCCACTACAAGGACCTGGTGGCGCCCATCCTCGACGGCAAGGGCGACGAGCCGGTGGGGCATTACGCCTACGAGGCGCTGTTCGTGCCCGAGACCAAGGACGTGTACCCGCTCCTGTCCGAGATGCAAACGAATCGGCAACAGATGGCCATCGTCGTGGACGAATACGGCGGCACCGATGGTTTAATTACCGTCGAGGACATTCTGGAGGAGATCGTCGGCGAGATCGGCGACGAGACCGATGTCGAGGACGGCAAGTACGTCTCGACCATCGCCGAGGACGAGTGGGTGGTGGACGGCAGGCTGCCGGTCGACGAGGCCGCCGAGCTGGGATGGCCGGTCGTCGACTCCGACGACTATGAGACCATCGCCGGCTGGCTGATGGACACCATCGACGTCGTGCCGCAGATGGGCGACGAGTTCGTGATATCGGGGTACCGGTTCAAGATCCAGGCGATGCGTCGCCGCCGCATCTCCACCATCCGGGTCACGCGCCTGCCCGAGCCTTCGGGCGAGGACGCCTCGGACGGGGCGGCCGACGGCGCGGCTGGCGACGGCGGCTCTTCGGAATAACGCCGCCGACGGGATGCGCGGGCTCCGGCTGCGCGCAGGGGATGATTTCGAGCGAGGGCGCCGTGTCGGATTCGGGATTGCAACGATCGAGGGATGCGCTGGCGGGGGGCGTGTGCGCGGGCATCGCGGGGCGCCTCGGACTGGACCCGGTGGTCGTGCGCATCTTCATGGTGCTGCTGTGCCTGATGACGCTGGGTGTGGGCATCGTCGCCTACGCGGTGCTTTGGGCGACGCTTCCGCTGGAGCCGGAGCGCCCGCTTCCCCTCGACGTCGAGCCCCGCGAAGTCCATTCCGAATCGTTCGGCCCGCAGGAAGCGCCCGGAGACGCCCGCGAGGCATCTCGCGCCGCCCGATCCTCCGCATCGGGTCCCGCCGATCCCACCGATCCCGCGAACCGTCGCGAGCTGTATGCGGGG
>URRZ01000056.1 GCA_900550385.1 uncultured Coriobacteriaceae bacterium | reverse complement strand
ATGGAACCGCTGCTCCTCCTCGTCGTAGCGCATCGAGCGGAAATCGCGGCCCAGCGTGATGATGACGCCCTTGTAGCCCTCGTCGGCGACCAGCAGGTTGCTCCCCCGGCCGACCACCGTCCACGGCGCGCCGCTTTGGTGCGCCGCATCGATCACGCGCCGCAGCGCGCCCACGGAATCGACGCGGATCAGGTAGCGCGCGGGCCCGCCGATGCGGTAGGTGGTGTGGCGGGACATGGGCTCGTTCGGGTACACTTCCCCGTCGAAGCGCTCGTCCATGGAAAGCGCCCCCAGCGCGGAGGCATGCTGCGGCGCCATGGGCTACTCGCCGTCCGCGCCCGCCGCCCGCGCGCGCAGCTCCTCCAGAAGCTGCGGCCCGATCGCGGTGACGTCGCCGGCGCCCATCGTGATGAGCAGGTCGCCTTCTTCGAGGAAGTCCGCCAGATGCGGGACGACCTCGATGCGGCGCGGAACGTAGGAGGCTTCGGGGTGACCCTCGTGGTCGAGGACCACCTGCAGGAAGGTCTTGCCGCTCACGCCGGGGACGGGCGCCTCGCCGGCGGGGTACACGTCCATGAACACGATGGCGTCGGCGGCGTCGAACGCGCGGCCGAACTCGTCGTGGAGAACCTCGGTGAACAGCGATGCGCGGGAGTAGCGGTGCGGCTGGAACAGCACCACCACGCGCTTGAAGCCCAAGTCGGACGCGGCGTCGATGGTCGCCGCGATCTCGGTGGGATGGTGGGCGTAGTCGTCGACCACCGTGATGCCGGACTCCTCGCCCACCAGGTCGAAGCGCCGCTTCACGCCGGCGAACCCGCCCAGGGCGTCGGCGACCTCCTGCGGGTCGCGTCCCATGCTGGCGAGAAGCGTCACCACGCCGGCGGCGTTCAGCACGTTGTGGCTGCCCGGGTTCTGCTTGATGGTCCCCTCGACGGCCGATCCGTCAGGCATCCGGAGTCGGTACGAGCTCCCCACGCCGCGATGGACGTAGGATTCCACCACCGCGTCGTTGGCCTCGCCGAACCCGTACGACACGACCTTGCGCCCCGTCGCGCGGGCGAGCTCGAGCAGCTTGGCGTCGTCGCCGCACACCACCGCGAGCCCGTCCTCGGCGGGCACCGACGAGATGAACGCCGAGAACTTCTCGTAGATCTCGGAGAGGTCGCGGTAATGGTCCAGATGGTCGGCCTCGATGTTGGTGACCAGGACGGCCTTGGGCGAGAGGAAGGTGAACGACTTGTCGCTCTCGTCCGCCTCGACCACGTAGCAGGGGCCCGTGCCAGAGCGGGCGTTGGTGCCGTAGGCGCGCACGATGCCGCCGATGAGGAACGTGGGGTCGTCGCCCAGGGCGTCCAGCGCGCTGGCGAGCATCGACGAGGTCGTGGTCTTGCCGTGGGTCCCCGCCACGGCAAGCGTGTCCAGCCCGTCGCCGAGCCGCGCGAGCATCTGCGCGCGGTGCCAGATGGCCAGCCCCCGCTCGCGGGCGCTGGCGAGCTCGGGGTTGTTGTCGAGGATCGCGGTGGACACCACCACCACGTCCGGGCCGTCGTCGGGGCCGACGCCGAAGATGTTGGCGGGATCGTGCCCGATATGGACCTCGACGCCCGCGTCGCGCAGCTGCTTGGTGTAGCGGCTCTCCTTCAGATCCGAGCCGCTGACGCGCATGCCCTGGTCGTGGGCGACCCGGGCGATCCCGCTCATGCCCACGCCGCCGACGCCGATGAAGTGCACCGACTCTATGCGCGGAGGCGCGCTGTGGTTTCCATCCATCCTATTGCTCTCGCTTTCGCCGATGGTGTTTTCTCGCATCCGAACTATGATAGCCGGGTTAGGCCTTCCGCGCCGCATCAATCACAGCATCTGCCAATTTCGCGGCGGCGTCGCCCGTCTTCTGCGCGCGGGCGGCCTCGCGCATCCGCTCGCGCTCCCCCGCGTCGTCCAGAAGGCCCAGCAGGGTCTCGGCGAACAGCGGCGTCAGCGCCTCGGCGTCGGGGACCAGGCGGGCGCACCCCGCCTCGACGTAGGCCCGGGCGTTCATGGTCTGATGGTCCTCGGTGGCGGAGGGGAACGGGACCAGCACGGCGGGAACCGCCAGTGCGGAGATCTCGGCGAGCGAGGAGGCCCCCGCGCGCGAGACGATGACGTCGGATGCCGCCATGGCGTCGCCCATGCGGTCGAGGTAGTCGATGACGCGCCAGCGGCGCTGCTGCTCGTCGGTGAGCGCGAGCTGCTCGCGCACCGACTCGTACTCGCGGCGACCCGTCAGGTGCACCACATGGACGTCGGGGCGCGCCAGCAGCTCGTCCTTCAGCGCGACGAGCGCGTTGTTGACCTGGCGGGCGCCCAGGCTGCCGCCCGTCACCAGCAGCATGCGCGCGTCGTCGGGCACGTCGAACAGGGCGCGCCCCGCCTCGCGCGTGGCGGCGAGGACCGACCTGCGCACGGGGTTGCCCGTGAGGCGCACCCGCGCGCGCTCCTGCTCGGAAAGCGCGGAGGCAGCGTGCTCGTAGGTGAGGCAGATGGCCGCGGCGCGGCGGGCGAGGTAGCGGTTGGCCATGCCCATGACCGAGTTCTGCTCGTGCACCGCCACCGGGATGCCCAGCGCCTCTGCGGCGCGCCCGACCGGCACGCACACGTACCCGCCGAAGCCCACCACGACGTCGGGCTCCACCTCCCGGAACCAGCGCTTCGCCTTGCCGGTGCTCTTCTGGATGGCGGCGACGCCCTTGACCAGGGACGCCGGCTTGCGGCGGTTGAATCCCGACGCGGCGAACCCCGTGAACGGGATGCCCGCCTGCGCGACGAGCTTCGCCTCCACGCCGGTCGGCGTGCCGGCGAACAGGACCTCCCAGCCCCGCGAGGAGAGCTCCTCGGCCAATGCGAGAGCCGGATTGATGTGGCCGGCGGTTCCGCCGCCGGAAAGGACTGCCCTCATGAGCTACCTCCTTGCGAATCCCCCGCCGCGGGGCGCATCGGCCTCCTTCGCCGCGCGCACGATGCGCAGATCCGCCCTGCGACGCTCGTAGATGCTGGGGCCGCCCGCCTCCTGGGACACCGACAGGATGAGCCCCACCATGATGAACGTGGCGATGAGCGACGAGCCGCCCGAGGAGACGAACGGCAGGGGCTTGCCCGTCGTGGGGAACAGCCCCACAACGCATCCGATGTTCAGGAACGCCTGGAACACCAGCATCAGCGTGCAGCTGCCGGCGACCATCGCGCCGAAGTCGTCCGCGGCGGCCTTCGAGATGCGCATGCCGGCGTACAGCAGCACCACGAACAGCGCGATGACCACCAGCGCGCCCAGCATGCCCCCCTCCTCGCCGATGATGGCGAAGATGAAGTCGGTCTCGGCCTCGGGCAGGTAGAACTTCTCGCGCGAGTTCCCCAGTCCGACGCCGAACAGGCCCCCTTGCGAGAACGCGTAGTACGAATGGATGATCTGGAAGCCCTTGCCCAGGCCGCCCTCGCCGTCGTTCCACGGGTCCAAGTACAGCATGCGGTCGGAGCGATACCCCGTGAACACCGTGGCGAGCACGATGAACACCAGGCCCAGGCCGCAGATCCCCAGGATCAGCTTGAGCGGGGCCTCGCCCATCCACAGCACCGCCAGGATGCCCACCGCGATGATGACCGTGGTGCCCAGATCCGACTGCGTCACGAACAGCATCGCGACCGGGATGAAGATGAAGATGAACGCGCGCGCCAGCATCGCCAGGACCCCGTAGGACCCCATCCGGAAATCGTGGAAGATCTTCGCCGCGACCAGCACCAGCGCGATCTTGGCGAACTCGGACGGCTGCAGGCTGACGGGCCCCAGGGAAAGCCAGCGCGTGGCGCCCAGATCCGCCGTCCCCATGACCGCCGTCAGGAGCAGCAGGATGACCGCGATGCCCCAAACGCCCCACAGCAGAGGGCCCTGCCACACCGAGCACGGCAGCGCCTTCCACAGGATGGCGGCCGCGATGACGCCCAGCACGACGAAGAGCAGCTGGTCGGTGAGGTAGGACCATGCGGGCGTGCCGGCATCGACCGCCTCGGCGATGGAGGCCGAGTAGATCATGACCAAGCCGATCGCCGTCAGCGCCAGCACCGACCCCAGCAGCATGAGCCGGGGCACCATGATGCTCGCGGGCGTCTGGCGCCGCGCCCCTGTCGACGGGGAAGCCATCTCCTTCTCCTCCCCGCCCTAGGCGCCCAGCTCGGCGGCGCGGGCGGCGACCAGCCCCTTGAACGTCTCCCCGCGCTCCTCGAAGCAGCTGAACTCGTCGAAGGACGCGCACGCCGGCGAAAGCAGGATCACGTCGCCGGCACCTGCCAGCGAGCACGCCGCGTCGAACGCGTCGGCCAGATGCGCGGCATGCAGCAGCCGGAACCCGTCGGGGGCGCTGCCGGACGCTTGGCGGAACGCCTCCTCGAAGCGCTGCGCCGCCGCGCCGAAGCAGATGGCGGCGCGCACATGGCGATGCGCCGCCTCGACCAGCGGCGCGAGGTCGGTCCCCTTGTCGTCGCCGCCGAGCAGGACGATGGGGCGCGTCTCGGGGAACGCCGCCAGCGCCACCAGGGTGGCGTCCACGTTGGTGGCCTTGGAATCGTTGTAGCACGTCGCGCCGCGCACGGTCCCGCACGGCTCGATGCGATGCTCCAGGGGAGGGAACGTCGCAAGGCCCTGCGACACCGCCTCGGCATCGGCGCCGAGCGCGATGGCCGCCGACGCGGCCGCAAGGGCGTTGCCCACGTTGTGCCGCCCCTTGATGAGCAGGTCGCGCGCCGCCGCCAGGCGTTGCTCGCGGCCGCCCCATGCGACGGCCAGGCGGCCTTCGGCATCGACGAACGCGGCATGGCGGCTTCCGCACGCCGCGCGCATGTCGGAGCCGTAGCCCTCCTTCGTCCCCACGGGGATGTAGGAGAAGCCCCGCCCGGCATCGTCCATCCGGCGCAGACGGCGCACCTCGGCGCGCACCGTCCCATCGGTCGCATCGAGCACCGCCGCGGCGCCGGGCACGGAGCCCAGGTTCGCGAGCGCCTTCAGCTTGGCGTCCCGGTACGCCTCGAACGAGCCGTGCCATTTCAGGTGGTCCGGGGTGACGTTGAGCAGCACCGCTACCTGCGGCGCGAAATCCTCGGTGGAGAACAGCTGGTAGGACGACACCTCGGCCACGTACACGTCGGTCCCGCCCTTGGACACCGCCTCGATGCAGGTGTCGCCGATGTTGCCCACCGCCGACGCGCGCATGCCCGCCGCCTTCAGGAGGTGCGCGATGAGCGAGGTGACGGTCGTCTTGCCGTTGGTGCCCGTCACGGCGATCCAGGCGGAGTCCGGGGCGCTTTCGCGCCAAGCCAGCTCCACCTCGCCGCGAACATGCGCCGACAGCTCCGACGCGCGGCGGTAAAGCTGCGAGGCGGGCGGGATGCCGGGGCTCGGCACGCACAGGTCGAAGCGCCCGGCGGGCGCCTTCGCCGCCAGCTCGTCGACCGCATCGTCGCCGAACGCGGCGATCGCGCCCGCCTCGCAGGCGCGGCGCACGATCTCCTCGGAAGCGGCGGTGCGCTTGCCCGCGGCGATGTAGAGCCCGTCGACGCGGCCGCCCAGCAAGGGCAGGCAGTAGTCGACCACGGCGGACCCGCTTTTCCCCAGGCCCAGGACGATCACGTTGCCGAGGCGCCCGCCTTGCCCGCGCAGCGCCCCCGCCTCCCCCGCCGCCATGCTAGGCCACCGCCATCATGGACTCGGCGAAGTAGATGAAGAAGCCGATCGCGGCAAGGACGCCCGACACGATCCAGAAGCGCACGACCACCTTGGTCTCGCTCCAGCCCTTCTTCTCGAAATGATGGTGCAGCGGCGCCATCAGGAACAGGCGCTTCTTCGTGCGCTTGAAGTAGAAGACCTGCAGCATCACCGAGAGCGCCTCGACGACGAACAGGCCGCCGATGATCAAAACGATGAACTCGGATTTCGTGAGCACCGCCAGGCAGCCCAGCGCCATGCCCAAGGCGAGCGAGCCCGTGTCGCCCATGAAGATGTCGGCGGGGTACGAGTTGAACCACAGGAAGCCGATGCACGCGCCGGCCAGCGCCGCCGCGAAGATCGCGGGATCCAGCAGGTCGGAGCGGTAGGCGATGGCGGCCATCACCACCATGACGATCATGACGGTGCCGGCGGCGAGGCCGTCCAGGCCGTCGGTGAGGTTGACGGCGTTGCACATGCCCATCAGCAAGACGTCGACGAAGACGAGGTAGAGCCACGGAATCGTGACGTCGACACCCCACAGGGTGAAGTTCGAGGTGAGGATGCCCAGATCGAGCGTCGCGACGAAGGGGATCTCGACCGTCGGCGCGATGCCGACGAGGTTGACCGCCAGCAGGGCGAACGCCGTCGAGACGAGGAACTGGCCGATGAGCTTGGCTTTGGGGGTGAGCCCCAGGGAGCGCTCATGGACCACCTTGGACGCGTCGTCGATCAGGCCGAGCGCGCCGGCGATGAGCGTCGCCCCCGCCAGAAGGAAGGTTTGGGGGGAGGGGCCGGCCACGAGCACGATGGTGATCGCCACCGCCACCAGCATCACGACGCCGCCCATGGTGGGCGTGCCCTGCTTCACCAGATGGCTCTGCGGGCCGTCGGCGCGCACCGGCTGCCCGATGTGGCTCGAGCGCAGCATGCGGATCCACAGCGGCATGAGCGCCATCGTCAGCGCCGCGGCTATCACCACCGCCAAGAACACCAGAAACGTCGGGTATTGCGAGAAGAACCAGAACATCTATCCGACCAACCCTTCCACCACGCGCTCGAGCCCGACCGCGTGGGATGCCTTCACCAGCACCGCATCGCCTTCCCCGACCAGCGGGCGCACATGCTCCAGCGCCTGGGCGGCGTCGTCCACGCACGCGATGCGGTCGGCGGCAAGGCCCGCCTCCTCCGCGCCGCGCGCGATGCCCCGCGAAAGCGGGCCCACGCACACCAGCAGGTCCACGCCCGCCGCGGCCACGTCCGCCCCCGTGCGGGCATGACCCTCCTCCGAGAAGGGCCCCAGCTCGCCCATGTCGCCCAGAACCGCGATCTTGCGCCCGTCCGCCCGCATGGCCGAGAACGTGCGCAGCGAGGCGCGCATGGAATCGGGGTTGGCATTGTACGAGTCGTCCACCACGGTCGCGCCGGCGGCGGTGCGCACCACCTGGGCGCGGCCGGCCTCCGGCTGCGCGCCGCCCAGCGCGGCGGCTATCTTCGAAAGCGGCATGCCCATGGCGCGCCCCACCGCCGCGGCGGCGCAGGCGTTGCCCACGTTATGCAGGCCGCGCAGCGACAGCGCGCATTCGGCCGCCTCCACGACGGAGTCGGTTTCGGGGGTCGGCGGGAAATGCGTCGCGCGCAGCTTGAAGGTCGCGCGCCCCTCCGCATCGAGGGAGACGTCCTCGGCCCACACGCGCCCATCGCCTCGGCGGACGGCGGCCCCCCGCTCGTCGGGCTCCGCCATGCGGGCGCCCGCGAGCACGTTCATGCGCTGCCGCGCGTCGGGCGAGCCGTCGAACACGACCACCTTCACGCCGCGCTCGTAAAGCCGCGCGTGGTCGCGCACGAAGGCCGCGTAGTCGTCGGCGCCGTTGACGAAGGCGCATCCGCCCGCGGGCAGCGCCTCCAGCAGCTCCGCCTTGGCGCGCGCGATGTTCTCGCGCGAACCCAGAAGCTCCATGTGGCTCGTGCCCACGTTGACCACGATCCCCCAGTCGGGGCGCACGAACCCGCAGAGTTCCTTAATCTGGCCCAGGCCCCGCATGCCCATCTCCACCACGACCGCCCCGTCGTCGGCGGAGGCGGAAAGCAGCGTTTTGGGGACGCCCAGCTCGTTGTTCTGGTTGCCCGAGGTCGCCGTCACCGGGAAGGCGGCGGACAGCACGTCGCGCACCAAGTTCTTCGTGGTCGTCTTGCCGCTGGAACCCGTCAGCCCGATGACGCGGCCGTCCAGCTTCCCACGCCAGAAGCGCGCCAGGTCCACCAGCGCCCGCCGCGTGTCGGCCACCTTCACGATGGCAGAACCCGCCTCGCAGGCCGCGGCGGCGGCTTCGGCGCCGGGGTCGCGGGAGACCAACGCGCACGCCGCCCCGGAGCGGATGGCGGCTGCGACGAAGTCGTGGCCGTCCACGCGCTCGCCGGGAAGCGCCACGTACAGGCAGCCCGCGGCCACCTCGCGCGAATCCCACATGAGGCCGCAGGCCGCGGCACGGGGATCCGCCGGCGCGACGACGAGCGCGCCGGCGACCGCCTCGACGATGTCAGCGATGGGAAGGCGCATCTATTCGCCCCCCTCGCCCGCAGCCGCGCCGCCGAAACGGCGCTCGAGCTCCTCGGCCGCCACCAGACGGTCGTCGAAGGACAGCACCTTGTCCCCCACCAGCTGGTAGTCCTCGTGGCCCTTGCCGGCGAGGAGCACCGAATCGCCCGCCTGCGACAGCTCCAGGGCGCGCGCGATGGCGGCGCGCCGGTCGGGGACCACCTCGTAGCGGCCGCGCCCGGCGCCCATGCCGCTTTCGATGTCCGCGATGATGGCCAGCGGGTCCTCGGAGCGGGGGTTGTCGGACGTGACGATGGCGTAATCGGCCTCCAGCGCCTCGCGGCCCATGATGGAGCGCTTGCCCGCATCGCGGTCGCCGCCGCAGCCGAACACGCACAGCGTCTTGCCGGGGGTGAGCGCCTTGATGGAACCCAGTGCCTTCTTCAGGGCGTCGGGGGTGTGCGCGTAGTCGACGAACACCGACACGCCGCCGTCGTTCTCGGCATGGACGCGCTCGAGGCGCCCGGGGACCTGCGGCGCCTCGGAGAGCGCCTGAATGATGAGCTCGGTGGGGATGCCCAGCTGCATGGCGATGCCGAACGCGTTCATGATGTTGGAGACGTTGAACCTGCCGACCAGCGGGTAGTCGAAGGAATGGACCGTGCCGCGCACGTGCAGCTCCACCGAGGTGTGCGTCGGGGCGTAGTCGACCTTGCCGGGATGTATCTGCGCCGAGGGGTCGAAGCCGGTGGTGACCACGTTGTCGCCCGCCGCCGAGCAGCGGCGCAGCAGCTCCTTGCCCCATTTGTCGTCGATGCAGATCACGCGCTTGGCCGGGTAGTCCTTCGAGAACAGCCGGGCCTTCGCCTCGAAGTATGCCTCGAAGGTGTGGTGGTAGTCCAGATGGTCCTGCGTGAGGTTGGTAAACGCCGTCACCGCGAAGCGGGTGCCCCACGTCCGCTCGAGGTCGAGCGCATGCGAGCTCACCTCCATCGCCACCACGTCGCAGGACGCGTCCCTCATGCGCGAGAACGTCTGCTGCAGGTCGGGGGACTCGGGCGTGGTGTGGGCGGATTTCTCGCGCTCGTCGCCGATCTGGACGCCCACCGTGCCGATGACGCCCGTGCGCCTGCCGGCGACGCGGGCGATGTGCTCCACCAGAAACGTCGAAGTGGTCTTGCCGTTGGTGCCGGTGATGCCCACCAGCGAGAAGTCGCGCGAGGGATGGTCGTGGAAGTTGGCGGCCGCCTGCGCCATCGCCTTGCGGGTGTCGGGGACGACCACCTCGGTGACGTCGGTCGCGTCGGCAAGGTACACCTTGCGCTGTACCACCAGCACGCGCGCGCCGCGGTCGATGGCGTCTTGGGCGAACGAGTGCCCATCGGCTTTGAAGCCCACGATGCAGAAGAACGCGTCGCCCGGCTGCACCTTGTCGCTTCGGTAGGCGATGCCGGACACCTCCTCGTCGGCATTGCCTATGATGGTGCGCTCCACTCCCTCGAAAAGCTGGGCGCAAGTTTTAGCCATTCTATTCCCTCGCATTCAAAACTGCCTGTCCATCAGGCCTTTCGGCCTCATGGCGTGATCTTGAAGCGATCAATCGCCGTAGTCATTATATCCTTAAACACCGGAGTGACCACGCGGTCGCCCGGAACCTCGTTCGCCCCCACAAAACATACCAACTGGCTGGAGGAATCGGCGAGGAAACCGGTGAAGCAGATGTTGTACACGCCTTCGCGGTAGCCGCCGTTCTCCTCGTCGTAGATCTCGGCCGTGGAGGTCTTGCCCGCCACCTCGTAGCCGTCGATGGCGGCGGCGGTGCCGGTGCCGTTGGAGACGACCGTCTTCAGCATGTCGATCATCGTCGGAAGCGCCGAGGTGTTCTGGATGATCTGCTCGGTCTCGTATTCCGGCGTCTCGCCGGACTGGGGCTTGGAGATCAGGAAGTGGGGCGTCACCGCGACGCCGTCGTTGATGATGGCGCCGTAGAAGCGCACCATCTGCAGCGGCGTGACCGAGATGCCCTGGCCGAAGCTCACGTTGTAGGCCGTCACGCGGCCCCACTCGTCGAAGGGCACCAGGTACCCCAGCGCGTCGGTGTCCGCCTCGCCCTCGCCCGGGTAGTCCACCCCCGTGTCGGAGTGCAGCCCGTAGGCGACGATGTGGTCGTAGAGCTCTTGGAAGCCCATCTCCTCCACCGCCAGAGAGATGCCCACGTTGGAGCTTTTGTCCAGGATCTCGCGCAGCGTCATCTCCTGGTCGCCGCGGTCGTGCGCGTCCGAGATGGTGTAGCCGTCGGCCGTGATGTAGGCCGGGCAGAAGATGGTGTCGTCGGGGCCCATCGTCCCGGTCTCCAGGATCGCCATCGTCGAAACCGTCTTGAAGATGGATCCCGGCTCGAGCAGGTCCGTCACGCATTTCAGCTGCGTGGAGCCCTCCTCGACGACGGAGCGGTCGGCGGGGTTGAAGTACGGCAGCGACGCGGCGGCGTAGATCTCGCCGGTCCCGGCGTCCATCACCACGGCGTTGCCGCCCGTGCCCTCGATGTCCTCAACGCCTTGCGCCAGGCGCTCCTCGACCGCGCCCTGCAGCGTGATGTCCAGCGAAACCACGATGTCCTGGCCGTCGACCGCCGGGACGTCCTCGTGAACGCCCCCCGGAATGGGCATGCCGCCCTGGCCGCGCTCGGCGACGTAGACCCCCGGGGTGCCCGACAGCAGGTCATCGTAGTAGGCCTCCAAGCCGGAGATGCCCTCGTAGTATTCGGCGCCGGTCTCCTCGTCGACCTTGATCTCGCAGGCGCCTATCACCTGGCCGCCCACCTGGCCGTTGGGGTATTCCCGGCGCGTGTCATCCAGGCAGTAGACCCCCTCGACGCCGCGCTCGTCCAAAAGCGCCTGCAGGTTCTCCGCGTCCTCGACGTCGCCCTTGCGCACCAGGTAGGCGAAGGACATGCTGGACTGGCTGAGCGTCTCCAAGTAATCGGACGCCTGGCCGCCCATCGCCTCGGCCACCGTCAGCGCCGCCGTCGCGGGGTCGTTCACCTCGGAGGGGTTGCAGTACACCGTGGTGGCGTCGACGCTGATGGCCAGGACGGCGCCGTTCCGATCGTAGATGGTCCCGCGGCGCGCGTCCACGGCGAGCGAGACCGTGCGCGCCTGCTCGGCCTGGGAGGAGTACTCGCCTGCGACGATGACCTGCAGGTAGAACAGCCGCAGGAAGATGAGCGCCGCCACCGCCGCGAACAGGAGCACGGGGATGAAGGCGCGGTTGGAATCGATGGTCTGCCCCGCCGCTTCGAAGCGGGCGTGGCGGGCGCGCGCCGACGGGCGGCGCTTGCCGGACGGCGAAGGGCCCGAGGAGCCGCGTGTGGCGCCGCCGTCGCCGGAGCGCCCGTTCCCCGATCCGGGACGTTGGGACGCCATGGGGCTACTCCGCCTGGCCGCCGACGCGCTCCAAGCTCTGCGTCAACGAAAGGTTGCCCGCGTCGTCGACCGCCACGATATCGGCTCCCACGTCGATGGTCTCGGTGGTGCCGGGGGCGACCATGCCCAGCTCGGTCGCGGCGGCCTTCACGTGCGTGGGGTTGGAAAGCGTGCTGTGGGAGACCTCCAGCGCGTTGCCCTGCTCCCGCGCCGCGGCGATCTGCTGGTTCAGCTCCTGGGTCTCGACCGCAGTGGACACCGTCGCGGCGGAAAGCGCGACGCGCACGCAGCAGACGGCGGTGATCAGCACCAGCGCCGCCACAGCGACCTTCGCGAAGAACATCACCTGCGAGGAGACGCCCTTCTCCTGCACGCGGGCGCCGCCGCCGGGGATGGCGCGGACGCGGGGGCGCGGGGCGCGTTGAGGCTGGCGTTCGGGACGCATGCGGGAGTATGCGGGTGCCGCGCTCATCCCGACCAACCTCCTTTCTCCGTTCAAGCTGCTTTCACAGGCGGTTCGGGCCGTGTAGTGCACGTCGGCCGGGCTGATCCCGGCCCACTGCGCGTTTCTCTATAGACCTTCCGCCCCGCGCAGCTTCGCGCTGCGGGCGCGCGGCTTACGTTCGGCCTGCTCTTCGGTGGGGAGCCCGGGCCGGCGCGTGATGACGTTCAATATCGGCTTTCGCCCGCAAGCGCAGACCGGAAGGTCGGGCGGGCAGGTGCATCGGTCGGCAAACGACGCGAACGCGTCCTTCACGATGCGATCCTCCAGCGAGTGGTAGCTGATCACCGCGATGCGCCCGCCGGGGTTCAACCAGCGGACGGCGGCGTCGAGCCCCCTCCTCAAAACGTCGAGCTCGCCGTTCACCTCGATGCGCAGCGCTTGGAACGTGCGCTTCGCAGGATGGCCCCCCGCACGGCGCGCCGAAGCGGGGATGGCGGCTTTGATGACGTCGACAAGCTGCGCGCTCTCCACGATGGGGGCCTTCTCGCGCTCGCGCACGATGAACTCCGCGATGCGGCTCGCCCACCTCTCGTCCGAATAGGCACGGATGATCCGAGCGAGATCTGCTGCGTTGTAGGTGTTGATGATCTCTGCTGCGGTTAGGGTGCTTTTACCCGGATCCATCCGCATATCAAGGGGGCCGTTCTCCTTGAAGGAGAAGCCGCGGGAGGGCAGATCGATCTGCGGTGAGGAAACGCCCAGGTCGAACAGGATAGCGTCGATCCCTGGCACCTCCGCAGAAAGAAGCAGCTCGTCCAGATCCCCGAAGTTGCCGTGCAGAAGCTCGATGCGCGGCCTTCGCCCGTCGGGCAACGTCCCGAGTTTAAGGCGGGCGGCGGCTAGCGCCGACTCGTCCTGATCGATGCCGATGAGCAGCCCGTCGCTTCCGAGCCTCTTGGCGACTTCGAGGGAATGGCCTGCCCCGCCGAGCGTTGCGTCCACGAATGTGTGCTGTGTTTCTAGGTTCAAGTATTCGAGGCACTCGGCGAGCAGGACCGGGATATGCCGATATTCGCTTGTCATTTCGCTCACGTCCTACGACTAGTGGAACAGCAGGTCGAGGTCGACTTCCTCGTCCATCTCGTCGTAACGCTTCGCATCCCACACCTCGAAGTAACCGGTGTTGCCAATGATGACGACATCCTTGTCGATGCCGACCTTGGCGCGCTTGTCCGCCGGAAGCGTGATGCGGCCCGAGCCGTCGACCGAGATATCCTCCGAACGCGACTTCAGCTTCCTTCGCAAGGCGATGTGCTGCTTGTCGGACGAATCGTATCCATCGAAGCGGTCGTCGAACAGCTTCTCGATCCAGTGGTTGAACCCTGCCGTCTCGAACACCCACAGGCATTCGTCTTGGGGGTTGCGCGTCACCACGAGGTCCTTCGAAAGCATCTTGCGGAACTTGGACGGGAGGGACACGCGGCCCTTCTCGTCGACCTTGAAGCGGTACTCGCCGTTCAGATCCACGATGCGCGCCTCCACGACCTCGGTGCCAGCCGCTGCGGGCTGCGCGCCTCCATTCGTGTTGGCGTTTGCGGCCATGCCGTCCTTTCGATCCTGTCCCACGGAGCTTCCGATGCTTGGGATTCTATCCCACTTTGTCCCACCATGCAAGGATATTCACCCACCGCTTGACGTTTGACGAGGGAAAAAGGCGTTTCGGAGCGTTGTTACATCGCACTTCGCAACAATTTTCTTTAAGGATGGATCTATATCTAGTGTCCACATCGCAAACAGGCACAATATATAGATGGGTGTAAGGATGTGGGAGGAAATGGGAGTTTTTTTGAACGCATGGCGGGAGCAATCGACGGGATGCGGGCAGCCGGGCAAAGCCGAGACGCCGGCGGCGAGCGCCGGGCCGCGGCCTTCCCCGCCGAGCCACGCGTGCGGATGGGCGATGGCGAGCAGGTGCGCCCGGCTTTTCGGCGGCGCCTGCCGCATCGCGCACGCAGGCGGGCGCCCCATGGGTTCAAGCCCATGCAGCGCGGAACGGTCGCGTCCTAGGCGCTCGGATGGGCGTGCAAGTGCGAGGCGGTGCCGCTAACGTCGCGCGCCGTTCTCGCTCTCTACGCGCGCGGATGGGCGTGCAGGTACTCCTCGCGGCTGGGGGCGCGG
>URRZ01000055.1 GCA_900550385.1 uncultured Coriobacteriaceae bacterium | reverse complement strand
CCAGATCGTTGTTTTCGCCCGCTGAGCTGGGCCTATGCCGGAATCTCTCCCACAGAAACCACCGAAGAGCCAAAAAATCCGGCCCGCAAAGCGGGCCGGATGGGGAGGACGATCCAACAGGACGGGGATGCTCCGCTCGGCGGTCACTCGTCAGCGTATTTCCGCACCAGCATGGGCGCGGCAACGTGCACCATGATCTCGTCGGTGCCTTCCGCGATCTGGTTTCCTCGACAATTCTCCCAGATCCTGAACACGCGGGCGTTCTCGGTATAGCCGGTGCCGCCGAAGATCTGCATCGCATCCGATGCGACTTCCACGGAAGCACGCGGAACATAGCGCTTCATGAGGGCGATGTCCAGCCTGGACGACTCACGATTCTCGTCCCTCGAGCGCGCCGCCCGGTACACCAGGTTGCGCATGTTGATGATCTTGACCTCCATGTCGGTGACCATCTGCTCGATCTGCTGGAGCCGGGCAATAGGCACACCGAATGCGATCCTGCTCCCCGCACGCTTCACCGCATCCTCCATCGCCGCCTGAGCCATGCCTAAAGAGGAGGCGCAGGTGATGCATCTGCCCGCCTCGAAAAAACGAAGCAACTGCCTGAAGCCGTCCTTGCCTCCCGCAACGAAATGCTCGGACGAAAGCTCGACGTCCTCGAAGAGGATGTCGGAAAACGGAAGCATCCTCTGAGCACGCTTCTCGATGGGAAACGTCCTCACGCCCTCCAAGTCGTACGGAACGAGCCACAATGTGACCGCCGGGTACTTCTGCCCTTCAGAAGCTTCTTCGTCCACTGCCGCCACTAGGATGAACGGGGTGAATTCCCCATTGCAAACGAACGTCTTCCTTCCGTTGAGGACGAATTTGTCGCCTATCCTCTTGACAGTCGTCGTCATATTCCGCAAGTCCGACCCTGCACCAGGTTCGGTCACCGCGATTGAGAAGACCAAGCGACCGGTGCGCTCGTATTCCCTCTTCACCATGTCGAGCAGGCTGCCCGTGGCCAGCTCGCTAAGCGTCCAAAGATTATGCAGATCCAGCTGGAAGGGCAGCATGGTACCTGCCAAGCGCGAGAGCTCTTCCACGATAAGGGCGATCGTGAACAGCAGGTCGTCGCGCTTGGCACGGTTCGTCACCAAAGAGGCGGGGCCGAAATCGAGGTTCGCGAACGCGCGGACCACATCGTCGGGAACCCCTTGCTCCTTCTCCCAGCGATTGATCTCATCTGGCAGAAAGTATTTCGCGCCGAATTCCCGCACCAACTCCAACGTTTTGCGCTGCTCGTCGGTCAACCGGTACTCCATGGCCGCCTCTTCCCTCGAAAGTCGAAGCTACTTCCGATACCTCTTCGCAAGCTGGCGACCGGCGATGTGCACCATGATCTCGTCGGTGCCGCCGGCAAGCTCGTTGCCCCGGCAATCCTCCCAGATCCTTCCGACGCGCGTCTCGGTGGTGTAGCCAAGGCCGCCGAAGATCTGCAAGGCATCGGAAGCCACCTGCGTGCAGTTCATTGCAGTGTAGCGCTTCAGCAAAGCGCTATCCACCTGCACCGACATGCCGTTATCCAGTTTCCACAGCGTGCGATAGAGCATGTTGCGCGAATTCTGGAGGATCGTCTCCATCTCGGTCAACTTCAGCTGGATCATCTGATAGTTCGAAATGGGCTTGCCGAAGCACACGCGATCGTTCACGTAGGAAGCGGCATCGTCCATGGCGGCCTGAGCCATGCCGATGCTCTGCGCCGCGATCAGGCAACGCTCCATCTCGAAGTTCTTCATGAGGTTCATGAAACCGCTGCCCGGCTCGCCCACGCGCATATCCTCGGTGAGCACCACGTCATCGAAATACATCTCGCAGAACGGCATGATGGTCTGGCCGATCTTGTGCAACGGGGCAGTGGACACGCCCTCAAGGTCCTTGGAGAACAGCCACAGCGACATGCTCTTGTTCTCCCTCGACGGATCCTCGTCTTTCGCGATGGCGAGCACCATGGGGAAATGCTCGCCCATGGTCACCCACGTCTTGGAACCGGAAAGGACGTAGGTGCCGTCCGCCTGCTTCTTGGTGACGCTCGTCATCGACATGTTGTCGGAACCGGCGCCGGGTTCGGAAATGGCGAGCGAGAAGATGGGCTTACCGTTCTCGCGATACGAATCCAGGCACATCTTGATCTGATCTTCGTTGCCGAACTCCACGATATCGGTCATTGCAAGCGTGTTGCTGACGAAGGGGGTCATGCAACCCGTCGCATGGAACAGCGCCTCCGTCATGATGCCCAGCGTGAGCTTGTCGCACGGCACACCGCCGTACTCCTCGGGAAGGCCCATAAGCCCGAACCCGGTATCGAGGTATTCCTTGGTGAGCTCGTCGGGCACATTGCCCTCGGCATACCACTGCGCGATCTTCTCCTCGGTGAAATTCCGCGCAGCGAATTCCTCGATGCTTTCGACCAGCAGCTGCTGCTCATCGGTCAATTTGAAATCCATGATTACATCCTTTCATCCAATTCCACAGCCGAACAGTCCTTGCTATCCCCAACCGATTCACTCTCGGTCCAGAGCCGGATAAGGTTCGTCTCCCTCCAAGAAGGGAGCGCCGTCCAGATAATGAGTCGCAACATAGGCGGCATCCCATCTGCGCTCCACTAAGCCTCTCTCGGCGAACGAGGTCTCTTCCATTGCCTCCTCGATGGTCAGCACCGGGGCGAAACAGCAATCCGCGGTTTTGGCGAACTCCTTCCAATAGGCAAAGTCGCGGGAGGCGAACAGCTCCTTCAAAGCGACGTAATAGGGGTTGTCGTCGCCGGGCAAAGTGTTCTTGCCCTCGTAGAGTTCGGGGCGGCCCACCTTGTCGCAGAAATTGCGCCAGAATTTGTCCTCCATGGCAGCGATCGTCACATAGCGCCCGTCGCGCGTCTCGTAGATGGCGTAGGCGATGGAGGGGTCCATGGCGCCATAGAGCCCGCCCCCTAGGGAAGCGGTCGTTGCATGAAGCCCCATCAGGCAGAACGCCGATTCCGCAAGCGAGACGTCGCAATAGGCCCCTTCCCCGGTGACCGATCGATGGACCAGCCCCGCCAAGATCGCCTCGCTTGCAGCGATCCCCCCGATCAGATCTGCAAGCGCGATCATGGGTTTCACGGGAACGCCCTGGGTGTCCTTCAGTTGATCGAGGACTCCGCTCAATGCCATGTAGTTGAGATCATGTCCTGAAAGGCTCTCGTAGCTGCCCGTTTGCCCATAGCCGGTAAGCGAGCAGTACACGATGTCGGGCTTCAGCTGCGAGACGCGCTCGTAGTCCAAGCCGAGGCGCTTCATCACGCCCGGGCGGAATCCCTCGATCACAGCATCTGCGCCCTTGATGATCTTCTCGACCCGTTCACGCTCTGCCGCATCCTTCAGATTGGCGAACAACCCCTGCTTCCCCCGATTCACCGAACGGAATACCGACCCTTCGACGCCCTGATACTCGTTGATGAAACGTCCCGGCTCGCCCTCATGGGCTTCGACCTTGATTACCTTCGCGCCCCAATCCGCGAGACGCAGCGTCGCATAGGGGCCCGGGAAATACCGGGTGAAATCGACGATCGTGATGCCATCGAGCAATGCCATCGGGTTACCTCCTCATGAAAACGAGCCTCATCATGCCGTGCCGCCGGCGTTAGAGCCCATGCGTTTGAGCGTTAACGTTGTCCATGCTCCCGCAAACGTTCTTTCAGGGAAACTTTGTCAACTTTCCCGTTTGGCAGATAGGGGAATCGCTCCAGCTGAATGACCCTATCCGGCACCGCGAAACGCGGAATCCGCTTCTTCAAGCGTTCGCGAATCCCCTCCTCATCGAACGTTGCGCTTGGAGCGACGGTCACGAAAGCGACCACCGCTTCGCCTAAATCGGGATCGGGGACGCCCACCACGCAGGCCTCGAGAACTTCATCAAGCGATATCAGAGCCGATTCCACTTTCGCCGGCACCACATTGTTGCCACCGCGAATGATCAGATCCTTCTTCCTTCCGCAGATGTTCAGATAGCCCTCTGCGGTAAGGCAGGCGCGATCGCCCGTCCAAAACCAACCCGGCAAATCGATCCCGTCTTGACCGTCAGAACGAGCCCCATCACCCAAATAGCCGGCCATCATGCCCGGACCCTTCACATACAGGTCCCCCGGCTGACCCGGTTCGACATCGATGCCATCTTCATCGACGACACGCACGCTCGATCCCTCCGAAGGCATGCCGGCGAAACGCGACCTCACATCCAAAGGATCGCTTGGAAATCCGCAGGAGATGTTCACCGTCTCAGTGGACCCGTACGCGATCACCAGAGAGCAGCCCAGCTCCTCTTGAGCCGAAACGATAAGCTCCCGGGGAACCATCGCCCCGGCTACGATGCCCGTTCTCCAAGAGGACAGATCGGGCCGTTCGTCCGGATGATCCTTCCACCAAGCCAACTCGCGCGACAGCATGGTAGGAACGCCGTTCTGCACGGTCACCCGCTCTTCCTGCACCAGCTCCAGGCAGGCACGGGCATCGAACTTCCCCACAAGGACGACCTTTGCAGCACTGATCAACGGCATGATCAGCTCGGTCACGATCCCGAACATGTGCGACAGAGGCAGAGGAGCCAACACGACATCGTCTTTATCAAGACCGATTCTCTCCGCAAGCGCCTGCGACGCCTCGAACAGATTGGACACGGTGAGCAAGGCGCCTTTGGGATCTCCTGTCGAACCCGAGGTGAAGCAGACTAGGCATGCTCCGCGGAAATCCAAGGGACGCGCCACTCTCCTCTTTCGAGAGTACAGGCGAATCCCCGAAAAAGCCTTGCGACCCTCCGCGAAAGAGGGCGCTCTCTGCAAACCGTCGTCGAGAAAAGAGGCCACATCATCCCTAGCCGCGCCATCCGTCATGACGAAAGCAGAGGAAGTGGCATACATCCTCGATTCGACGACCGAGGCGCCGACTGCCGTGTCGCACGGAACTATCACCGCCCCAATGCGCAGAAGCGCGAAAAACGTCGCGATGAACGAAGCGCTGTTTCCGAAGACGGTGGTCACCGCATCGCCTCGCTCCACGCCCTGCTCGCGAAGATAGCCTTCTATCGCTTGGCTGCCCGCCGCCAGTTCCTCGAAGGTGATGCGATCGGAACCGCATACGAGCGCCTCGCGGCAGGCGTCCGAAAGCGAGAGGTCCTCAAGAAGGTTTTCCCAACGGCTGACACCGTCCATGCATATCACCCCTTACTGCCCCGACCTTCCTTCGATTCCACGATAAAGCCCGGGGAAATGTCGTTACACGGACAAACGAGCGCTTTCGTCCCAAGTCGTTTTGCCCACATGAAAATCGGACATAACCGTTGTTTTGACCGTATGCTGCATTGCTCGTCCCCCAATACAATTTCATGGGGTATGTTGCGCATTTCCCCCCTGCAATGTTGCCCCGTGTTCGAGAGGAGCCCCTATGAGAGCCGATCAAACCAAAGCGGTGCTTGCAAGCGCCTTCCTGGCATCGGCCTCCGCATCGAGCATACGAAAGATCACGGTTTCGCAGATCGTGGCCGACTCCAACATGAACAGAAAAACGTTCTACTACCATTTCGAAGACAAGAACGATCTCATTGCGTGGATATTCCGCCGCGACCTAGGAACGCTTCTGGAAGAACATGCGAACGCAGGCGAATTGGTGTTCGAAGACGCCTCGAGCAAAGCGTCCTACTCCGACGCAACCGCGTTTCCCTATTACCTGCGCAACAAGACAGGCATCCGTTCATTCGACAATTCCGAGTTCTTCGGGCTGCTCGCACGATGCATCGACGGCAACCGCGCCTTCTATCGGAAGGTATTCGAGCAGACCTGCGATCAACGTAACGGGCTTAAAAACTACCTTTACCGGCTTTACCTGCCTGCCCTGATGGCGGATATCCGGATCATGCTCGGCACGCGCTATCTGAAGCAATCAGTCATAGACCGTTTGGCAAGCTTCTTCACCGAAGCTTTCATATCTGACCTCGAAAGGATGACGCTCGACCATGCCTGCGATGCCGTCGAACCGACGATACGCCTGTTGGGCAACGTGGTGCACGAGACGCTAAGCCACGAAATCGAAGAGCTTCGCCTTCACAGGAAGCTGTAACGCACTTGAGAATCCACGCCGAAGCCATCTAGGGAAACGGAAAGGGCTGCGCTCTCCGAAACGCAGCCCTTTCCTCTTGGAAGGCGATGAATCTGACGGGAAATACCTATTTCTTAAACGCCTTCACGATCTTGCGTCCGGCAATATGGACCATGATCTGGTTGGTGCCATCGGTGAACTGGTATGCGCGGACATCGCGCCACAGCCGCGAGATGCGGCAATCCTCGGTCCATCCGATACCGCCCATGATCTGCATGGCATCGTCGATCACCTTGAACGCCGATTCGACGCAATAGAGCTTAGCCAAAGCGGACTCGTACTGCAGGTCCTCGCCCTGGTCGCACAGCCAAGCCGTGTGGTACAGGCGATCCGACATGTTCTCGATCATGATCGCCATGTACGTGAGCTTCTCCTGGATGAGCTGGAACGATCCGATCGGCTTGCCGAACTGCTCCCTTGAAGCTGCATAGGCGGCGGCATCCTCGAACGCGGTGCGCGCCATGCCCAGAACCTGCGCGCAATTCGTCAAGCGCTCCAGTTCGAAATTCTTCTTCAACTGCGGGAACGCTTTGCCCTCGGGCCCCACCATGTCCTTCTCGTCGATCTCGACGTTGTCGAAGAACACATCGCACGAGGTGCCCATATGCCAGCCGATCTTATTGATCGGGTTGATGGTGATGCCGGGCAGATCGTTCGGAAAGAACCAGAACGTGATGTTCGCGCGCGGGTCCGCTTCCGGATCGCGCGTCGCCACCAGCATGTACGGCGCCTCTTTGGCGAACGTGCAGAACGTCTTCTGGCCATTGATGTACACCTTGCCGTCCTTGCGCGTCGCCGTGGTGGTCATGGAGTTGTTGTCGGACCCCGCCCCCGGCTCTGAGATGCAGAACGAGAAGGCGATCTTGCCCTGCTTCGTCAAGTCAGCGCAGATCTGCTTTTGCTCCTCGGTGCCCAAAGCGAGCATCTCGTTGAACGAGCCCGCGCGCGGCCAGCCGCACGGAGGGAGGAAACGGCTGAACTCCTCGATCGCCATGAAGTAGGTGACCATGTCGATGGGCGTTCCGCCGTATTCTTCCGGGATTCCCAACGTGTAGAACCCGTTCTCGCGCAGCGCATCCATAACCTTGTCGGGGAACTCGTAGTTCTCGTAGCAATGGCGGATATAATCCTCGGTTGCAACCTGCGAAAGCAGCTCGTGAAGGTTCTCTATCAAGAGCTGCTGTTCGTCGGTCCTGCTGAAATCCATTTCAACTTCCCCTTCTCGTCAATCCCAAACGACTACGCATCCACTTCGCGCGGGAGCTTCTTGCCATTCGCCACGGCGGCGAAGCCGCATACGAGGCAGAGCACGCACAGGACGATGCCGATGATGAACACCGTCTCGTAGCCGCCCGTCCAGTCGATGATGAAGCCGAACAGCGTGGAGCCGACGGCAGAGCAGAACGAACCGACGGACATGATGTTCGAGTAGATGCTCGCGTAGTCCTTGCCGTTGCCGAACACGTTGCGGGCGATGATGGGGGTCTCCACTGCGTTCGCAGCATGGGTCATGCCGTACAGGAAGATGAACACGAGGATCATCACGGTACCCGCCGAACCGCCGAGCAGCAGCGCGCCGGACACGCCGATGATGCCGAACACGTAGGACAGCACGATGGAAGCTTTGAACCACTTGTCGCTGATGGCGCCTAGGCCAAGCTTGCCGAGGATCTGGCCGTACATGGCGATCGAGCCGATGACGGAGGACACGAACAGGCCGTAGCCCAGCTGGGTGGCATAAGCGGTCCAGTAGAAGTTGACGCAGGTGTAGAAGGAGCTGGAACCTGCGAGGATGCACATCAGGTAGAACGCCGGGCTCTTCATGGCACGCTTGAGCGTCACGCCTGCGGAGGCAGGGGCGGGTTCGGCGCCAGTAGCATCCGCCTGGGCCTTCTCGTAACCGTAAGGCTTCAGGCCGATGTCGGCAGGATCGTTCTTGAACATGAAGAGCGCGGGGATCAGCGTGCAGGCCAAGGAGATGCCCGCCTCAACCCAGTAAGCGGCACGCCAACCGGCAGCCTCGATGACGGCGGATACGATCGGCATGAGGATGACGGCGGCAAGGCCCGTGAACGCCATCGCCAAACCGATGAAGAAGCCGGCCTTCTTGACGAACCAGCGGTTGATCATCGTCGGGACGATGACGTACATCGGACCGGCAGCGCCGAAACCCTGAAGAATAGCCGCACCGTAGATCACGTACACGTTGGGCGCGATGGCGAACAACGCGAACGAGATGCCGATGCAGATGCCGCACATCGCAACGAATTTACGAATGTCCATCTTCGATGCAAGCCTGCCCATAACCGGCAAGGAGAACGACATGACCAAGCATACGATGGTCATATAGATGGAGAACGAACCCAAACCGACGCCGAACGCATCGGCGACCACAGCGTAGAACACGCTCGCCGTGTTGAACACGATGCCCGCGCCGCCGAACACGACCAAGCAGCATGCGACGGCGATCACATACGCATAGCGGTTTTCCTTCACTTGCTCTGACATTCCTGCTCACCCCTTATTTCCCTTAGTTCGATGCAGACAAAGAACGCACGATTCGAATCGCACCTCCTCCCCTTCGTGCGGAAGAGTCGAGATTCAAGCGATCGGCACGCGCTACAGCATCGCAACCGCAGGTGCAAAGAGGGAACCGCTGCCGGGAAGCCGTCGCACGTCCCGATCTCCTTATTGGCTAGCATCTGCCAGAAACGGGTAGAACGGGAGGGTCAAAGGGCTTGATTTGTCCGCATTTTGACTGCGCACGAAAAAAGACAGCGGCTCAAGCCTCCGTCTTTCGAACGATCACGGGAGTTCGCGTAGCGGCCTCGAAACCGCCTGCACCTCCCGCACCTCTACGCAATTGGGGAGAAAGATATGCGGCAAGGAATCGAGCGCGTGAAAAAGGGACGGTCGCTTTTTCACATTGAGCTAACGCAAAATAGAGACTGCTTTTTTCACGCGCGCATCACCAGTTGCCGAAGATGAAGCGTTGGACGTCCTGGTTGAGCATCACGGCGAACAGGCACAGGAACAAGGCGACGCCCACCAGCGACAGCGTGTTCATCACGCGCAGCGACACCGTCTTGCGCGAGAGCTTCTGGAACACCTCCACCACGAACCGCCCGCCGTCGAGCGGGGGGATCGGCAGCAGGTTCATGATGCCCAGCGACGTGGATATCATCGCCATGAACAGCAGGAACTCGCTAAGCCCCGCCTGCAGGGCGCTCCCGGACATCACGGCGATGCCGACGATGGAGGTGGACCCCTCCACCGTCTGGGCGACGGTCGCCGGGTTGAACAGCCCCGCCACCGCTTGGATCACCGCCCCGATGTACAGGAAGCCGACCTGGATGGCCTGGAGCGGATCCAACGTCACATGGACGATCTCGCCCGTGTCGACGTATTGGACGTCGGTCCCGATGAACGTGAACACGATGACGAACGCGACGATGGCGAAAAGCAGGTTCACCGAAACGCCGGCGACCAGGATCACCGAGCGCTTCCAGAACGGGAGGCTGCGGTACTGCCGGCGGTATTCGGCGTCGAACAGCTCCTGGGCATCGGGCACGGGCCGCGCCTCTCCCAAGGCGCAGGAAGCCGGCTCGGGCAAGCCGGCCTGCGCCGCCCGGCGGACCTGCCGCTTGGTCGGCTTGCACTCGGGCGCGCGGTAGGTGTTGAAGCGGTCCTTCTTGGAAGGCGCCACGGCGCTTCCCCACTCGACCAGCTCCTCCAGCGCCTCGTACGCCTCGTCGTCGGAGATGCCGCATTCCACCGCGACGTCCTCCATGAGCGCCGTCCCGCGCCGATGCAGTGACGCCAGCACCGGCTGCAGATGCGGGCTCATGGGGCCGGGCTCCATGCCGCAGACGCGCGCGTAGCCGCCCAGCAGGAAAGGAGTGACGCCGAACTTCGTGTCGCCCACCTTGAACCCGATGTTCGGGCCGGGCATGCCCAGCATGAACTCCGTGACGCGCACGCCGAACGCCCGCGCCGCTAGGAAATGCCCGCCCTCGTGGATGAACACGAGCACGCCCAGCACGATGGTGGCGGCCACTATCATCAGCAGGATGTCCATGCACCGAAGCCTTCCCGTTTCCCGATCCGAACGCCCGCGCCGCGCATGACGCGCCGGCGGGCTTTCCTCACTGCATTATAGGAAAGCCTGCCTCGAACCCGGTAGGGTTCAAGGCAGGCTACATATTCAATCCGCCGTTTGCGGAAAACCCCGGATGCGGCGCCGGCGAGGACGGCCTTAGCAGGCGCTAGCTCTTCGGCACGATCACCGTCGGGACGCACAGGTTCAGAAGCACGCTGTGCGTGACCGAGCCGAACAGCGTGCGCCCGAGCGCGGAGCGGGAATGGGTGCCCAGCACCAACAGCTTGCTGTCCCGGGCGTACTCCAGGATGGCGCGCGTGGGGGACGATCCCTCCACCGCGTGCGCCACGACGTCGAGCTCGGGGTTGGCCTCCTTCAGCTCGGCGGCAAGCTGGTCGAGGTTCTGCTGGAACTGCTCGCCGACGGGCCCGATGCCGCCGCCCATCGCCTCGGCGGGCTTGGTCAGCAGAGCGGGCAGCCCCCAGCCGGACACGAGGTCGAGCTGCTCCCCGTCGGCCAGCGCCTCGCGCACGGCGAACATCACGGCGCTGTTGCTGGATTCGTCGGGGCCGACCCCCGCGACGATGCGGTGGTTCTTGTTGTGGAAGTCCCAGTCGCAGGGGACCACCACCGTGGGGATGTCGACGGAGACCGACACGCGCAGGCCCTTCGCGCCGCCGACGGTCTCGCCCACCGACGCGCCGTGGTGCGACCCCATCACGATCAGGTCGTGGTTGGCCGATTCCTCCACCAGGCAGTCGATGACCTTGCCCGTCAGCAGCTTCGTCTCGATCTTCGCATCCGGGTACTTCGCGAGGACGGACTCCTTCGCCGCGTTCAGGACGTGCTCGATCGAGGCGTCCGTGCTCTCCTTGGCGGCGCCGTACATGCGGGCGATGGCGGGATCGACCACCGCCGCCAGCGTGAGGGTCGCCCCCTCGCGATGCCCGTAGCGGGCGCCCCAGGCAAGCGCCTTGTTCCCGCGTTCCGTGCCGTCGATGCCTACGAGAATGCGCGTCATAGCTTCCTACCTTCTTCCAAATCCGGTGATCGATGGGGGTGAGACGGAAACGGGCTCCCGAAGGAGCCCGCAGCTGGAGCCTAGTGGAACAGCGGTATCATCAGCCAGAGCGCGAACAGCACGATGGCCACGCATGCCGCGAAGCAGATGATGGAGCCCAGGCGCGGCAGCATGTGCGTGCCCGAGTCGGTTTCCACCAAGCCCGCCGCCCAGAGGCGGATGCCCAGGGCGTACAGGGTGCTGATGCCGCCCGCCACGACCACGGCGACGACCAAAACGGTGAGGAAGCTCATTATCTCCTGCTCGATGACGATCATGATCTACCCTCCTGTCCTTTAGGCTGCCTGCGCAGCGGTCGCGTCGGCGTTGATCTTCACGTCCGAGCGCTCGTTGACGTTCATGGAATTGACCGGGTTGCGGTGCGACATGCGGATGATGACGAGGGCGACGAGGATGGCGAGCACCGCCACGACGATGGTGCCCCACATGCCCACCTTCGCCACGGCGCAGGCGAGGCCGCCCACGATGCTGGCGGCGGGGAACGTCACCAGCCAGGCGATGACCATGCGGCCCGCCACGCTCCAGTTGACCGGCGTGCCCTTGCCCAAGCCCGATCCGATGATGGAGCCGGAGCACACCTGGGTGGTGGAAAGCGCGAAGCCCAGGTGCGAGGACACCAGGATGGTGGTCGCCGAGCTGGCCTCGGCGGCGAAGCCCTGCGGGGTGCTGATCTCGGTGAGGCCCTTGCCCAGCGTGCGGATGACGCGCCAGCCGCCCATGTAGGTGCCCAGCGCGATGGCGAAGCCGCACACCGCCACGACCCACAGCTCGGGGCCGCTGCCGGAAGGCTGGATGCCCGCCGTCACCAGGGTCAGCGTGATGATGCCCATGGTCTTCTGCGCGTCGTTGGTGCCGTGGGAGAGCGCCACCAGGCACGCGGTGATGGTCTGGCCATGGCGGAAGCCGCTCTCGACGCGCTTCTCGTCCATGCCCTTGGTTATGAGGAAGATGATCTTGGTGGCCAATGTCGCTGTGAGCGCGGCGACGAACACCGACACCAGCGCGGGGATGAGGATCTTGGTGAGCACGCCCATGAAGTTCACGCCCTGCACGCCCGCGCCCACGATGACGGCGCCCACCAAGCCACCGAACAGCGCGTGCGACGAGCTGGAGGGCAGGCCCACCAGCCAGGTGAGCAGGTTCCAGATGATGGCGCCCACCAAGCCGGCGAATATGAACTCCGGCCCGATGGCGACCTGCTGCTCGTTGATGAGGCCGCCGGAGATGGTCTGGGCGACCTCCGTGGAAAGGAACGCGCCGATGAGGTTCAGCGTTCCGGCGGCGAGCACCGCGGTCTTGGGCTTCAAGGCGCCCGTGGCGATGGACGTGGCCATCGCGTTCGCCGTGTCATGGAACCCGTTCGTGAAATCGAAGATCAATGCGGTGACGATCACCATCACCACGACGACGAGGGTTGCGATCTCCATAGGCTTCCAAAGACCTCCGTTCTCGGTTCCCACCACTATACCGCACCCTGCCGGCCGATTGCCCGGAACCAGGGCGCAAAATCCCGTGCTTTCCCTTGGAAATGCCGTGGATAGGCTAGCACCCTGGGAGGGAAGCGAATGTAAGGTTTTGCTCAAATTTCCTTACATTGGAAATCATGGTGCCGGTGAACTGGGGTTTCTCGAATCGGCGCGATGGACGCGGAACTGCGCTCGACGTTAACATGCCGTTACAAAACACGTTCGAGCGGTGAACGGAGGTCCGGCGCATCGGCAAACGTGCCATACTTACGGTGCAAAACGCGAGGCGGGGCGAAGCGGCGGCGAGAAACGCCGCACGGGCCCGCCGAAGGGGCGCGCCGGGAAGGCGGGGCGTCCGGGGAAACCGCAGGGGCGCGAAGCGCCCCGATCGGAAGGCGAACAGAGGAGGAACGGGCAATGGAACCCATCAAGATCGGAATCCTTGGATACGGCAACATCGGGCGCGGCGTGGAGCTGGCGATCCGCCAGAACCCCGACACCGAGCTCGCGGCGGTGTTCACGCGCCGCGATCCTTCCACGGTGGGCATTGCCACCGAGGGCGTGCCGGTGCGCCATGCCGACGAGCTGGAGACGGGGGCTGCGGACGGCATCGACGTGCTGATCCTGTGCGGCGGCAGCGCCACCGACCTGCCCGAGCAGACCCCGCGCTACGCCAAGCACTGCAACGTGGTGGACAGCTTCGACACCCACCACAACATCCCGCAGCACTTCGCCGCCGTGGACGCGGCTGCCAAGGAAGGCGGGCATGTGGGCCTGATCTCGTGCGGTTGGGATCCCGGCCTGTTCTCGCTTGAGCGCCTGTTCGGCAACGTGATCCTGCCCGAGGGCGCCGACTACACGTTCTGGGGCCGCGGCGTGAGCCAGGGCCACTCCGACGCCATCCGCCGCATCGAGGGCGTGGCTGACGCCAAGCAGTACACCGTTCCGGTCGAGGCGGCGCTCGAGGCCGTGCGCGCCGGCGAGAACCCGCAGCTGACCACCCGCCAGAAGCACACGCGCGAGTGCTTCGTCGTGCTCGAGGAAGGCGCCGACGCCGCCGAGGTGGAGCGCCAGATCAAGGAGATGCCCAACTACTTCGACGAGTACGACACCACGGTGACGTTCATCAGCCAGGAGGAGCTCGACCGCGACCACGCCGAGATGCCCCACGGCGGCTTCGTGCTGCGCAGCGGCAAGACCGCCGGCGACCACCAGTGCGTGATCGAGTACTCGCTGAAGCTGGGCTCCAACCCCGAGTTCACCGCCAACGCGCTGGTCGCCTACGCCCGCGCCGTCCATCGCCTCTCGCAGGAGGGGGCGACCGGCGCCAAGACCGTGCTCGACATCGCGCCGGCCTACCTGTCGCCGCTCTCCGGCGAGGAGCTCCGCGCATCGCTGCTGTAAGGCGCTAAGCGAAACCCGGAAGATCGAGAGGCCCCGTTCGTGCTCGAACGGGGCCTCTCGCATAGCTGCGTGAAAAGTGACTGTCCCCTTTTCACGCAGTTTTTCACGCATGCGGGGATGAGAAAAACGGCTCTTCGGTGGTTTCTGTGGGAGAGATTCCGGCATAGGCCCAGCTCAGCGGGCGAAAACAACGATCTGGAACTGA
>URRZ01000054.1 GCA_900550385.1 uncultured Coriobacteriaceae bacterium | reverse complement strand
GCTGCAGAACGCCGTGGGGATGCACAGCACCTCGTCCTTGATGAACGCGTAGCTGGTGGGGTCCCACGCCGTGTAGCCGCGCGCCTCGAACGTGGCGCGCAGGCCGCCGTTGGGGAAGCTGGAGGCGTCCGGCTCGCCTTGGATGAGCTCCTTGCCGGAGAAGCTCATGATGGCGCGGCCGTCGCCGGTGGGATCCAGGAAGCTGTCGTGCTTCTCGGACGTGGTGCCCGAAAGAGGCTGGAACCAGTGCGTGTAGTGCGTGGCGCCCTTCTCGATGGCCCACTCCTTCATGGCGTGCGCCACGACGTTGGCGACCTCCTCGTTGAGCGGCGCGCCGTTCTTGACCGTCTTCATCAGCTGCTTGTAGGTGACGGAGGGGAGGCGCTCCTGCATCGTGTGCTCGTTGAACACCATCGATCCGTAGACTTCGGGAATGTTCGTCATGGCTGCCCTTTCTCGTGGGTTGGACGGCAGTTGCCGCCCTGCTTGGCAACAGCGTATGCGAGGAGTGTTTCGGCAGGGCGTCCGCTGCGTTTCGGTTTCGGGTCGATTGTGTTTCCATTGCAAGTCGACCCAGGTCGCACCCACCGCTTCAGGCGGAGACCGCCTTCGCGCCCGTTATCCGACGTAGGCCGAACCGTAGGGGCGCGAATTCTCGGGGCGCAGCCTGTAGAAGTCGGCTGCGGGGATGTCGGGCAGCTTGCGCTCGCCGGCGAACAGCCGCGCGTATTCGCTCAAAAGCGGCTGCAGAACGGCCAGGTCGTCCTCGTCGACGCGCGACTGCACCAAGCCTGCGCGCACGTCGCGCTCGTCAAGCCGGTGGGCGAGGTAGATCACCCCGCCGTGCATGCCGGTGGCAAGGTAGGCGCCGGCATTCCCTAGCAGCACGATGATGCCGCCTGCCTGGTATTCGCCAAGGAAGTTGCCCGCGTTGCCGCCGATGAAGATGACGGGGCGGTGCTCTTGGTATTCCTTCATGTGCACGCCCACGCGCCAGCCGCAGTCGTCGCGGATGAAGATGCTGCCGCCGCGCATGCCGTAGCCGGTGGCGTCACCGCAGCGGCCGTGGATGACCACCGTGCCGCGGTTCATGGTGTTGCCCACCTGGTCTTGCGCGTTGCCGAACACCTCCACGCTGCCGCCATCCATGTAGCATGCGAGGTCGTTGCCCGGCGTGCCGTGGATTTCCAAGCGCTTGCCGGCGGGCATCGCGCAGCCGAGGTAGCGCTGCGCGTGCACCTCGTTGATCGTCAGGACGTCGGCGACGGCAAGTGCCGCGCGCACCTGCTCGTTCGATTCGCGGAAATGCTCCGTTCCCAGCGTCAGCTCGGCATGGCGGGGAGCCGTCGATGCCGGCTGGGCGTCGGTGGTTGTCGTCATTCGCATGATGGTGCCTTTCAGATGGTGGCGGTGTCGGAGGCGGCCGGTTTGGCGAAGCCGCGTTCGTCGCGGTCGGACGGATAACAGGCATGCAGCCGCTCCCAGCGCGTCCGGTCGTCGAAGTCGAGGTTGGCGGGCGCCGCGTCGAATATCGCGGGGTCGACGCTGTCGAGCGGCGTGCCGTTCTCGATGAGCCATGTGTAGATGCCGGCGTTGGCGGGACGGTTGAGCAGGATGTATCCCACCAGCTTGCCGTCGCGCTCCACGAACTTGGCGTAGGTGCCGGCCTGCTCATCGGCATCGATGCGGCAGCTGATGCCTTCGGCGTCCTCCGGCGGGTTGATGATGCCCGATGTCAGAAGCGATGCCTCGAAGAAGTCCACCGCGTTCACCGCGAAGGAGCCCTCGAACGGTTCCGCTGCGGGGCTGCCCGTCATGTGGCGCCCGACGATGGTTCCCTGGCGCACGGCGTTGGGCCACAGCGCCAAGGGGCGCTGGGAGCCGTCCAGCGTGTCGCGCACCTGCACCACGTCGCCGGCGGCGTACACGTCGGGCAGGGTCGTTTGCAGGTCGGTGCCCACCACTAGGCCGCGGCCCTGCTGCGCGCCGGAGGCCACGGCGAATGCGGTGTTGGGGCGCACGCCCACCGCCGCCACGATGAAGTCGCATTCCGCGATGGAGCCGTCGGTGAGTTCGGCGGCGCGCGCCATGCCGTCGTCCAACAGGATCTTCTGCGCCGAAACGCCGGGGCGGCAGGTTATGCCGTGGCTTTCCAGCATGCGCTGCAGCATCGCCGCGCCCTGCGCGTCGAGAACCGCCGGCAGGATGCGTGGCGCAAGCTCCAGCACCAGCACGTGGTCGACGGCGTGCGAGATGGCCTCGGCGGCCTTCAGCCCGATCAGGCCGGCGCCGATGACGATGGCGCGGCTTTCGCGCCCCTGCGCCGCAGACCGCCGGCGGGCCTGCTCGGCCAGCTCCTTCGTCTGCAGGGCATCATCCAGCGTGAGGAACGTGGCGGTGTTCGCGGCGTCCGCAAGCCCCTCGATGGGGGGAGTGAACGGGATGCTGCCGGTGGCGATGAGGCACTTGCCGTATCCCACGCGCTCGCCGTTGGCGAAAACCGCCTCGTGGGCGGGGGCGTCAAGCCCCTCGGCAGCCCAGCCTTCCCCCAAAAGCGTTGTGATGCCAAGTCGGTCGTAGAAGTCGGGATCCTTGTACCCGATACGTTCGAGGGAGGTCTTGCCCTCAAGCAGATACGAGATCAAGGGGCGCCCGTAGACGGCGTGGGGCTCGGGGCTGGCGATGGCTATCGAGCCTGCGGGGTCGCATGCGCGGATAACCTCCGCGGCGCTCACGCCGGCGGCGGAGTTTCCCAGGATAAGGTAGTCGGCGCGCATCTAGCATCCCTCGCTTTCAACGTATATCAACGCCCCGTTGGGGCAGGCGGCCACGCATGAGGGCGAGCCGGGCGTGCGGCCGTCGTCGGTGCACAGGTCGCATTTCAAGGCGACGTCGCGCCCGGCGACGGAAACCACCTGCACGCAGCCGAAGGGGCACATCGACACGCATGTGCGGCAGCCCACGCATTTGTCGGGGTCGGAGGTGACTAACCCGGTCTCGGGGTCTTTCCGCATGGCGCCCGAGATGCAGCCCTCGACGCATTTGGGGTGCTCGCAGTGGCGGCAGTTCACCGCCAGCGATATCTTCAGGTCGCCTTCCACGCGCACGCGGGCGGTGGGGGCGGGGTCTTCCTTGGTAAGCGCCTGCACGGTGTCGCGCGTGGCGGAGTGGCGCGTCTTGCAGGCGATTTCGCAGCGCTTGCAGTCCAGGCACCACGATTCGATGGCGTAAATCCGTTTCATCCTCTATCACTCTCCTGCATGCTTCACGCCCAAGACCGCCAACTCGCGGTCGGTGAGCCCGATGCCGCGCAGCATCAGGCGGTTGCCGCGCAGGCTCTCGATGGCGTTGATGCCCATGCCGCCCATCATCTCTTGGATCTCGTGGTTCCACGCGCGCACCATGTTGGTCACGCGCTCGGCGGCGATCTCGGGGTTCAGGCGCTTTACCAGGTCGGGGCGCTGCGTCGCGATGCCCCAGTTGCACTTGCCGCTCGAGCAGTCCTGGCACTGGTGGCAGCCCAGCGCGATGAGCGCCGCGGATGCGATGTACACGGCGTCGGCGCCCAGGGCGATGGCGCGCACGATGTCGGCCGAGCTGCGGATGGATCCGCCCGCCACCACGCTCACCGTCGAGCGGATGCCCTCCTCGCGCAGGCGGTCGTCAACCGCCGCCAGCGCCAGTTCGATGGGGATGCCCACGTTGTCGCGGGTGCGCTTGGGCGCCGCGCCCGTGCCGCCGCGGAAGCCGTCCACAGCGATGATGTCGGCGCCCGCGCGAGCGCAGCCGCTGGCGATGGCCGCCACGTTGTGCACGGCGGCGATCTTCACCGCCACCGGCTTCTCGTAGCCTGTGGCCTCCTTCAGCGAGAAGATCAGCTGGCGCAGGTCCTCGATGGAGTAGATATCGTGGTGCGGCGCGGGGCTGATGGCGTCGGTCCCCTGCGGGATCATGCGGGTGCGCGACACCTCGGCGTTGATCTTCTCGCCCGGCAGATGGCCGCCGATGCCGGGTTTGGCGCCCTGGCCGATCTTGATCTCGATGGCGGCGCCGGCGTTCAGGTAGTCGGGCGACACGCCGAAGCGCCCCGACGCCACCTGAACGATGGCGTGGTCGGCGTAGGGGGCGAGGCTTCGATGGAAGCCGCCTTCGCCCGTGTTGAAGTAGGTGCCCAGCTCCTTTGCCGCCATGGCCAGCGCCGTTTGGGCGTTAAGCGAGATGGACCCGAAGCTCATGGCCGAGAACATCAGCGGCACGTCCAGCTTGATCTGGGGCGGAAGCGGGCTTGCCACCTTGCGCTCACGCTCGTTGACCTTCAGCGCGTAGGGGCGCGCGCCCAAGAACACGCGGGTTTCCATGGGCTCGCGCAGCGGGTCGATGGAGGGGTTGGTCACCTGGCTGGCGTTCAGCAGCAGGTGATCCCAGTAGATGGTGGCCGGCGCGGGGTTGCCCATCGACGCTAGCAGCACGCCTCCGGTTTGCGCCTGCTTGGCGATGTCCTGCAGGTAGCCCAGCGTCCAGTTCGCCGAGCCGTTGCCCACTTGGGGCCAGTTCGTTATGGCCAGCGCATGGGTGGGGCACATCGTCACGCAGCGCTGGCAGTTGACGCATTTCATATGGTCGGCCGAAACGCGGCCGGACTCCTCGTCCACATGGTGCACCTCGTTGGAGCACGAGCGCTCGCACACGCCGCAGCACGTGCACAGGTCGGTGTCGCGCAGCACCTTGTAGCGGGGAAGCACGTAGTCGAGCATGGGTTACGCCTCCTTTCGCGAGAGGGGCTGCACGCCGATCTCGAGCGCCTGCGGGTGGCGCTCGGGGTTGTTCTCGGGCGTTTCGCTGCTTTTGCGCTTGGCCACTTCGTCCAGCAGCACCAGGAAGGGCTCGCCGCCGTCCAGCGAGCGGATGTTCTCGGCGTCGGGGCACACCACTTCGATTGCCGCCTGCTCGCTGGCCAGATACACCATGCTGCCCTTCTCGGCGGTGATCAACGCGCGCAGCTTCAGGCGGTCGTTGAGGGCCAGAAGCCCTTCGTTCGAGCCGATGATGATGGAGAACGGGCCGTTCACCAGGGCGCTTGGGTAGGTGACGCGCAGCGCCGTCTCGAAGGCGCGGCGTCGCGGCTCCATGCGGTCGATCTCGTCCCATGCCGGGGCGGTCATGATGTGGGCGGCCATCTGCTGCGAGAAGCCGTGGCGGCGCGCCAGCAGGTCGAACAGGTAGGTGATCACCTCGGTGTCGGTCTGCAGCTCGCAGTCGTAGCCGTACTGCTCGACGTAGCGGCGGTTGGCGTCGTAGCTGGAGATCTCGCCGTTATGGACGACCGACCAGTTCAGCAGCGTGAACGGGTGCGCGCCGCCCCACCAGCCCGGCGTGTTGGTGGGAAAGCGCCCATGCGCCGTCCACGCCCACGCCTTGTAGTCGCGGATGCGGTAGAACTCGCCGATATCCTCGGGATATCCCACGCCCTTGAACGCGCCCATGTTCTTTCCCGACGACGCCACGAAGGCGCCGTCGATGCAGCCGTTGATGTGGAACACATGGCGCATCGTGTACTCGTCTTCGTCCAAGCCGCTCATGGACAGCCGCATGGGGTGCGGCGCCAAGAAGTAGCGCCAGATATCGGGGGCGTTTTTGATGCTGGGGACGCTTTCGGTGGGGATGCGCTCCTGCTTCTCGCTCATGAAGTAGGTGTCCAGGTACGCTTCGGTTTCGTGGCGCGCCTCGACGCTTTCATACATGATGTGGAAGGCGTACAGCTCGGCGTAGTCCGGGTAGATGCCGTAGGCGGCGAATCCGCCTCCTAGGCCGTTGGAGCGGTCGTGCATGAGCGCGATCGACTCCAAGATGTCGCCGCCGTCGTGCCGCGCGCCGCTTCGGTCCATGATGCCGGCGATGGCGCACCCCGACGGTATGCGCACCTCGCCTTCGCGGGGGATGTGGTTGCTTGTCATATTCCTATCCTCGTCTCGTGAGGCGGGCGTATTGCCGCCTGATCATGAGAATAGGGGCCGCGTGTTTCCCGCTCGCTTCGTTTTTGTTAACGCAATAGGTCCAGTGCGTTTCGAATTGGAAAACAAACCCTGCGTGAGGCGGCTGATGGTATGGAGGTGCGCGGGCGGGCGCATCCGCCGCGCTATCATGGCGCAAGCGAGAGGAAGGCAAGGACAGGAGGCGGAAAACCATGTGCGGTATCTGCGGATTCACAGGGGCCGAGGCGTCCGACATGCCCGTTTTGAAGGCGATGTGCGACGTCATGGCCCACCGCGGCCCCGACGGCGAGGGCCAGTACCTCGACGCGGAAAGCGGCATCGCACTGGGCCACCGCCGCCTGTCGCTGATCGATCTGGAGGGCGGCAACCAGCCCATGGTGCGCGCCGACGGCGAACGCGTCTCGCGCGTGACGTCGCCCGCCCGCAACCCCGATGGCACGTGGCGCGAGGGCGCCGACGACGCGCTGGCCATCGGCGATTACGCCATCGTGTTCAACGGCGAGGTGTACAACTACCGCGACCTGCGCGCCGAGCTTGAGGCAGACGGCTGGGGGTTCAAGACGGAATCCGACACCGAGGTCCTGCTGGCGGGCTACCTTGCATGGGGCGAGGCCGTGCTCGACAAGCTGCGCGGGATGTTCGCGTTCGCCATATGGAACGCCCGCGCGCGCGAGCTGTTCTGCGCGCGCGACTTCTTCGGCATCAAGCCGCTCTACTACACCGTGCAGCCCGGCGCCGACGGAAAGGACCGGTTCATCTTCGCATCGGAGATCAAATGCATCCTGGAGCACCCCGCCTACCGGCGCGAGCTTAACGAAGACGCGCTGGAGCAGTACCTGTGCTTCCAGTTCAACCCCTTGGACGAGACGTTCTTCAAGAGCGTGTTCAAGCTGCCCGCCGCGCATTGCCTGCGCGTGCGCGCTGACGGTTCGCTGGAGATACGCCGCTACTGGACGCCCTCCTTCCGCTACGATGAGCAGCGCGGTTTGGGGGACACCGTGGATGCCATCGACGCGGCGATGCGCGAGAGCGTGCGCTACCACAACGTGGCGGACGTGGAGGTGGGCTCGTTCCTTTCAAGCGGCATCGATTCCAGCTACCTGGCCGCCTGCCTAGCGCAGGAGAACCCCGCCATCGACACGTTCACGGTGGGCTTTTCGGTCTACGAGGGCGAGCGCGACGAGATCAGCTGGGCAAGCGAGCTTGCCCAGCGTCTGGGCGTGTCCCACGATTCCCACCATATCTCGGAGGAAGAGTACTGGGCGAGCCTTCCCTCGGTGCAATGGCATATGGACGAGCCGTGCGCCGATCCCAGCGCCGTGGCGCTCTATTTTGTCGATCAGCTTGCTGCGCGCAAGGTGAAGGCGGTGCTGTCGGGCGAGGGCGCCGACGAGCTGTTCGGCGGGTACCGCATCTATCAGACGCCGTTCTCCAACGAGAAGCTGGGCTGGCTGCCGTCGGGCTTGCTGCGCGGGGCGTCGGCTGCGGCGCGGGCACTTCACGTGCGCGGCGCCAACTACCTGGAGCGCGCCAGCGAGACCGTCGAGGACTGGTACTACACCAACGCCAACGGTGTTGCCTTCAGCCCTGAAGAGCGTGAGCGACTGCGCCGTGGCCGACGCGGAGAGGGCGTCGCGCGGCCTCCTGCGCCGCAGGCGCTTACCGCTCCGGTGTACGCCGAGGTTGCGGATGCGGATGAGACGGCGCGGATGCAGTACATCGATCTGCGATTCTGGCTGGTGGGCGACATCCTGCTCAAAACCGACAAGATGTCGATGGCTCATTCGCTCGAGAGCCGCGTGCCGTTCCTCGACCGGCGCGTGTTCGACGTGGCGGCGACGGTGCCGCTTCCGTACAAGGTCGATGCGCATCAGACCAAGATCGCGCTGCGCCAAGCCGCCGAGCGCGCCATCCCGCGCGATTGGGCGCAGAAGGAGAAGCTGGGCTTTCCCGTGCCGGTGGTCGACTGGCTGCGCGAGGAGCGCTATCGCCGTCGCGTCGAGGAGTGGTTCTCCGGCGACATCGCGCGCAGATTCTTCGACGTCGACGAGCTGAAGCGCCTGATCGACGAGCATGCCGCCGGTGCGGATCGCTCGCGCAAGATCTGGATCGTGCTCATGTTCTTGCTGTGGTACAAGATCTACTTCGTCGACCAGTCAAAACCGGAACGTCCTTCCGACGATCAGCGATGAGAAAAAACCTCCGTCCCTTTTTCTCATCCTACATATCGCCGTATTGGCGCATGTAGTCGAGGAGCTCTTGGCGGGAGTGCAGGCCCGTCTTGCCGTAGATGCGGCTGATGTGGGTGTGCGCGGTCGTCTGGGAGATGTGCAGCTGCTCGGCCACGCGCTTCTGCGTGAAGCCGGACGCGTAGAGTGCCAGCACCTCCACCTCGCGTTCGGAAAGTAGGAACTGGGATCCCATCAGCTCGGCATTGTGCCGCACGACGGCGTGGCGCGCATCGGCCAGCGTCGAGTCCTCGTCCAAGCCCAGGATGCGCTCCAAGTGCGCTACGCCGCCGGCGCTCCTTCCGGACGCGCCGGCGGGCGCATCCTCGCCTTCGACGGCTTCGCTTTCCGCACCCGATCCCTTGCGCGCCAATCCTGCGGCGAACTGCGACACGTCGATGAGCCCCACGAGGATCAGCTGCGTCGACACGAGCAGGAGCAGGCTGATGACCGTGCCGGTGAAGTGGCTGTCGCCTCCGGTGGGCATGACCCCCAGCACGACGAAGCGTCCGAACGCGCGCGCGAAGGTCCAGATCGCCCACACGATGACGGCGTAGTAGAACGGGTCGCGCCAGCCTGATGACAGAAACGCGATGATCAGGTGCCACACGAACGCGGTCATCAGCGTGCCCAGCATGGTGGTGGCGATCGCGCCGATCTCGAGATGCGCCGGGAACGCGCAGTACAGCACCAGCGCGAATGCGGCGAGCAGCTCCATCACGATCCACACGCGCACCGTCATGGTCCGCGAATGGCGGCGCACCGTCGAGACGATGAACAGGACGCACATCAGCTCGGTCAGAACGAAGCAGGCCGCGCGCGCCGGCAGCGTGAACGGAATGGGCTCGCCGTGGGGGAACCCGGTCAGAAAGCCCGCCACCAGCGATAGCGCCGCAAGCCCGATGGCGGATGCCACGAGGAAGCGCCGGCTCGCTTCGCCTGAGCGCACGAAGCTGAAGTAGTCGTCGGCGCGCCCGTCGTCCTCGCCCTCCTTGCAACTGCGGCGGTTCGCCCACGCCAGGCAGGCGAACTGGGCGACGGCGAACGGCAGGATGGCCAGGCAGCGCAGCCCGTCGGGCAAAAGCACGGTGGCGAACACGGGGATCTGGCTTACGAGCATCCCGCCGAACACCAGGATGACGCCGCGTTCCATGCCCAGCGGCACCTCGTCGTCGTGGGCGCGGCGCAGCCAGCACGCGACGCACAGCGCGGCTGCGATGGTGGCCAGCACGCTCAAGGCGAATCGGACGGGGAAAGTGCACAGGCCCGTGAAGCGTAGGATGCCCATCACCAAAAGGACGGCGCTTTCCAGCGCGATGGCGGCGCGTACGAGAACCGCCATCAGGCGCCGCGTGCAGATGAAGCGCGTCCTGTAGAGGACGAGCGCGGCGATGAGGCAGGGGATGAGCGCGACCGTTCCCGCGCCGTCGGTGAACACGCCCTGGTCGGTGAAGCGAAGGCTCCCCTGCGTGGCGACGAGCAGCCCCATGTGCGCGCATGCGATCCCGAACACCGAAGGCCATAGCGCCGCATGGCGCTTGAAGAAGCCCCGCGTGCTCGCCTGGTTGCCCGTTTCCGCCATGATGCGGCCGTCCCCCTCCATGATCTCGTTTTGCTGCTGCCCACTGCTGCGCAAGGCGCGCGTCGGTTCAGCGTCATCTGCTGTCATCTGATCGCCTTTTCATGTCGTCTGCAAGCAAAACAGCAGGTGAGACGTATGGTACCGCAAAACGGAGGATGCGTGTCATCTGTTTCGGAGGACAGGGCGGAATGCGCGTCCCCCGCTGTTTCGTCGTGAAAATCACCTGCAAGAGAGGACAGCGCCATCTGCCGTGCCGCCATACTTCGAGGCGATGAAGCGGCGCAGAGGGGGCGCTGCCGAGGAGCGGGGAGCTCGCCGCCGGGCGGCGGGATTGGCCGGCAGACCGGGCAGATGCCATCGCCGCCAAGACGAGGGATGAAGGGGGCGCGCCATGATGATCGACGACGCGAGGTTGTTCGCGATGCTGGCGCAGTGCTTCGGTCCCGTTTCGCGCGAGGAGTGGGATCGCACGACGGGCGCCGACGAGTGGCAGGCGCTCATCTCCCGCTTGCGCACGCTGCTCCAGCAGCCCGACGCCTGGGGCGCCGCAGCCCCCGCCGTGCGCGCGCACCGCGCTATCCCGCTGCAGGAGTTCCTCTCCGAGCGCGAGGTCGACGCGCTGTTCGCGCCGCCCGCTTTCGACGAGAAGCAGTCGTTCGCCGCGCGCCACTTCACCGGCGGTCTGCCGGAGAGCGCGCAGCCCATCGAGTCGCTCTACGTCGAGTGGACCAGCGATCCTGCGCGCAGCCCGTTCGAGCACAAGAAGGGTCTGTATTCCGCCGACACCGCTCTGTATATGCGCGACCTCATCGCCGATCTGGGCTTGGAGCTTCCGGAAAGCCTCGCGGCATATCCCGACCACCTGTCGCTCGAGCTGGACACGGTATCGCTTCTGCTGGAGGCGGGCCGCGCCGACGATGCGCGCCAGCTGTTCCTGGAGCGCAGCGCATGGCTGACCGCCTACCGCCTGAAGCTGGTGACCCTCGGCGACGAGGCGCTGTTCTACCTGGCCGCCGTCGACGCGCTCCTGGGCATCCGCGCCCAGCTCGACCCCGCCGAATGAGAAAAAGGGACGGAGGTTTTTTCTCATTCCGAATGTGCAAAAGGGACGGTCGCTTTTGCGCATTCGAAAACGTGAAAAAGTGACTGCCCCTTTTTCACGCTGGGCAACCGCCAAACCGTTCGTTTAGCGCCGAGGGCGCTCGCGATAGCAAGAAGACGAGAAACGTAGAGGGAAAGAGAAAGGGGAGACGATGACGGAAAACTCGATCACCAGGCGAAGCTTCCTCGCGGCAAGCGCGGGAGTGGCCGCGGTGGCCGCCGGCAGCGGCATTCTGGGCTTTTCCGCCTGGGAGGCCGAGCAGGCGCACGCCGCCGGCGAGAAGAAGGCCGTGCACTCGCTGTGCAACTCGTGCTCGTCCAAGTGCGGCTTCACCGCGTACGTGGGCGAGGACGGCCGCTTCACCGAGATGGTGGGCGACGCCGACCATCCGTACTGCGACGGCACGCTGTGCGCGCGCGGCTACGGCTACGCGTCGATCGCATGGTCTGAGGACCGCCTCACCGATCCGCTGAAGAAGAACGACCAGGGCAAATTCGAGGCCATCAGCTGGGATCAGGCGCTTTCCGAGATCGCCGAGAAGACCAACGCGATCATCGACGCCGACGGCCCGCAGTCGCTCATCATGATCCAGGATCCGCGTCCTTCGGGCAGCTACTACACCAAGCGCTTCATGAACGCGCTGGGCTCCGCGAACGTGTACACCCACGGCGTGTCGTGCAACATGTCCAAGAACTCCGGCATGACCCAGGCCATCGGCGCAGCCGACTTCACGGCCGACGTCGCCAACGCCAACATGATCATGTTCCTGGGCCGCAGCTACGCCGACGGCATCCGTCCGGCCTCGCTGCACCAGCTGCGCGACGCGCGCGACAAGGGCGTCCACATCGTGATGGTCGACCCGCGCTACAACAACAGCTGCCTGTACGCCGACGAGTGGGTGCCCATCAAGCCCGGCACCGACCTGGCGCTGATCCTGGCCATGGCGCACGTCCTGATCAGGGACGGCAAGTACGACGCCGACTACATCGCCAACTACACGGTGGGCTTCGAGGACTGGCAGCAGCGCGTCCAGGAGTACACCCCCGAGTGGGCCGCCGAGATCACCGGCATTCCCGCCGAGACCATCGAGCGTTTGGCCAACGAGATGTGGGAGGCCGCTCCCAAGGCCTGCATCGAGCAGGGCTGGCGCGCCGCATTCGGCTGCGCGCACCAGAACTCCGGCGAGACCGCACGCGCGCTGTGCCTGTTCAACACGCTGCTGGGCTGCTGGGGCATCGAGGGCGGCGCCTACTTCCCGGCCAGCCAGAGCGCCGGCAAGCTGACCGACCCCAAGTTCGCCGCACCGCCGGCTCCTTCCGAGAAGATCATCGGCCAGGCCGAGTACCCGGTTTCCTCCGGCGGCATGGGCGTGTCGACGTTCGCGCTCTCGACCATCCCCGAGGGCCGCGTGAAAGGCGTGTTCTTCTACCAGTCCAACTGCGTGGCGGGTTACTCCAACCCCGCCCAGCTGTCCGAGTTCGTGCAGGCCGCCGAGCTTTCGGTCGCCATCGACGTGCAGATGACCGAGACCTGCCAGGCGTGCCAGTACGTACTGCCCGACACGAGCTACCTGGAGCGCCTCGAGGTGCCCGAGTTCGTGGGCGGCAAGATCCCCGTCGTCAGCCTGCGCGACCGCGTGCTGGAGAAGATCCATCCCAACACCAAGCCGGTCGACGAGATCTTCACCGAGCTCGCCAAGGCGTGCGGCGTGGGCGAGTACTTCCAGTTCACTGTCGACGAGCTGGCCGACGCCCAGCTGCAGACGCTGGGGCTCTCGCTCGAGGAGCTGCGCGAGAAGGGCACCATCACCTTCCCCGAGAAGGAGCTGAAGTTCGCGCCCAAGACCACCTGGGGCACGGCGGACAAGAAGGTCCACTTCACCAGCGACGCCTGTGTGGCAGCCGGTTTCCCGGCTTCTCCCGGCTGGCTGGAGCCGCTGGTCATACCCGGCGAGGGCCAGTTCCGCCTGGTGGGCGGCAAGCAGGCCATCCACACCCACACCCAGACCGCCAACATCGAGCCGCTGATGGCCATCACCAAGATGTACGGCCTCGAGCGCATCTGGATGAACGCCGACGTGGCGGCCAGCATGGGCATCGAGGACGGCGACGAGGTCGAGCTCTCCAGCGACACCCACACCGGCCGCACGCGCGTCAAGGTGACCCAGCGCATCGAGCCCACGTCCATCTACCTGCCCAGCCACTACGGGTGCTCGGTGCCCGAGCAGCGCACGGCCTACAACGTGGGCCTGCGCCAGATGGACTTCGTGCCCTTCCACATCGAGCCCGGCTACGGCGGCACCATGTCGCAGGAGACGCTCGTCACCGTGAAGAAGGTAGGTGCATAGTAAATGACCCGCTACGGAATGCTTATCGATACCACCAACTGCATCGGCTGCTTCGCCTGCCGCACCGCGTGCCAGCGTCAGAACGGCCAGGATCCCGAGGTGGATTACATCCGCTACGAGGAGCGCGAGACGGGCACCCTGCCGTTCGTGCATCACGAGACCGTGCCGCTGCAGTGCATGCACTGCGAGGACGCCCCCTGCGTGCACGTGTGCCCCACCGGCGCCAGCTACATCGCCGAGGGCGGCGTGGTGAAGGTTGACGAGTCCAAGTGCATCGGCTGCCGCTACTGCATGGCCGCCTGCCCCTACCAGGTGCGCGTGCACAACAAGGTGTCGGGCGCGGTGGAGAAGTGCAAGTTCTGCCACGCCTGGGTCTACGAGCATCCCGAGACGCCGTCCAACACGTGCGTCACGGCATGCGTCACCGGCTGCCGCATCTTCGGCGATCTTGACGATCCCAACAGCGAACTGTCCCGTGCCATCGTCGAGAAGAACGCCCTGCCCATCGCAGGCGATCTGACGAAGGCCAAGATCTTCTACGTGAGGTGATAACCATGATGTACGAACCCATCTGGGGTCCCATTATCTCGTGGTACCTGTTCCTTGCGGGCCTGGGCGCGGGCGCTTTCATCACCTCCGCGTTTCTGGGCTGGCGCCATCCCGAGGCTACGTCCATGCAGAGGATGGGCCGCATCATCGCCCCGCTGGCGGTGGCGGTGGGCTTGGTCCTTTTGATGGTGGACGCCGAGGCCGGCCTGCATAACCCGATCCGCTTCTTCTACCTGCTGATGAACCCCGGCTCCGTGATGATGTGGGGCGTGGTGTTCCTGGGTCTGTTCATGGTGGTGGCCATCGCGGCGTTCGTCCTGGATCGCCTGAACCGCCGCATCCCCAACTGGCTCGAGATCGCCGGCGTGGTGCTGGCGGTGTGCGTGGCCATCTACACCGGCGCTCTCTTGGGCGTGTGCAAGACCTACCCGCTGTGGAACAACGCGCTGCTGCCCATCCTGTTCCTGGTGTCCGCGCTGTCCTCCGGCGCCGCATCGGTGCTGATGGTGGCTGTGGTTCGCCATGCCGACGAGTTCATCCGCGTGGGCGTGCTCAAGAAGTTCCACTTCTGCCTGCCCATCATCGAGCTGGTGCTGGTCGCCTCGCTGTGCTTCATCACCGCGCAGACCAACACCGCCGGCTACGAGTCCATCATGAGCCTGGTCGCGGGCGAGTGGGCGCTGTGGTTCTGGATCGGCCTGGTCGCGATCGGCCTAGTGCTTCCCACCGCGCTGGAGACGTGGCTGCTGTTCTTCAGCCCCAAGGAATTCGAGGAGAGCCGCAAGGCGCACTGGATCAGCTTCTTCTCGGATGCGGGCGTGCTGGTGGGCGGCTTCCTGCTCCGCTTCCTGATCGTCGCCGCGGCAGTGCCCCTGACGATTGTTGTTCCGTTGGCGTAGCGGAATGAGCGTCCCCGGCTTGCTGCCGGGGACGGGCCCCAGGGCGGGGGGGGGGGGGGGGTTTGGGGGGGAAAACGACGCCGCCGTTGG
>URRZ01000053.1 GCA_900550385.1 uncultured Coriobacteriaceae bacterium | reverse complement strand
CAGTTCCAGATCGTTGTTTTCGCCCGCTGAGCTGGGCCTATGCCGGAATCTCTCCCACAGAAACCACCGAAGAGCCACATATTTGCATCCTCAGCCTCATTTAATCGGCGTTTAAGGTCTGCGTACCCATCCCCTAAGGGTATACTCGTGTCGTGGAGTTTTTGCGGGTTTGCAAAGCTCCGTTCAGTCAATTCCGACGAAAGGTGGGGATCATGTTCCGTTCCAGTCCTCGAATCAAAATCGCGTCCTTCTTCGTCTTGCTTCTAACCTGCTTGCTTGCATGCGGATTCCTCACCTCATGCGGGCAGGACAACGAGAAGCTCATCCGCGATTCGCTTACCGAAGAGCTCGATGACATCAAGAACCTCGATCCCGCCTATTTGGAGGAGCTCACCAGCGATCCGAACGTCAGCCAGCTCGAGAGCTTCGGGATCGATCCGGAGGAGTTCGTCACCTCCTATCTCACCGGGTTCGACTACCGCATCGATGACGTGACCGTCAACGGCGATACCGCCACCGCGACGGTCGTCCTCACCACCAAGAGCTTCTCCCAGTTCAACGATGCCTTGAACGACGCCACCACCGACCTGCTGAACGACGAGTCCATCTACTCGATGTCGATGGACGAGATCTACCAGGTCATCGGCCAAACGGTCATGGACGTCCTCGACGGCCTGCCGACCAACGAGACCGACCCCCTGACGCTCGATTACGAGCTCATCGACAAGACCTGGACTCCCACCGCCGAGTCCCAGTCGATGCTCGAGTCCTCATTGATGTCGAACTAGCCTTCTTGGCAAGCCTCGACGTATTTCCGATACAGTTCGGGAGCCGCCTTCTTCATGCTCACCGGCTTGAAGGAGGCGGCATCGACGAGGCAATGGACGCTCGTCCCCGTGCAGCAGGGCTTCGACCCGGCCTCCAGCGATTCGAGGCTGTCGAACACCTGGTAGGAGAACGTCACCTTCATCGGCCTTATGTCCGCGACTTCCGTCAGCACCACGGGTTTCTGCCCGTATTTCAACGGCTTGCCATAGTGCAGCTCGACGGAAACGACCGGGGACATGAGGCCTTCTTCTTCGACGCGCGCATAGGGATATCCCATGTCCTCGAGGAATTTGGTGCGCGCATCCTCGAAATACAGGACGTAGTTCGCATGATGGACGACCCCCATCATGTCCGTCTCCCCGTAGCGAACGGTAATCGGCGTGATCGACTGCATTCTCGCGTCCCTCTTTTCCCTATAGGCTACAATGGGTTCATGGAACCTATCGTATCTCAAACAGGAGCGCCGCAGCAGGCGGATTTCGCTCGCCTATCCCCACTGATGGCCCTGCAGCTTGCGGCACCCCATACCTGGCCGGCCGCCATCCTTCCCGCGCTTGTGGCGTTCTGCTGCGCGGCATCCCAAGGATTCCATCTCTCCGCCCTCATGGCCATCGTGCTCCTCGCCATCTGCATCCTTATGCAATCGGCTGTGAACACGTTCAACGACTACTTCGATTACGTGAACGGGTCGGACTCCGCCGAGGACAACGTGGATCCCACCGATGCCGTCCTCGTTTACAACAACGTCGACCCGCGCTCGGCGAAACGCCTTGCCATCGGGTTCTTGGCCGCCGCCTTCGCCTTGGGGGCCTACGTCATAGCGATGGCGGGCTGGATCCCGCTCGCCATCGGCATCGTGGGCGCGCTGGTCGTGGTGATGTACTCGGCGGGGAAAACCCCGATCTCCTACCTTCCCATCGGCGAGCTTGCAAGCGGCTTCGTCATGGGCGGTCTGATTCCCCTCGCCTGCTATCAGGCGCTGACGTCCGTCTTCGACCCGCTGATGCTGGTGTGGGCCGTACCCACGATCATCGGGGTCGGGCTCATAATGCTGATGAACAACACCTGCGACGTCGAGAAGGACATCCAAGCGGGGAGGAAGACCCTCTCCGTGCTTCTCGGGCGCGCCGCCGCGCGAAGGCTCTACCATGCGCTCGTCTGGGTTTGGATCGCCTCGATCTTCGCCATCGTGGCCGTATGGTACACCCCGGGGACGATAGCGCTCGTGTTCATGCTCGCTGCGATCATCCCCCTGCTCAAAGCGCTGCTTTTGAATCCCTTGGCGCCACCGTCCCGCATCGGCGCCATGGCGCAGATCTGCAGCGTCAACATAGCGCTTGGAGCCTTCTACGCCGCCGCCATCCTCGCCGGCGGGTTTTTGAACCTCTCCTTGCTGTAGCAGCCGACGATAACAGTCCCTTTCCACGATGAAGGAGCCTTGCCCACCATGGAATCAACCGCCATCGCCATCCTCGCCGCCGCCTGCGCCCTAGCCGTCGTGGCGGTGCTGATCACCGTCCAGTTCCTTAGGGGCGAATGGCTGTGGCTGCTGATCGGGCGCAAAGCGCTGGATCCCCTATCGGATGCCCAGCTCGAGAAAGCCCGGACAAGCGCCAAGCGCATGACTCTTGTGACGGGTGCGCTCGCCTTGCTCCTCGTCACCATCGCGGTCTACAAGGGGGCGGAGTTCGCGGGCTTCCCCGCTCTCAAATCGGCCGGCATCGTCGCCAACAATATCGCATTCCTCCTGTTCGTCGTCGCGCTCATCGCGTTCTACGCGATGCAGCGGATGAAGCGGGACTCGGAAGGCGAGCTGAAGAAGGTCGATGCCCGCGAGGAGAGCACCGAGGCCGCGCGCATGGCGAGGCGGGCAAGGAAGGCGCGCGTCGACTCCTTCCCCACCCCCACGCTGCTGTTCCTGATAGCGGTCGCGGCCGTCGCGTTCGGAATGGGGCTGGCTTTCAGCGCCATCTAGATCGCTTTCCCAGTTGCTGCGCCGCGCCATCGCGCGGGACGGCAGGCGGATCGGCTTGCGGGCAGGCTAGCGCCACTGGATCTGCACGTTGTCCTCGAACATGGTGGGAAGGCCGTCGATGCTGAAATCGGCGAGAAGTTCCTCGGGCAACGCGGGTTCGTCCACGTCGCGCAGGCCGACGAGCCAGCAGATGTGCCCTATTATCCCGGACGGCGTCCCGAAACGCTGGAGAAGGGCGTCCAAGGACGCATCCCGATCGCGTTTGGACAGCCTGCGGTCCCTCTCCCCCACCAACAGCGGGATGTGGGCGTATATGGGATGCGGGTAGCCCAGGAGATCCTGCAAGAGCATCTGCTGCGGCGTGGAGCAAAGCAGGTCGACGCCCCTCACCACCGAGCTGATCCCCTGCTCGGCATCATCGACCACGACGGCAAGCTGGTAGGCGAATGCGCCGTCGGAGCGTCGGACGAGGAAGTCGCCGCAATCCCTATCGAGCACCTGGCTGTATTCGCCTTGGACGAGATCGTCCAGCACTATGGTTTCCTGCGGAACCTTTATCCTGACGGCAGGATCCTTTCTCTGCGCCCGCTCCAAGCGCTCGCGTTCGGATAGGTTTCTGCAGGTGCCGGGATACACGAGCTTCTCGCCCCTGTGCGGGGCGGATGCCGCGTGCAGATCGGCCCGGGAGCAGAAGCAAGGGTACAGCAACCCCTTTCGATCGAGCGCTTCGAAAGCCCGGCGGTATGCCTCGTCCCTGCCGTGCTGGAAGTACGGCCCTTCGTCCCAGGTGAGCCCCAGCGCTTCGAAATCGCGCTGGACGGCGTCTATGTAGGCCTGTTTCGAACGTTGCGCATCCAGGTCCTCGATCCGCAGCACGATCGTCCCGCCTTGGGATTTCGCGATGAGCCACGCCATCAGCGCGGCGAAGATGTTGCCGGCATGCATGCGCCCGGTGGGGGAAGGCGCGAACCTCCCCACAACCGGGCGCTGGATGGCCGTGTCGGCGCTCTCGGGCATGCGGATGGGCCTATTTCCTTCGATCCTCGACGTGCTTGGCCTTGCCCGTCGTGCGCTCGATGCCGCCGGGCTCGACCAGCTGCACGCGCACGCCGACGAGAAGCGTGCCCTTGAGCTTGTCGGCCACATGGGCGCGGAAGCGGTCCATCTCCTCGAAGGAATCGGAGAAGGCCTCGGGCGTGATCTCCGTCTGGACCGTCATGCGATCGAGCCCGTCGACCTCGTCGACGATGATGCGGTAATGCGGCGTGATGCCCTCGATGCCGGCGAGGATGTCCTCCACCTGGCTGGGGAAGACGTTGGTGCCGCGGATGATGAGCATGTCGTCGCTGCGGGAGCGGACCTTCTGCATCCTCGCGTGGGTGCGCCCGCAACGGCAGGGTTCGGTGATGACGCGCGTGAGGTCGTGGGTGCGGTAGCGCAGCACCGGGATCGCCTGCTTGTCGAGCGGCGTGAGGACGAGCTCGCCCATCTCGCCTTCGGGAACGGGCTCTCCCGTCTCGGGATCGACGACCTCCCAAAGGAAGTGGTCCTCCGCGATATGCTGCATGTCGCGGCTTGCGAGGCATTCTCCGGACACGCCGGGACCCATGACCTCGGTGAGCCCGTAGTTGTCGGTGCAGACGATGTGCATGCGGCGCTCGATCTCGGCTTTCAGGCCGGGCGGGCAGGGCTCGCCTCCGAAAAGCCCGACGCGCAGCGTGGAGGATTCCCAATCGTAGCCCATGCGCTCCCCCACCTCGCAGATGTGCAGCGCATAGGTGGGCGTGGCCACCAAGACGGTGGTTCCGTAGTCCTGGATCATCTCGATATGGCGCTCGGTGTTGCCGGAGCCGGCGGGGATCATCATGCAGCCGAGCTTCTGCAGCCCGTAGTGCAACCCGAACCCGCCGGTGAACATGCCGTAGCCGAAGGCCATCTGGACGCGGTCGTCGGGCACGACGCCGGCCATCTGGGAAAGGCGCGCGATGCAGTCGCTCCACACATCCATGTCGTGATGGTTGTAGCCGACGACGATGGGCTTGCCGGTCGTGCCGGACGAGGCGTGCAGTTCGATCACCTGGTCGAGCGGCACTGCGAACAAACCGTAGGGGAAGGTGTCGCGAAGCACCGTCTTGTCCGTGAACGGCAGCTTGCGGATGTCTTCCAGCGTCCGGATGTCCGAGGGGGCGACGCCCATCTCGTCCATCTTCGAGCGATACCACTCGACCCGATCGTAGGTCCATTCGACCTGCGCGATGAGCTTCTCGAGCTGTATCGCCCGGATCCTCTCGCGAGAGGAGCATTCGATGGCCCTGTCGAAGATCGGCAGCGAGGAGAAATCGCCCGCTTCCGCCGCCGCGAGGGCGGCCCCTTTCACGCCGACGTCGACCGATTTGCCGTTGCGCTGCGATTGCATTACCTCACCCCTTCCGTCTGCTGCGCCCCCGGATCGGGGACGGCCGATGCGAGATCCTCGATGGTGGCGATTTCCACCGGCTCCTCCTGCAACGCCTTCTCGGCGCCTTCGATGTCCTTCACCGAGACCACGATGAACGTCGAGATGAGGGAGTAGGTGTAGGAGACGTTGATGCCGCAATCGGCGAGGATCCCCATCACGCGCGCGAGCTCGCCGGGCTTGTCCGGAAGCCTCAGGCAGAGGACTTCGGACTTGGCGGTGGCCGAACCCATCCCCTTCAGCACGGCAAGCGCCTTGTCGGCGTCGTCGACGACGAAGCGCACGACGCCGTAATCCCCCGTGTCGGAGGCGCTGAAGCCCCTGACGTTGACGTGGGCGTCCTCGAAGGCGTCGAGCACCCTCCTCAAATGCCCCGGGCGGCTTTCCATGAAAACGCTGATCTGCGGAATGCTCATATGCGGCACCTTCCAATCGTTGGAGCGGCTAGGAGACGAAATCGCGCCCCGCATGGAACGCGTCGAGGTTCGCTTGGACCGTCTTGGGGGGCACCCGGTCGGCGACGACCTTCTCCCAGGCTTCCACAGGGAACGGAAGCCTCGTCGAAAGGGCGCCCAAAAGGACGATGTTGACCGATTTGGGGCTGCCGACCTTCTGGGCGAGCTTCCCGGCCGGGATCACGTCGGCGTTCGCTTCCTTCAGCGTTTCATGCGCTTTCGAAGGCATGCCCGCAGCGCCCATCAGAACCGGAAGGGGCTTGATGGTCTCGTCAGCGACGAGCAAGTAGCCGCCGGTTTTGAGGAACGGGAGGTTGCGCAGCGCCTCGGTGGTTTCGAAGGAGACGACGCAGTCGGCGCAGCCGGGATCGGCGACCATCGAGGACACCTCGTCGCCGAAGCGCACGACGGTGGTCACGGCGCCGCCGCGCTGCGCCATGCCGTGGATCTCGGAAACCTTCACGGTGGCGCCGGCTTCGAGCGCCGCATGTGCCAAGACGTCGGCGGCGAGGATGGTCCCCTGCCCCCCTACCCCGCACAGCAGGACGGTCTGAGTGGAAGTGCTAGTCATGGGAGCCTCCGTTCGAAGCGGGATCGGAAGAGACGATGGCGCCGCGCACGCAGTACTGCGCGCATTGACCGCATCCGATGCACAGCGAAGGATCGATGCTCGCGAGAGACGTTTCGGCATCCTTCCCGATGGCAGGGCATCCCAGCGTCGGGCACACGCCGCATCCGGTGCAGTCGGCCGTGACGAGGTAGGCGGGCCGCACGTTGCGCTCCAGGAGCACGCACGGCGAGCGGAAGACGATCACGGAAAGCTCGTCGGCGGCGCCGGTCGCTTCCCTTAGAGCAACTCTAACGGCCTTTGCGTCGTTGGGATCGACCGTGCGGACATCCTCGATGCCGAGCGCGCGGAGTATCCCCTCAAGGTCGAGCTCCCTGCTGGGGCGGTGCTGCAGCGTCTCGCCGTTGAAGGGGTTGCCCTGACGTCCGGTCATCGCCGTCGTTCGGTTGTCGAGGATGCAGACGGTCCCTGCGCCCTTGTTGTAGACGGTCGAAATAAGCGAGGAGAGCCCGGAATGGGCGAACGTGGAATCGCCGATAACCGCAACGACGGGACGATGCTCGCGGCCCGCGAACGCGAGTTCCATGCCGTGCGCCATGGAAACGGACGCGCCCATGTCGACGCACGTGTCCATTGCCGAAAGCGGCGGGAGCGCGCCGAGGGTGTAGCAGCCGATGTCGCCGGTCACGATCGCCTTCATCCTGGAAAGCTCCTTGAAGACCAGGCGATGGGGGCAGCCCGGGCAGAGCGCCGGCGGCCTTCCGGGTATCCCCGCAGGCGTTTCGGCATGGTCGGGGTCTTCGAAGCCGAACGCCTTCCGGATCAAGCCCGGGGAGAGCTCGCCGTCGCGCGGAAGCGGATGGGGCAAGGCGCTCAAACCCACGCCGGCGGCGGCGATGCGCCCGCTCAGGTATTCCGAGGCCTCCTCGACCACGTAGACCGCATCGACCTCATCCGCGAATTCCTTCAGGCGCCCGACCGGCAAGGGCCACGTGATCCCCAGTTTGAAGACGGACGCATCCGGCATCGCATCGCGCACGTGCTGGTAGACGGCGCCGGCGCAGATGATGCCGATGGAGGGGTCCCGCATCTCGACCCGATTGACGTCGGGCATGCCGTCGACGAGCTCCCTCAGCGCATCGATCCTCTTCAGGAGCACCTTGCGGCGCGGCTTGGCGAACGCCGGCATCATCACCCAGGATGCAGGGTCGCGCACGTAATCCTTGGGTTCGGGCTCCTGCCGAGGGCCAGGCTCGACGGGCGTCTTCGTGTGCGAGACGCGCACGGTGGAGCGGATGAAGACCGGCATGCTGTAGCGCTCGGAAAGCTCGAAAGCGCGTCGCGAGAAGTCGAGCGCTTCTGCCGAGTCCGAGGGATCGAACATGAGGATGCCCGCCGCATCGGCGTAGTAATGGGAATCCTGCTCGTTCTGGGAGGAATACATCCCCGGGTCGTCGGCGGCGAGGATGACCAAAGCGCCCGCGCCCGTCCCGGTGTAGGAAGCGGTGAACAGCGGGTCGGCCGCCACGTTGACGCCGACGTGCTTCATCGTTGCGAGCACCTTCGCGCCTGCGGCGGCGGCGCCCAAGCCCACCTCAAGCGCAACCTTCTCGTTGGTGCACCATTCGGCGTAGACGCCGTCCTTCTTCGCGAATTCCTCCATCGTCTCGGTGGAGGGCGTGCCGGGATAGGCGACCCCGATGGACGCCCCGGCTTCCCATGCGCCCTGCGCGATGGCTTCGTTTCCCGACATCAACTCCATGTGCGTACCCCCTCTGGAAATCCTCGACCTGCTCAAGCGGAATGCGGCACCCCGGCCATCATGGCATCACTTGCTGGAGAAGCGCAGGCAGAACGCTCCGATCTGCAGCAGGTCGCCGTCTTGAAGAACGTGGACGTCGATGCTTTCGTTGTTGACCCAGACCCCGTTGAACGAGTTCGCATCGTGGATCTCCCACCCCTTCTCGCCATGGACGAGGTTCGCATGCTGGCGCGAGACGGTCATGTCGTTCAGGAAGATGTCACACTGCGGATTGCGGCCGATCGAGAGCGTCCCGGGTTCCAGCTCGAACGCGACCCCGGTTTGCGGGCCGCGGATGAAGCTGAGCGTCGCCTTGGCGGGATCGGGCTCGACCGGCGCGGAGGCGGGCTCGGCGCCGAATGCGATGGGCTGGAAGCTTTGGGTTGCGCCCTGCGGCCGGAAGCCGCAGTGGGGGCAGACCGCCGCCTGTTCCGGCAGCTGGTTGCCGCAAACGGGGCATGTCGCGTTCATAAAAGGTTCCTTTCGCTTTCGCCGCCCCGTCGAGGTCGCCTGACGATGGGGCGGATGGCTCGCTATGCGGCGCTGTCCGTCAACGCCGTCTTATCGTTGATGAGGGGAAGCTCGTTCACCACCGTCGACTCGGCAACGGTCGGGCTGCCCGAGAACGAGCGGAACAGCCTGTCCCACCAGATCCCGACGCTTTCGAAGAAATTGGGAGCCGCCACGTCCTGGCTGGCAACGAGGTCGTATTGCGCAACGACCTCGTTCCTCTGCTTGAACGTGGCAGTGCCGACCCTATCCCCGGCATGCACGGTCCCATGGATCTCGTCGAACTCGAACGACTGGCTTATGTTGCCGTTCAAGGCGAACACCTCGACCGAAGCCTCTGGGTTCGAAAGCGTCACGGGGACGGTGCGGTCGATCCAATCCGCGTGGGCGGCGTAGGCGACGACGGGGACCGAACCCGACAGGGACTGCGATGTCATCTGCATCGATTCGTCGCTGTTCGCCAGCTCGTAATCGATGATGTTCCCGTATGCCCATTCGCACAGCGTCTGCGCATCCGAGAAGCGCTGGCTTTCGGAAGACGAATGGATGACGATCGCGTACAGGTATCGTTCGCCGTCGTTGGCGGCGCCGGCGAACGAAGGGCCCGCAAGGTCGGTGAAGCCCGTCTTCACCCCGCATGCGTATTCGTACATGTCGATGAAGCCGTCGGTGCTCTGCAGTTCGATGGAGACGTCTTCGCCGCCCCGCTCGACCTCGATGGCCGTGTCCCCGGAAGCGACCACCGTCCTGAACGTCTCGTTCGACATCGCATACTGGACGACGAGCGCCTGATCGGCGGCGCAGCTGTGCTGATCGCCTTCGAACTCGCCGTCGTCGAGCCCATGGGCGTTGCGGTACACCGTGTCGACGCATCCGAGCGACGACGCCTTGGCGTTCATCGCGTCGATGAACGCGGACAGGCCCTCCTCCGCCGATGCGGAGCCGTTTCCCTGCTCGGCCAGGAGCGCCTGGCCGACCGTCTGCGAGATGGCGACGGCGGCGTCGTTGCCGGAAGGCAGGAGCAGGGCGTAGAGCGCGGTCTCCAGCGTCATGACGTCGCCTTCCTGCAGCCCGGCGGAGGACTCCCCCACCTCGGCCGCCTCGGAGGAGACGACGATCCGGTCATCGAGGGACATGAGCCCCGAGTCGACCGCGTCCAGCGCGACGACGGCGGTCATGATCTTGGTGATCGACGCGATCTGCGTGGGGCTGGTGGCGTCGCGCTCGAAATAGACGGTGCCGTTCTCGTCCATCACGCAAGCGTACAGCGCGTCGATGCTCGGGCATTGGGCGACCGTCAGCCCCCGCTCCTCCACGGTGGAGCCCATGACGACGTCCGCCCTGCGCACTTCCGCGGAAGCGGCTGCGGGCGCGAGGCACGAGGCGAGCAAGGCCAAGGCGGCGGCGATGAAGGCGAAGCGCGCGAGGCGTCCGGGCAAGGAAGGCCGCAACGCCATGGGTTCGTTATGCGGGCGGGGGCTGGGCATGGCTCTAGTCGACCGCGTAGATCTCTTCGGGCTTGACGGTCGTGAAGCCGCCGGCGGCGAGCTTCTCCTCAAGCTGGGCGTCCTCGTCGGTCTTGAGGATGTCGATGGCGAAGTCTGCGCTGCTGGTGAAGCAGTAGCCGTACTCGATGTTCACATCCTGGCTGTCCATGTACTCGAGCAGCTCCGCCAAGCCGCCGGGGCGGTTGGGGACGCGCACGGCGGTGACGGGCGTGATGGTCGCGCGATACCCGGCGTCGCGAAGCGCCGCCGCGGCCGCCTTCGGATTGTCCACGAGCAGGCGGACGACCCCGAAGTCCTGGGTGTCGGCGATGAAGAGCGAGTGCATATTGAAGCCCGCATCCGAGATGGTGCGGCACGCTGCGGCGAGGCGGCCCTTCTGGTTCTCCAAGAAAACGGTGAGTTGCGAGATCATGGCGAGTCCCTCCTTCTAGTTCCTCTGGTCGATGATGCGCTTGGCCTTGCCCTCGCTGCGCGCGATGGTCTTGGGCTCGACGATGCGGATGTCAACCGAGATCTGCAGGTTGCTCTTCAGCTCGGCATGCAGGCGGTTCTTCAGGTCCTCGAGCTTGCGGATCTCGTCGAACGGGAAGTCGGGCTCGGGCTCCACCTGCAGCTCGATCTTGTCGAGCGGGCCGTTGTTGGAAAGCACGATCTGGTATTGGGTGGCGATCTCCGGGAACCCGGTGATGACCTGCTCGATCTGGGACGGGAAGACGTTGACGCCGCGGATGATCATCATGTCGTCGGTGCGGCCGATGATGCGGTCGATCTTGCGGTGCGTGCGCCCGCATGCGCATTCGCCGGGGATAATGCGGGTGACGTCGCGCGTGCGGTAGCGCACCAGCGGGCAGCATTCGCGCGTGAGGGTGGTGAACACCAGCTCGCCGTAGGTGCCGTCGGGCACCGGCTGCAGGGTGTCGGGGTCGACGATCTCGGCGTAGAAATGGTCCTCGGCCACATGCAGGCCGTGAGATTCGGAGCATTCCATGGCTACGCCGGGGCCCATGACCTCGGAGAGGCCGTAGACGTCGCAGTACTGGACGCCCAGCTTCTCGCGGATCTCCTGGCGCATGTTCTCGCTAGCGGGTTCCGCGCCCAGGATCACGCCGGAGACCTTGAACTCCTTGGCGGGGTCGTAGCCCATCTCGATGGCGGTGTCGGCGATGAGGAGCGCATAGGAAGGCGTGCAGGCCAGGATATCGGTGCCGAGGTCCTTCATCATCTGGATCTGGCGCTTGGTGTTGCCAGAGGAGGTGGGGATGACGGAGCATCCTACCGCCTCGCCGCCCGCATGGGCGCCCAGACCGCCCGTGAACAGGCCGTAGCCGTAGGAGACCTGGATGGTGGAGTCCCTGTCGCCGCCCACCATGTAGATGCCGCGCGCGAAGCAGTCGCCCCAGTTCTTGAGGTCGTTGGCGGTATGGCCGACGACGGTGGCCTGGCCGGTGGTGCCGGAGGACGCATGGATGCGGGCGACGTCGCCGGCGGGAACGGCGAACAGGCCGAACGGGTAGGCGTCGCGCATGTCCTGCTTGACGAGGAACGGGAACTTCGCCAGATCGTCGAGCGTCTTGAGGTCGCTGGGGACGACGCCCGCCTCCTCGAAGCGCTGGCGGTAGAGCGGGATCCTCTCGTATGCGTAGGAGATGGAGCGCTTCATGCGGTCGAGCTGCAGTTCGCGCAGCTGCTCCGCGGGCATGGTTTCGATGTCTGGCTGGTAGTACACTGTCTCATCACCTTTCCTGTATCGTTCGGCTCGCTGAGCCGCCATTCCCTTCCCTAGTTTCCCTAGTTTCCCTAGTTCCCCGCGCCCGAATCCGATCCGGCATCGTCGGAGGAATCCCCTCCCGGCCCGGTCACGATCACCTCGGTGATGGGATCGTAGATCGAGTCGAAGCGATCCTGCCTGACGATGTTGCCGTCCTGATCGGTGACGGTGCGGATGACGTAGATGCTGCTTCCGTCGCTGCCGGCGGTTTTGACGTAGCTCGTCCCGGGCGCAAGCGAGGGATCCTCTTCCGTTTCGGTGTCGTACTCCTCGCCCTTCTCCCAAGCGCCCTCCTCCGTGGCGACCGTGTAGCCCGGGGAGACGCCGTAGAGCGTCGCCGTCACCGAGGTGTCGGTGCAGGTCATGAGCAAAAGGATATCGCTGCCGGTGTCGTTGCCCCACTTCAAATCGAGGTACGGCCAGCTGACCGCGGCATCGCGGCCGGCAGGGTAGCTTGCGATGTAGAGCGAGTGGTTCGTGCGCGCGACGACGGGCAGGCCGCCTTCGTACACGGCGTTGAACACCGTCGTGGCAACTTGGCAGATGCCGCCGCCGACCTCGTCGGTGTATTCCCCGTCGACGATGGATCCCGCGCCGAGGAAGCCCGCCTCCTCGTTGCAGTTGCCGGCGGTCTCGTTGAACGACCAGGTGCCGTCCGGTTCCACGATCGATCCGTCCAGAAGGTCGGCGGCGAGGTGGATGTTGTGGTTGCGGTTCTCGGTCCCCGCCCCGCTGGAATACTCGGTCGTGAACGAGGATATCGACGACACAACGCCGGCGTCGAGCGCATCCTCGAAGGGCAGCTCGGTGGGCGCGGTGGCGCACGCCATCGACACCTGCACGGTCCCGTCGGCGGCGCGCTGGCAGAGCGTCGCGCCGGCGTCTTGGGCATGCTGCTCCTGGGGCGCGACCTCGACGGAATCCTGCCCGCCGAACAGCACGGCGTCGATCGCCTGGCTCGCCTCCGAGGTCAGCGGGACATGCCCCGTGCCGTCGGTGTGGACGGTGAAGGAGCCGTCGTCGTTTTCGTTGAAGGTGACGTGCGCCTTGGCGCCGTCGTGGCGCTCCTGCGCCTGCGAAAGCAGCAGGGGCTTCGACACGGCCTCGTCGATGTACGGGACGAGCTCCCAGCCGCCTTCCGCCTCCTCGACCTTGGTGGCCACGCAGGAACCCACCTGCGTGGCGCTCAGGCTCCACGTGGTCCCCTCGAAATCGATGACGACGCCGAGGGATATCGCCGAGTTGACGCGATCGCACACGGCTTGGGCGGCGGCTTGGTCGATGCGCAACGGGGCGTATTCGGTTTCCGCGACGAACGAGGGATCGTCGCTTTCGAGGAAAGCGTCCGCCAGCTTGCCGGCGAAGACGTCCCTGTCGATCATCATGCCGTCGTGGCCCTCCGTCACGGATGCGGTCCCGTCCACGACCTGGATGGAATAGTCGACGCGCGGCGAGCCGATCGCGTTGTCGATGCCCGAGACGAAGCCCTCGAAGAGCGTATCCTCGTAGTCGATGCGCAGGTCGACGGAGGATCCGCCGAACAGGGCGGAGATGCGCGCGAGGACGCCCCCGTCCTCCCTGCCGACGGCCAAAGCCTCCGCGGCGAGATCCTCGTAGGGAACGGTCGCGGAAAGCGAGGAGGCGTCGGTGGTCCAAAGCTGCTGGCTCGAGCGGGCGTCCTCGACCGAGACCTGCTCGGCAAGGGCCTCGCTTTGCGCCTGCTCGGCGCTCTCCCCTGCAGCCTCCTTGGCTTCCTCGCTGGCATAGACGGTGACCGTCGTCGACTCCAGCCTGGACTGGTAGGTGTCCCTGAGCAACGCGGCGATGTCGGATTCGGTCTTGCCGGAGACGTCGACGCTGCCGACATGGACGCCGGCGTAAGCCTTGCCCCAGTTGAGGCCCATATCGACGAGGGAGCCGGCGCCGATGACGACTACGACGAGGAAGATCGCCAACGCGGCCCTGCTCCTCCGCAGGAGCCGCACGAGGGCGTCGAGGAGCATCATGATGCCGCGCGCCACCAGCAGGAGGAAGCCGCCGATGGCGGAAAGGACCGTCTGGAGGATGCCGCCGGATTTCCCTTGCGTCGACGTGCGGGACCCGGCGCTTCCGCGGTCGCCGTCCTTGGTCCAGAGCCCCGGCGTCGCGTAGTTCGGCGCTGCGGAGCGGCGCTGCGGGGACTCCCCGCGTCCGAGGCTGCGCCTCGAGGCGCTCTGCCGGTCGCGCAGGCCCGGGTCCTGGCGGCGCGAAGCGCTCGCGGTCGATCCGGTTCGGCTGGAACCGGATCGCGTCGAGTCGGCGGGACGGGTTCTCCTGGAATAGGACGAACGCCCGCTCGAGGAAGGCCGCCCCGAAGCGCGCGAGGACCCCCGTGAAGACCCGGAGGAAGCGTAGCGCCTCCTGCCCTCTTCGTTCCTACGATCCGTCATCGCCCGTTCGACCCCATCTGCTCGCTTCGGGCTTCGCGCAGCGCCCTGATGCCTGCGAAAACATAGTATGCCGTCGTCATGAGACCCAGAACCAGCCCCGCGTACACGAACCAGATGCCCCAGCAGCACATCTGCGAATCGAATCCGGGAAGCCATGCGGCGTCGACGACGCCGAGCCCGTTGAACAAGGGCCAATTGAGCAGCAGCGCGGCAAAGCCGACGAACAGCAGGGTCGTCGCGACCTTGCCGGGATAGATGACGGCCACGCGCTTGCCCCAGCGCTGCAGCAGGTAGGCGCCGCCGGCCAGAAGCAGCAGGTCGCGCGCGACGACCAGCACGATGATCCACAGCGGGAGGCGGCCGACGATGAACAGGCCCGCAACGCCGGAGATCATGAGGATCCTATCGACGGCGGGGTCGAGCAGCTGCCCCAAGCGGGAAACGGAGTGGGTCCTGCGGGCGATCTGCCCGTCGACCCAATCGGTTCCTGCCGCCAGGGCGAACAGGAAGGTCGCATAGAGGTTGAACCCGTTGAGAAGCAGCGCCAGGAAGATCGGCACAAGGCACAGGCGGATGGCCGAGATGAGGTTCGGGATGGTGAAGATCCTGTTCGAAGCCCCATCGGAAGACGAGCTATGATGCCGTGCCATGTCCGTGCCTACCGCCTAACCTGCCATTGATGCAAAAACCGGGCCCAGATGCGGACCCGGTCGCAAACGCCTGATCTGGATCATTGTACCAGCAAGATCGCCGCCGCATCCCGATATGGACGGTATCCCCAGACAATTCACCATATTGAAACCAACGCGCCGCCCGAAGCCATGCCGTCGGCATCGGGCATGCCGTCATTTCTCGTGCTCGGGGACCTCGTAGACGCTCGCCTCGATCTTCGTCGCAGGCGGCGCATAGGCGGTGT
>URRZ01000052.1 GCA_900550385.1 uncultured Coriobacteriaceae bacterium | reverse complement strand
ATTGCGGGCGGGGCCCTCCCCGGCCCGGGGGGCGTTGTATGGGTAGGGCGCCCCCTGCCCGTCCTTGGGGGCGCGTTCTTGTGGCTTTGGGGGGGGCGCCGATGAGGGCCCGCCCCGATCGGGCCCTCATCGGGACACTCTCCTCCCTCTAGAGCGAAAACGCTCCTCCGGATCCTTTCGCTTGCCGCTCGTTTTGCTCCACCATATCGATGAGCTCCTGCTGGGAATGAACGCCCAGTTTGCTGTATATATGCTTGATGTGCGTTTTCGCGGTGGCAGGCGAGATGCCCAGTTTCTCGGCAATCGCTTTGTTGTTGTTTCCCTTCGCCAACAGCATGAACACGTTCTTTTCCCGCACGGTCAGCCCGCCCATCGCCGCCACGGCATTGCAACTGGCGTCGAAGCCGTTGGCTGAATACGACTCTTCGTGCGGAGAAACGCTTCCCCATCCGCTTTTCATATTGTTGCGGCCGTAAAACGATATCGCCGTCAATGTCGCCACGAACAGAATGCTTACCATGGCAAGCCAATATGCGTTTTCGGCTCCGGGGATAAGCTCGCCTTTGCATCCTTCGAAATAGAGAATGCCCACAGCCCTTCCCAAATACGATCCGAAGGCGCCGGCGACGGGAAGCCAATAGTAGTTGAACGTCGAATAGCGCACCAAATAGCTGTAGAGCGACCACAGCGCCGCATAGAAGAAGTCGTATCCGAAATTGAACACCAGAAAGCCGAACAGGCTGAACGGCGAGCCCTGGTCCGCCAGAACCGCGACACCGTAGACCATAAGGGGGATGCTGATAAGGTAGAACAGCCGGTTGAAATTCAAACGCGTCGCGAAGAACGTGAGCACGATGATCCCGGCGGCGATCACCGCCTCGGCAACGGATGCAATGGGCGGACGAACGACGCCACTCTCCAACTGGGAAAACAGGCCCATAAGAACGCCCACGACGACAAGGGTGATGAGGAGCACCTTGGGGATGCGCGTGCGGACGTTCGTCTTCAGCTCCACCTTAACCGGAGCGCACCGCTCAGCCGCTCTCGCGCATATTAGGACCACCACAGGGGAAACGGCTATCCAAAGCCCGAGGAATGCGGTGGGCATGTCCAACAGCAAAGGGCGGACGGTCTTTTCGCAGACGAGCACCGCCGCATAGAAGAACAGCGCCTTGGTGGGGCCAACCATCGCGAGATGCTTCACGATCACAGGGAGGAAGCAGAGGTGGCCGAAGGAGTACAAGCCCAAGATCACGCAGCCTGCCGGGAAGGAACGCCCCCAGCCCGTCATGCTTGCGACAAGCCAATACAACGGCACGCATGCAATGAGCGCACAGCTGGCGACCAATCCCATGCCCCGGCTCACATAGAACTTGTTCCGCATGTAGAACAGCATCAGGACGAAAAACGCGCAGCAGGTGACGATAACCGCCAACGGGCTCAACCCGGCGCCGCTCTTCCATTCGCCTCCGGTGCACAGCCACATCACGTGAGGGTTGCCGAAAACATTGAAATGCTCGATGTAGAAGAACAGGAACGCGACGAAGAACAGGGCGGCGCTTCTCCCGCGCGGCAAAGCGCCGAGCAGATCACGGAAGAATCTCACAACGCCCCCCCCCCGCACGGCAGCACGGCACCTTTGCCCAGCATCGCTTTCGCCCCTCCTTGCGATCGCTTCATCTTCGCATCCCCCCGAATGCTCCCCGATGGTATCACAGCCTCGATCGCGGGAACGCCTCGGTTCCCTCCTCTTTTCGCACCTTACCCCATCTACCCCGACAAGGGGTAGATGGGGGTATACCCCTTGCAGGTGCAATTCAAACCCCGGCGATTTTGGAACAATGCGACCAAGGCTGTTCGCTTCCATACGAGAGGGGATCATATGACAGACAGCGTTAAGGAGATCAAGGGGATCAGCCGCCGCAACTTCCTCAAAATGGGCGCCGTGGCGGGAGCCACGCTAGGCGCCGCCTCCCTGCTGGGATTGGGAAGCGCCGAGGAAGCCCATGCGGCGACCTACTACGACTCCATCGACGACATGCTCGAGATCGACCCGGAGAAGTTCAAGCGCTTCGACGTCAAGAACGTCGCTTTCATGAGGGCGCGCCTCGTCCCCAACGGGATGATTCCCCAAGACGAGCGCGACAACCAAGAGCTCATGGACCAATGGAGCGGGAAGAACACGGAAACCCCGTTCACCTACGGCGATCCCGGCTACACCCAGATCGACTACGCCTTCGAATACGGCGGGCAGGCGACTTACAACCTGCTGGGCGCAAGCGTGACCGGCGCCGGACGTTCTTTCGACAGCTGCTGCCATTTCCAGAATGAAGATGGCGAGTACATCCCGCTGTCCATGTACGCGCAAACCAGTGCAAGCTATCCGAACGGCGGCGCGAACTTCTTCGACGTCTCCGACGAGAAATACGAGTTCGAAAGCCTCGCCCAGGCATCCTACGCCGTGAAGAAAGCGGCCAAGGTGTATGGCGCCAGCCTCGTGGGCATCGCCCCTTACGACGAGCGCTTCGTCTATGCAACCGAGGTCGCCATGCCCGTCGATATGAAGGGGAAGACCATCCCCGAGTTGGTGGATATCGAGCGTCCGATGGACTTCGGGTTCGAGCCCAAATCCGTCATCGTGCTGGCATTCGAGATGGACTACGAGTGCTTCAAGGCAAGCGGGTCCATGATCGAGACCGGCGCAACCTACACCGCCTACTCCCGTATGGCGGAAGTGAGCCTGCGTCTGGCCATGTTCCTTCGCAAGCTCGGCTACAACACCTACCACTGCGGCAACAACGCCTCCCCCAGCGTCGCCGAGGCGATCCGCGCCGGCCTGGGCGAGGGCAGCCGCATGAGCATCCTCATGACCGAGGAGTACGGCCCCCGCGTCCGCCTCGCCAAGGTCTACACCGACTGCGAGTTCGAGTACGACAAGCCCAAGTCCTTCGGCGTGACCCAGTTCTGCGAGGGCTGCCAGCTGTGCGCCGACGCGTGCCCCTCGGAGGCCATCACGCACCTGAGCATCGACGATCCGGAGAACGTGCCGAACAGCCTGTGCGCCCAGGACGGCATCAAGAAGTATCAGCTTGACGCCCAGAAATGCCTGATCAACTGGTATCTCAACTTGAACGGCAACGACTGCGGCATCTGCATCGGCGTGTGCCCCTACAACAAGCCTCAAGTTTGGCACCACGACGTGCTGCGCATCGTCACCCAGGTGCCCGGCTTCAGCACGATCGCGCGCTACTTCGACGGGTTCTTCGGCTACGGCGGCATACCCGACGATCAGACCCTCACCGACTTCTGGCGGAAAGACATCTAGGAAAGGAAGGCACGCAATGCTGGTTTACTCCATCGTCGGCGCGCTGTTCGGCGTCGTGGCCACGCTGGTCATCCTCCACTACAAGAAGGCCGGCTTCGCCGCCGGCAAGCTGGCCGGCGTCTACGCGCTGTGGATCGTCGGGCTGCTGGCGCTGTGCTTCGGCATCGACTGGGCCTACGCCTCCCTCACCGAGACCGAGCCCCAGTCGGCGGCCATGGGCCTGCTCATGTTCGGCGGCATCGGCATCATCCTGGGCGTGATAGGGTTCCGCCTCGGCATGCCCAAGAAGGAGGGCGCCAAGCCCGCCCAGGCGGCCGAGGAAGCGTAAGGCTCCCTTCCCATATGTCCCTCCAACGCGCCTGCCCCGAAAAGGGCGGGCGCGTTGGCGCGTTCATCGATCTACCAGTAAGGATGGACCATGAAGCAGATTCTCACCGACTTCTCCCTCGGCTCCTATGTCGGTCTCGTCGTCGAAGCCGACGGCGACGAGACCGCCTACCTCAACGAGCTCATCAACACCGTCATCGACAATGTCACCTACCGCCTCGACGAGAACGCCCTCGAAGAAGAGGCGGCGCGGGCGGAGCGGGATCTTCGCGAAGGCTTGAAAAAGGGCAAGAAGCCCATCGGGGCGTTCTGCTACATAAACGGCATAACCGAAGACGAGCTTCCCGATTACTGCAAGGCGAACCTTCTGCGAACCGCGCTGGAAAACCTCACCATCGAATCGATAGCCGAAGTCGAGGGCATCGAAGTCACCCCCGAAGACATCGAGACGTACAAGCAGGAGTATCGGGATCAATACGTCCGCACGCTTCTCGCCGAACCCGATTTCGGTGACGAGGAATTAGCGGAAGCGATTCTCGTGAAGAGGGTCCTCCATTTCCTGAAAGACAACAACACGTGGAAGAAGGGCCTGAGCAATGGCTAGTGGCAAAGCGTCTCGGAATTGGTTTTCCAAACCGAAGAACCTCGCGCTCATCGCCGGATGCGCGATCATCGCCATCCTCTTCGCGATGAACCTCATGTACCAAGAGCCGATCGACGAATCGTTCCTCGACGATTACGACGAGTTCGACTCCTATGAGCTGATCAACCAGGATCCCGTCGTCTACGAAGTCTCCTCGGAGGGAAACCTCGCTGGCTACCTGGTTCTTACCAGCCATTACGGATACCAATCCGATATCACGATGGCGACTTTGGTGGGCATGGACGGCACGGTGCTAGATGCCCGAGCCTACGCCCAAGGGGAAACGCCTTCGTATTTCAGGAAGCTGATCGGCGGATCGTTCTTCAAGGACAACTTCGTGGGAGACCCCATCTCGGAAGGGTTCAGCATCAACACGAACGTCGATGCCATCAGCCATGCGACGATCTCATCGAACGCGTCGACTAAAGCCGTCGAGGAAGGCGTCGCCTATGTCGGCGAGCATTATCTCGACACCGATGTCGAGCGCCACGATAACCAGATCGGCGTCGGCTACCTCGATGTGCTCGTGTTCGTCATGCTCATCTTGGCATTGGCGACCACTCTCCTTTCGAAAAACAAGGTGCTGGTTTGGGTATGCCGCGTCTATTCGATCGTCGTCATGGGCTTCATCGCGGCCCAATTCATCACGCTCACCGTGCTCATCGCCCTGTTCTCGCTCGACTGGCCTAGCATCATCGACTATTTGCGCTGGTACCTCTTGGTTTTCGGCGTGCTCATATTGGTCATCGCGACAGGCAAGAACGTCTACTGCCAGCGAATCTGCCCGTTCGGCGCGCTGGAGGAGGCCATCTTCGCCTTCGGCGGCACCATCGGGAAAAAACCGCTCAACCCCCTTGTCGGGAAGATTCTTCGATGGGGACCGGGCTTGCTGCTCTTCGTCTCGTTGGCGCTGTCCTTCGGCATCCATAGCCTGGATTTCGCCAGCTACGAACCCTTCTCGCTGATATTCGGGCAAGTTGGCGTGGGCATCCAATGGGCGCTTCTTCCGCTGGTGCTGCTGGGCGCCCTCTTCTCGCGACGCATCTATTGCAATTTCGCCTGCCCCGTCGGCTACGTGCTCACGAAGATCGTCGTGATAAGATCGAAGGCGGCGAAGCTCATCCACCCGAAACCGAAAAAGCAGGATACCGTCGAGGCATCATCGGATTCCGAAACGGAAAAGACCCTCGACGAGACAGCCGTCGAGAAGAAGGCCGAGAGCAAAACCTCCCACGGCGACACAAAGAAATCCAAGCCCATGAAGCCTTACGATTGGTTCGTGCTGGTCCTCGGGATCGCGATCATAGCCATCTCGCTCCTGTCCATCCTCGCCCCGCTCGGCATCTTCGGAGCTTAAGGTGGCCCTCACTCGCCGGACATTCATGAAGCTCGGGGCGCTCGCCTCGCTTTCCGCCATCTGCGGAGCGATCGGCTGCGCCCCAGAACCGTCTTCCGGTGAACTAAGCTCCCACGCCTCGGACGGGGAAATGAGCAGCGCCACGGTGTTCGTCTTCGACACCGTGGCGACGATCACTGCTTTCTGCTCCACGGACACAGTGAACCGAGCGATCGATCGTTGCTATCGTTTCGAGTCTTTGTTCTCCCGCACCATCCCCGAAAGCGACATCGGAAGAATCAACGCCTCAGAAGGATCCCCTATCGAGGTGGATCCCGACACCGCACGCATAATCGAGCAAGCGCTCGAATATAGCCGCGCGACCGACGGCCTGTTCGATATAACCATCGGGTCCGTTTCGAGCCTTTGGGACTTCAAGCAAGGCATCGTTGCCGACGAGGGGGCGATCGCCGAAGCGGTTCGCCATGTCGATTATCGCAACGTCGAAGTGGACGGGTGCACCGTAACGCTGCTCGACCCGGAATCGAAGCTCGATCTCGGGGGGATAGCCAAAGGGTACGTCGCCGAGGACCTTGCCGCATTCCTTTCTCAGGAAGGCTGCCGAAGCGCCTGCATAGACCTCGGGGGCACCATACGCACGATCGGGACGAAACCGGATGGCACCCTTTGGCGAATCGGCATACAAAACCCCTTCGAGGATGCAGGGGAGGTCGTTTCAACCTACGACCTTGAAGATTGCTCCTTGGTGACCAGCAGCCTGACCGAAAGGCAGTTCGTCAAGGACGGTAAACGGTACTGGCACATCTTAGACCCCCGCACGGGATACCCGGTCGAAACGGATCTGGTCAGCGCAAGCATCGTCTCACCTTCAGGCGTTGACGGCGAAGGGTACACGAAGGCTCTTTTCATGATGGATCCGGGCGATTCCATCGAGTTCATCGAACAACTGCCGAATATCGAGGCGCTTCTCATCAGCGCCACGGGTTCGACCTTCCGCACTTCCGGACTGTCGAGCGAACCCTTCAGAGAAACGGAAACCTCGTGAAAGACGAGTCCAAACAGAAACGCGCCGCCAATACCGCCGTCGCCATCGTGATCGCGCTGGCTTTGGCCGCCAGCCTTTTCATCACGATCGTGCTGGCGTGCGGTTCGGAAACGAAAGCTCCCGTTGCCATCGTCCATGATTTCGAAGGGACCTCCACAACGCTGCCCCTCGATCGAGACGATTCGATCACCATCGAGACGGAATTGGGATATAACACGATCGTGGTCGAGGACGGCGAGGTCTACGTAGCCGACGCCGACTGCGAAACCCACGATTGCATGAAGCAGGGAAAGATATCGCAGCCTCCCCAGCAGATCATCTGCCTTCCCCATAAGCTATGGATCGAAATCGTCGACCCCTCCGACGGCAAGAGCGGAGAGAGCCAGGATCCTTCGGAATCCCTCGATTCGATAAGCCGATGACCATGGACGACCTGCCGAAGACCGCATCCGCGAAGCCCCAACCGAAAACCGGCGCCCAACCGGGAAGGCTGTCCCCCGAAGAAGCCCGGAAATGGGCGACGGTCGGCATGCTGGCGGCGATGGCGCTCGTTTTGAGCTATGCCGAGACGTTCGTCCCCATACCCTTGCCTGGCGTGAAGCTCGGACTCGCAAATGCCGTGGTGGCGGTCGCATTAGCCCTCATCGACTTTAAAAGCGGATGCTGCATCGCCGCAATCAAGGTTCTAGCCACGGGCTTCCTTTTCGGGTCCCCCATCATGATGGCCTATTCAGCTGCGGGAACGCTTCTCGCCACGTTGACGATGGGCTTGCTCATCAGGCTGCTCGGCGTCGACCTCGTCCTTGCAACGGTCGCCGGCGCATTGATGCACATAACCGGCCAGCTTGCCGTGGCGTGGCTTATGCTGGGAACCCCCCTGGTTTGGTACAGTGCGCCGATCCTCGTCTTGGCTTCCAGCATCACCGGCGTCGCGACCGGCATGGTGGCGAAAAAACTCGCCTCTCCTCTGGAGCCGATCGAGGCATGATGCATGTCGATGACATGGCGGCCATGGCAGCCTCATCCCGACAAGGTTCCAAGACGAGCCGCGTTGGGCGAGGAAGGCGCGCGCCCAGCACCATCTTGGTTATCGGCTTCCTCGTCTACCTCCTCGCGCTCTTCCATTGCAAAACCGCCCTGTCCTTGGGATCCTGCTGCCTTATAGCAGGCGCCTTCGCGATCTGGTCGAAGATGGAGCTGCGAGACATGCGCGGAGCCCTGATGCCGCTTCTCTTCATCGCCGCGATCACCGTGGTCGCGCAGGTGGCTTCTTGCCAAGAAGGAGACGTTCTTTTCAGAATCGGAGGGCTTTCCCTTTACCAAGACGGCTTCTCTAACGCCTTGATCACGATAGCTCGACTCGTTTGCCTTATGGCGGCAAGCGTATCGCTGGCTCGCTGCCTCGACTTCCGCGACGCTGCAAAATCGATGACACGTCTGCTTGAACCGTTACGCCGAATGGGCATCCGCACCGACGCCTTCTCCCTGGCCTTCGAAACCGCGCTGCGTTTTCTGCCGACACTGCTCGAGGAGTTCCGAAAGGATATGAAGCGAAGAAAATCGCTCGCCGCCGAAAGCGAAAGAGGCCTCCGCAATACGCTCTCCCTTCTGGAAGAATCCTTCTCCTCGCTTATGGTTTCATCCTATGCGCGCATCGATCAAGTGGCGCAAGAGTACCTTGCCGGAGAGAACGCAGAGCCTGCGGCATCGAGGCCCTCTCGTCCCGAAGCGTAGGCTCAACTGTTTCATTGATGTTGCCACCATCGCTTCGCGTTGCGCTCCTGCAAAACGAACGCTAGAATGGCACCCATGGATTCTGTTTCAGGGCGAGGTGAAATCCCTCACTGGCGGTGATCCGGCCGATGGCGGAAACGCCCGCAACGCCGCAAGGCGCAGGGGCTCAGCGCAGCAAACGGCCGGCAGTCCGCGACCCGACGGCCTTCCTCCCAAGGGAAAGCCCGAGGCTGACTCCGGTGGGAACCCGGGACCAACGGTCAAAGTCCGGATGGAAGAGGCAGAGATCCGCAGGAAGCGCGAGCTTCGCGTATCCGCAGGCGCCGTATCGGGCAGGATGCCCGGCGTCGCGGCGGGCGCGCAGGCTCCGCGAACGTTTCCCACGCGGACCAACGAGCCTGTATGGAAAGGAATCCATACGGGCTCGTTTTCTTCTGCAGGCCGGAAAGCAAGCCCTTCCCAATCGAAGACCTGCGGAAAGGGGTTCGCCATGAGCCAAACCGACATCGCCGGCACCCAGGGCGCCGGCATCAAGAACACCAACAAATGGAGCACCCGCCAGCTGGTGACCATGGCGCTTCTGTGCGCCATCGGCGTGCTGCTGTCGTTCATCGAGTTCCCGCTGATCCCGGGCGTTACGTGGCTGAAGTACGACGCCTCGGCCATGCCCGCCATGGTGTGCGGCTTCGCGTTCGGCGCGGGCAGCGGCTTGGCGGTGGGCATCGCCGGCGCCATCATCCACGGGCTTCTGATGGCCGACTTCTCCGGCGCCGTGATGAACATCCTGGTGGTGATCGGCTTCGTCGTCCCCGCCGCGATCATCTACCGCCACGGCCGCACGCTCCCGCGCGCGATCGTCGGCCTGGTGGCGAGCGTCGTCTGCGCCGTCATCATGGCGATCATCGGCAACCTGGTCATCACGCCCGCCTACCTGGGCGTGCCCATGGATGCGGTCGTCGCTATGATCCTGCCCATCTTGGTGCCGTTCAACCTGCTCAAGGGCATCATCAACGCCGTGCTGACGTTGGCGGTGTACAAGAGCATCTCCAACCTCATCACCCCGCGCAAAAAGCAAGTGAAAGGTCGCTAACCGTGATCGAAGCCGCTTCCGCCGCCCAGCCCGCCGCCGATGCGGGGACCGGCCCCGAAAGGCTCGCCCCCGCCGAGCAGCCGGCGCCCGACGAGGGCACCGCGCCCGCCGTCGATGCCCACGGCGTCTCGTTCACCTACGATGGCGACACGTTCGTGCTGCAAGGCGTCGACGTGCGCATCGAGCGCGGCGAGTTCGTCGCCATCCTGGGCGGCAACGGCTCGGGCAAGTCGACCCTCGCCAAGCACATGAACGCCCTGCTCTCGCCCGACGAGGGCAGGGTCGTGGTGCTGGGGCGCGACACCGCCGATGCCGAGGCGGTCTACGCCATCCGCAGCCGTGCGGGCATGGTGTTCCAGAACCCCGACGACCAGCTGGTCGCGAGCCTCGTCGAGAACGACGTGGCCTTCGGGCCGGAGAACCTGGGCATCCCCGCCGAGGAGCTGCGCCTGCGCGTGGACGAGAGCTTGGAGGCCGTGGGGCTGAGCGGCTTCCAAAAGCGCGAGACCGCGGCGCTCTCCGGCGGGCAGAAGCAGCGCGTCGCGGTGGCCGGCGTGCTGGCGATGCGCCCGGACATCGTCATCTTGGACGAGGCGACCTCGATGCTGGACCCCCAGGGGCGCACGTCTTTGCTGTCCCTGTGCCGGAAGCTGCACGAGGCCGGCATCACCATCGTGATGATCACTCATTTCATGGAGGAGGCGGCGCTCGCGCAGCGCGTCATCGTGCTGAACGGCAGGCACGTGGCCTGCACCGGCACGCCCGACGAGGTTCTGTCGCAGGCGGGCCTTCTGGAGCACCTGAACCTCGACGTGCCGTTCTCCTGCGCGCTGTCGCTGGCGCTGCGCGAACGAGGGATCGACGCGGGCGTCCACGTGCGCCCGCAGGAGCTGAAGGAGGAGCTGTGCCGCTTGCATTCGAGGGCGTAGGGTACTTCTACGACGACCCCAAAAGCCGCAAGAAGAAGCGCTCCGATGCCGGGGCGGATGCACCGGGCACGGGACGCGCCTGGGCGCTGCACGACGTGACGTTCTCCCTCGCCGACGGCGAGTTCATCGGCCTCGCCGGCCACACCGGAAGCGGCAAGAGCACGCTCGTCCAGCATGCCAACGGGCTTCTGCACCCGAACGCCGGGCGCGTCCTGTTCGACGGTCGCGACCTTGCCGACAAGCGCGTCGCCCAGGAATGCCGCAGCGCCGTCGGCCTGGTGTTCCAATACCCCGAGCACCAGCTGTTCGCCGCCACGGTGCGCGAGGACGTCTCGTTCGGCCCGCGCAACCTGGGACTTTCCGATCACGAGATCGCCGAGCGCGTGAGCGAGGCGCTGCGCTTGGTGCACCTGGACGAGGCCGACATCGCCGAGCGCAGCCCCTTCGAGCTTTCGGGCGGCCAGCAGCGCCGCGTGGCGTTCGCCGGCGTGCTGGCCATGCGCCCGCGCGTGCTCGTGATGGACGAGCCCGTGGCCGGATTGGATCCTGTGGCGCGCGAGGAGTTCCTGGAGCTGATCGACGAGCTGCATCGGTCGGGCCTTTCCATCATCATGGCCTCGCACAGTATGGAGGACCTCGCGCGCCTGGCCGATCGCATCCTCGTCCTCGCGGAGGGCGAGGTGTTCCGCTTGGGGGCGCCCGAAGAGGTGTTCGCCGACGTGGAGGGCCTGCGCGCCGTGGGGTTGGACGCCCCCGCCGCGCAGCGGTTCGCCGCCGAGCTGCGCGAGGCCGGTTTCGACCTCCCCCAGAGGCTCTACGACGTCGAATCGCTCGCGGACGCGCTGGCCGGGCAGCTGGGCGCCGCGCAGAAGGAGCCCGCCGATGCCTAGCGCCATCATCGGCCGCTACTGGCCGGGATCGAGCCCCGTCCACCGCATGGACGCGCGCGCGAAGCTGGTGCTGGCGCTGGCGTTCATGGTGGTGGCGTTCGTCGCGCAGACGTTCGCGGGGCTGGCGGTGTGCGCGGCGTTCACCGCGGCGTTCTTCGCCCTCTCGCGCATCCCGTTCGGCAGCGCGCTGCGCTCGATCGCCCCGCTCGCCTTCATCGTGGTCATCACGGCGCTTTTGAACATCTTCTTCGTCCAGGGCGGCCAGGTGCTCTTCGAGTGGTGGATCATCCGCGTGAGCACGGGCGGCCTGGTGCAGGCGGCGTTCATCTCGTGCCGGCTGCTCCTGCTGCTTTTGGGGATGAGCCTGCTCACCCTCACGACCCCGACGCTCGACCTCACCGACGCCTTCGAGCACCTGCTCTCGCCCCTCGCCCGCATCGGCGTGCCCGCCCACGAGCTGTCGATGATGATGGGGATAGCCCTGCGCTTTTTGCCCCAGTTCGCCCAGGAGCTCACCACCATCTACCGCGCGCAGGTCAGCCGCGCCGCGACGTTTTCCGACGGGCGGATGCGGATGCTGCTGTCGCTGATGGTGCCGCTGTTCACAAGCGCGTTCCGCCACGCCGAGACGCTTTCTGCCGCCATGGAGGCGCGCTGCTACCACGGAGGCGTCGGGCGCACCCGCCTGCACCCCATGGCGCTCACGCGCCTGGACGCCGTCGCGGCGGCAGCGATCGCCGCGATGCTGGCGTGCGTGATCGCGACGAATTTCCTGCCCGCCATCGCGGCCGCCTTGGCCGCGCTATGACGGCGGATGCCGATCCTGTTCCACGGAAGAGAGGAGAAAACGATGGCCCTGAACGATAACGAAGCGGTCGACGCCGCAACCGGAACGCCCATCGTCGCCGAGGAGGCGAGCAGGGGGCTGCGCACGGTCCTCGACTACCTGACCAGCATCCCGGCGTGGTATCTGGCCACGTGCGAGGACGACCAGCCGCACGTGCGTCCCTTCAGCTTCGCCGCGCTGGAAGGCGGCCGCCTGTGGTTCTGCACCGCCACCACGAAGGACGTCTACCGCGAACTCGAGGCGAACCCGAAGTTCGAGCTCACGGCATGGAAGCCGGGCAGCGGCTGGATCGTCCTGCGCGGACGCGCCGACCTGGACGGCCGCGTGGGCGCCGAGGTGCGCCGCGCCGGCTACGACCACCTCACCGCGCTGGGCGAATGCTACAGCGGCCCGGACGCGCCCGAGCTCGCTTTCTTCAGCATGACCGACGCCCAAGCCTGGATCTGCGACATCGACGGCAGCTGGGAGCCGCTGACGCTGTAGCGCAGGTCGGATGAGAAAAAGGGACGGAGGTTTTTTCTCATTTTCGCGAAAATGAGAAAAAACCTCCGTCCCTTTTTCTCATCGCGCGCTATTCGAAGCGGTAGATGTCCTTGGTCGCTTCGCGGAAATCGTCCCACACCTCGTTGGCGATGGCCTCGTCGTCCACCAGCTCGAAGCCGGCAGGCTGGCCGTCCTCGTCCAGCTCGGTGACTTCCAAAAGGATCACCTCGCCCGACGACTTCGCCGGCGCGTCCTCGGTGACCGGGAAGAAGAAGCCGTAGCTGCGGTCGTTGTGCAGGATGAGCCCCAGAAACTCCAGCAAGGTCTCGTCGCTGCGCTCGTCCTCCATCGCGAACGTGATGCCCTCCTCCACCGGCGGGCAGAAATTCGGGGCGCTTCCCGTGCGCACTTCCTCGCTCATGATGATCCTTTCGCCATGCGCCGCCCAAGCCGATCCGGCGGCGCGTTCCCGTTGCGCACAAGGTTACCACAGCGCTTCCGGAACCGTCGGGTCGCGCGCCCGGTTCCCGCCGAACCCGATAATCGTACATATGTTTTCGCGAACATAAGTTCCTTTTTCCAAGGGAACCCTCTATAATCCGAAGGCGAAGGCATCGCCTAAGCGGTGCGGCGGCGGGAGATCCGGGTTCGGGCGAAGGAGGGAAAGCCATGGGGTATGCGCAGCGGCTCATCACGCGCATACTCGCCGACGAGCGGGCGCGCAAAGGCGCGGTGGGCGCGGGAAAGGTGTATTGCGACGAGCCCATCCTGCGAACCGGGGCCGACCTGCTGCGCGAGCGTTCCGGCGCCCGTGCGGAAAACGCCATCCCCCGGCCGGCCGCGACCTGCGAGCTGCCGCCCCTCCTCCAGAAGCTCCGCGCGCTGCAGCGCGACCTGGGCGCGCGCCTGGTCCCCGAGGGGAAGGCCTTCGTCCAGCAGGCGCTCCTCGTCGCCGCCTACGAAGACGACTACGCCTACGACGGCGACTTCCAGCACTACTTCCCCTCCTACCGCCACATGACCGACGAGCAGCTTCGCGGCTACTTCTCCTGGCGCACGCGCGTGCGGCGCGGGGATATGCGGAAAGCCTCGCTCTCGTTCGCGTTCGTCCACCTGTACGAGCTGGCCAACGGCATCGGCCCCGCAGGCAGGATGGAGCCGCGGGAAGGCTATGCCGCGCTGCAGGGATTCTGCCACGACTACGGCGGGATCGACGCGCGCATCCTACGCTACGCGCGCGCTTGGTGCCGCGACTACGCCGTCTACCACGGCATCGACGCGACGCTTCCCCCCGACGAGGCCGCGCGCGAGGAGGCACTGCGGACGCTGATGGCCCTCGACGGAGGGGAAGCGGGCGGGGCGTCGGATGCGGACGGCGCCCACGGCGTCGGCGATCGCCCTGCGGCGGAGGGCATCGGCGCCTCCCCCGTCGAGGAAAGCGCTTCGTCCTCGGCAAACGCCGAGGGATCGCCCTGCGCCGCCATCGATGACGAGGCGCTGTTCGACGCGCTCGTCCGGCTCTCGTCCTACCGCATCGAGAAATCGCGCCTCATGCGGGATCATGCGCCCCTGCTGAAAGCCGCCGTCTGCCGCTCGTGGCGGGCGCTTTCGGCATACTACCGCGCGCATCGGAGAAGCACCCTGTCCGAGCACCTGTTCGGAGCCGTCACGGCACGTCCCTACGCGATGTTCGGCGCAGCGGTGTTCTGGCAACGGGAGCGGCATCCGGATTGCCGGCGGCAAGTCGGCCCCATCACGCGCTTCGTCTGCGAAGACGGTCGCTGGCTGCGCGAAGGCCCCTATCGCGCGCTCGGCCCGAGCCGCGAGGCCGGATCGCTGCTGAAAGCCGTGGATGCGGCGCTGCGCAGGCGGCTGGGACGCGAAGCGCAGCTCAAAGGCGCCGCCGTGCCGAAATACGCCCAGCACATCATAGAGAGGCAAGTCGAGGGAGTCGTCGCCGAGGAACGCCGGCGGACGGAGCGGGAAGCGGAGGCGCAGCGCCGGCGCGTGACCATCGATTTCTCGAAACTGGCCTCCATCCGCACCGAGGCGGCCGCCTCCTGCGAGGCGCTGCTCACCGACGAAGAGCGCGAGGGATCCGGCGGTGCGCCCCTCGATCCGCGGGCGGGCGCCGGCAGACGGGCGGCGTACGGGGAGCGCGAGGGAGCCGACGAGGGCCCCGGCGCCCCGGCGCCTCCCGCAGCCAAGCCGGCGTCCGACCCGTCCCCCGCCCCCGCATCGACCCCGGCCGACGGGGCGCCGGCCGCCCCGCCATCGCCCCTATCGGAAGCCGAAGCGTCCTACCTGCTCTGCCTTTTGGAGGACGGGGCGCCGGAGAACAGGGGTGCCGCCTTGAAGGAGGCCGGCACCTCCCCCGCGTTGCTGATGGACGCCATCAACGAGAAGCTGTTCGACGAGCTGGGAGACGTCGCCCACGTGGAGGGCGCCGCCGGCCCCCACCATTTTTAAAAAAAAACCCAAGAAGTGAGAAGGAAAAAAGCAGCAATAACCAGCCAAAGCCAAGCCCCCCCCCGCCCCCCCCCCCGCACGCCCCC
>URRZ01000051.1 GCA_900550385.1 uncultured Coriobacteriaceae bacterium | reverse complement strand
TTCAGGTAGAAGCTATCATCAGTTACGACAAAGCCGCCTTCAAGAACTCATTCGTTCCGAAGATGACGGCCCAAGAGGCACTTGTTGCTTTCTTCCAAACAGAAAAAGGTCCCGAGGATTGATTTCTCGGGACCCCATTGATTGATTCTAAGTCTAGCAGGTGGCTCTTACAGCTCCTTCTTATACTCGTTCCACCAGGCCAGGACCTCGTTGCGGAGCTCTTCGGGGGTGCCGTCGTTGTTGAAGACCACGTCGGCTGCCTCGATGCGGTCGGCATCGGTGATCTGGCGAGCGATGCGAGCGCGCACGTCCTCCTCCGAAAAGCCCGAGGCCACGGCGCGCTCGATACGGGTCTCCAACGGCGCCAGCACGGCCATGACCACATCGGCCCCGTAAGCCAGCGACTGCTGGCGGTTGCGGAACACCGAGTACTCCACCACCACGGCAGGCTTGCCCTCGGCCTCGAAGCCGTCGATGAGGTCGGTGTAGCGCTCCTCGATGCGGGGCATCGTGATGGTGTTCAGCTTGCGCGTGGCGGCCGGCGTCGCGAAGGCCTTGGCGGCCAGGGCGCTGCGCACCACTTCCCCGTTCTCATCGAAGATGTCATCGCCGAACGCTCCGCGCAAATCGTCCTTCACCGTGTCCCACATGAGCACCTCGTGCCCCACCTGATCGAGATCGATCCAAGCCAGGCCCTCGTCGGTGAGCGCCTTGCGCGCCGTGGACTTGCCGGCGCCCATGCCGCCGATGAGAAACAGCTTCTTCATGCGAACCTCCTCCAAAACCGCGCACCTTCGCGCGATCATACCCAAGTAATTCAACGGAACCATCATACACGAGAAAGGCCGCTCCGAAGAGCGGCCTTTGAAAAATCACTGGTCGTTCGCAGTCGCACGAACCCGCAGAGGCTACTCCTCGACGGTCTCCACCTCGACGACCTCGGCCTCGGCGACAGCCTCGTCCTTCTTGCGGCGGGCCGGCTTCTCCTCGGCCTGCACCGACTCGTCCACGTCGATCTCGAAGCCGAGCTCCTCGGCGGCGGCCTTCATGGACAGGGAGATGCGGCGGCGCTCCGGGTTGATCTCCATGACCTTCACCTTCACATCGTCGCCCGCATGCACGACCTGCGCCGGGGTGTCGATGTGACGGCCGGCCATCTCGGAGATGTGCACAAGGCCCTCGATGGAGTCGCCCAGCTCGACGAAAGCGCCAAAGGGAACGATCTTGGTGACCTTGCCGTCAACGATGGTACCCACGGGGTAGTTCTCCACCAGCTGGATCCACGGATCGGGCGTGGTCTGCTTGAGACCGAGGGAGATGCGCTCACGCTGCAGATCCACGTCGAGCACCTCGACCTCCACCTCGTCGCCCACCTTGACGACCTCGGAGGGATGGTTGACGTGGTTCCAAGACAGCTCGGAGATGTGAACCAGGCCGTCGATGCCGCCCAGGTCAACGAAGGCGCCGAAGTCCACGATGGAGGAGACGGTGCCCTTCAGGCGCATGCCCTTGGACAGCTTGGCCAGGATCTCGGCACGCTCGTTCTTGCGGCCTTCCTCAAGCAGCACGCGGCGGGACAGCACCACGTTGTTGCGGTTGCGATCCATCTCGATGACGCGGGCCTCCAGCTCGGTGCCCAGGTACATGTCCAGATCCTTCACGCGGCGCAGGTCGACCAGCGACGCCGGCAGGAAGCCGCGCAGGCCGATGTCCAGGATCAGGCCGCCCTTGACGACCTCGATGACCTCGCCGACCACGTTCTCGCCGGCCTTGAACTTCTCCTCGACGGAGATCCAAGCGCGCTCGTACTCGGCACGCTTCTTCGACAGGATCAGGCGGCCGTCCTTGTCCTCCTTCTGCAGGACCAGGGCCTCGATCTTGTCGCCCAGGTTCACGATGTCGGAAGGATCGGCATCCTTGCGGATGGACAGCTCGCGCAGCGGGATGACGCCCTCGCTCTTGAAGCCGATGTCCACCAGCACCTCGTCGTGCTCGATCTTGACGACCGTGCCGTCGACCAGGTCGCCCTCGTCGAAGTCGGTCAGCGTGCCGTCGATCAGCGCGTTCATCTGATCGTCATCGATGTCGCTGAAGTCGATGATGGACGGGTTCTTGATTTCGGTCAAAACGGACCCCTTTCAAGTGTTCCGGGGACCCTTCGCCATGATTGATCGCTGCATTCACCATGTTCGTTTATGCAGAAAGCTCGCCTTGTGGGGCCGTGCTACAAACATGTCTCGGGGGCCTACATTACTTCTGCCCACGGGCCTATCCCGCAAGCCGATCTAGTATAGCACGGAGCCCCTAGGCTCACTCGGGAATTCATCGCGCGCACACGAGAAAGTGCACGCTGCGGAAAGGGGTGCGAAAACGTGCTTTTCCGGGGAAACCGCGCAGTTTCGGCGCCCCGTGTCGCAGTTTTCCGGGAAAAGCACGGCCCGTACGGCCGCTCCAGAAGCGCATTGTTCGCTGCAAGCCGCTGAGCAGGCGCTTTGCGAGCCGCAAGATATCGAAGGCCTCGACGCCGACGGCGAATCCATTCTTTTCCGGGGAAAGCGCGCACCGGATCTCAGAATCTGCTCGGTTTTCCCGGAAAAGAATGGATTGGAGCATGACGGCTTCGACAATCGAAGCAACTTGCGACATTGGGGCAACCCGTGGCAGAGGATAACCCGAGCCGCAAAGGGATCTTCATCCCGAGCGGAACCCGCGCTATCCCCTCTCGCGGCCATCCGCGCCGCAGTCGGCGCAGACGCCCGTGAAGATGATCTGGTGCCCTTCGATGGAAAAACCCGGGGCGTCCTCCACTTCAGCGGGCAGATCGGAGAGGTAGGGCGTGTCGACGTCGAACACGCGCCCGCACACGCGGCACTTCGCATGATAGTGGGGGCGGATCGTCCAATCGTAGCGATCGGCGCCGTTGGGCAGCTCGACGCGCAGAATGTCGCCCCGCTGCGCCAGCAGCGCGAGATTGCGGTACACCGTGGCACGGGAAATGCTAGGGTGATCCTTTCGGACGCGCTCGTACACATCCGCCGACGTGGGATGATCGTGCAGGGAGCGAACCGCTTCGAGCACCAGCGACCGCTGGACCGTGTTGCGCGATGCGCGATCCTCGGCTCTCGTTGCCACGGAGCCTCCCTTCCCCGCTCGTGATTTCGCTTATTAGGATTATATCCTGATAGCGGAAACCCTCTCAAGACGGCCGAGGACTGTGCGCACAACCTGCAAAGGCGGCCGCACGGCAGCTTCGACGCTGCGTCGGACATGCCGCCCCTAGCATGCCGAACGCACGATCCCCCCAACGCATGACGACCCCGCGGAAAGCGGGGTCGTCGCAAAATCGGGCGCTCGCCGCGCGACCTCGCTGCACGAGCTCGCCGCACGGGCGCCCTTCCGTCGGCCCGCCCTCGCGAACCGACCTCAACGCGCGGGTCGCGTTACTGCGCAGCCTGCGCCTCGCGCAGCGCGCGCGTCAGCTGGTCGGCGCAGGACGTGGAGCGCGGCCCGCAGGTATTGCCCTGCAGGATTTCCACCACCTCGTCCACCTTCTGGCCTTTGACCAGCTTGGATATCGCCTTCAGGTTGCCGTTGCAGCCGCCGGTGAACTCCACGTCCTTGATGGTGTCGCCATCCAGCTCCACGTCGATGCGGCGCGAGCACACGCCGCGCGGGATGTAGGTGTACATATGCCTCGCCTTCCTTCTCCGCCCCTCGGTTTTTGCGGTTCCCATGGTAGCAGATGCCCGCGCGCCTTCAAGCCGCGAACGCGCGGAGCGCCGGGGGGGCATCCGATCCGCATTCCGGAAGAAGGGGCGAAAGCCACGATTCGACATGCCGGGGAGGCGATGGCCGGGCACGCAAGACGCCCGTGCCGGCTCATCGCCCCTGTCGCAGCTCGCCGCCGTAGGCTACAGCGCGCCCTCGCCGCGCTCGCCCGTGCGGATGCGCACCACCTCCTCGACGGGGAAGACGAAGATCTTCCCATCGCCCACCTGCCCCGTCTCCGCGGTCGCGCGTATCACCTCGACCAGCTCGTCCACGCGCTCGTCTGTCACCACCAGATCGAACTTCACCTTCGGGATCATGTTCAACAGCACCTCGGTGCCGCGGTAGTACTCCTTCCATCCGTGCTGGTTGCCGCAACCTTGCACCTGCGAGACCGTCATCCCGTCCACCTGCGCCGCGAACAGCGCGTCCTTCAGCGGCTCCAGCTTCTCCGGCCGCACGATCGCCGTGATCTTCTTCATAAGCACCTCTTTCCGTCATGAACGCATAGCCTCCGAACCTGCCGGGAGGGGCTCGCGCGCAGTCTGCGCAGCCTCTTTGATTCGTTCGGAGAACGAATCCGTCAAAAGGCGAGCACCTGTTTGAACACGTGCCCCGCCCGGCATGCCCGGAGGCGGAGCAGTTCGATTAATCCAACCCCAGATACGCCGGGTACGCGCTCTCGCCGTGGGCCGACACGTCCAAGCCGACGGCCTCCTCCTGAGCGCTCACCCGCAGATTGCCCTTGAACAGCGCTTTCACGACAAGCCCTATCACCAGATCCATCACGCCCACGAACACGACGGTGATCAGGATGCCCGCCACCTGCGCGCCCAGAAGCGTGAAGTCGCCGGTGTAGACGAGCCCGCCGAAATCGGTCCAGGAGAGCTCCGGCACGCAGAACACTCCGGTCAGGATGCCGCCCGTGATGCCGCCCACCGCGTGGCAGCCGAAAGCATCCAGCGCGTCATCGTAGCCGATCTTCTTCTTGAGGAAGGAGATGGCAAAATAGCAGATGGGAGACACGATGAGGCCCATGATCACCGCAGCCCACGGCTCCACGAAGCCCGCTGCCGGCGTGATGACCACCAAGCCCGCCACCAAGCCCGTCGCCGCGCCGACCAGCGTGGGCTTGCCGACGCGCACGCGTTCGACGATCATCCAGGAAACAAGGGCCGCCGCCGAAGCCGCGACCGTGTTCACCAGCGCCAGCGCCGCCACGCCGTCGGGGGCGAACTGGGAGCCGGAGTTGAACCCGAACCAACCGAACCACAGCAGGGCTGCGCCCAGCGCGACGAAGGGGACGTTATGCGGGCGGTAGCTCATCATGCCGAACTCGCGGCGACGGCCCAAAAGCAGGCACAGCGTCAGGCCGGTCAGGCCGGAACTGATGTGCACCACATCGCCGCCGGCGAAGTCCAGTGCGCCTATCATGTCGCCGATCAGAGAGCCGTCGCCGCCCCACACCATGTGGGCCAACGGCGCATAGACGATCAGCACCCACACCGTCACGAACGCCGCCACCGCGCCGAACTTCATGCGCCCTGCAAGGGAGCCGGTGATGATGGCCGTCGTGATCATCGCGAACGCCGCTTGGAACGCCACGTCCACCAGCACGGGGTACGAGTCGTGGCTGAGCGCCTGCTCCGACCCGTCTATCACGTTGCCGACCAAGCCGGCCAGTCCCAGCTGATCGATGCCGCCGAACACCGGAATGGACCCGTCGCCGCCGTAGGCGAACGACCAACCGGCCACCACCCACGCCACGCCCACGATGCCCAGCACCGCGAACGACATGATCATCGTGTTCACCACGTTCTTGCGCCGCGAAAGGCCGCCGTAGAAGAACGCCAGCCCCGGCGTCATCAGAAAGACGAGCATCGCGCACACCAACATGAAGCCCGTCGCACCCGTATCGAACATCTCCTTACCTCGCTTTCCGCCTCGCTTTTCCCATGATGTCGCGCGCCGACAAGGCGATTATGCGAAGGGGGATGTTTCGAGATGAAGAAAGCCGCAGTTGTTAACGCGCTGGGAAACGCATCGCAACGGCAGGGAAACCGCGCCGACACGAGATGGAAACCCGCGGCTCCGGCCGACCTGCGCACGCCGCCGCACCCGCGCGCCGCCGGATCCGACCGCCGCACGCATGCCCGCCGCTGGACCCGACCGCCACCGTGCGCGCTCGCCATCAAACATTGGTTTAACGGCGGCGGTTGTGGGACGTCCGGACGATGTTCCGATATACCATCTGCTGCGTCGAAATCGACGCGTTAGAAAGGACCGCAATGGGCAAGTTCGTCATCAAGACCACCGACAAGGGCACCCACTTCGTGCTGAAGGCCGACAACGGCGAGGTCATCGCCACCTCCCAGGTGTACAAGTCGAAGGACTCCTGCAAGAAGGGCATCGACAGCGTGAAGCGCAACGCCCCCACCGCCGAGATCGTGGAGGAAGAGGCGTAAGGGGAACTCCTCCCTATCGCGAGAAGAGGGCGTCGACGCGATCGTCGGCGCCCTCTTCTTTTTGCCCTACAGCCGCTCCCTGATGCTGCGCGCGATGCCCTGGGCGTCCAGCCCCAGATCGCGCATCAGCAGATCGGGCTTGCCCTGCATGACGTACCGATCGTCGATGCCCAGCACCAGCGTGCGCGCGTCGATGCCCTCGCGGGAAAGGACCTCCAGGACCCCTTCCCCGGCGCCGCCCTCGATGACGCCGTCCTCGACCGTCACCGTCAGCTTCGTCTCCGCTGCATCGCGGATCGCCTGCGCGTCGAGGGGCTTGACCCAGCGCATGTCCACCACGCGCGCCTCGACGCCCTCGCCGGCAAGCAGCTCGGCTGCCTCCATCGCGCGGTTCACCATGCTGCCGAACGCGAGGATCGCGACATCGTCGCCATCGCGGCGCACCACGGCGCGCCCTAGCTCGAACGTCTCGGGCTCCTCGGGCACGGGGACGCCTTCCGCCGCACCGCGCGGATAGCGGATCGCGAAAGGACCGCCGAGCTTCAACGCGGTGTGCAGCGCGCTGGAAAGCTCCGCCTCGTTCGACGGGGCGAGCACGCGCATGTTGGGGACCATGCGGGTGTAGACCATGTCGAACATGCCATGATGCGTCGGGCCGTCCTCGCCCACCACGCCGGCGCGGTCGATGGCGAACACCACATCGAGGCTGGAAAGCGAGCAGTCGATGATCATCTGGTCGATCGCCCGCTGCAGGAACGTGGAATAGATGGCGCAGACGGGCTTCATCCCGCCGATCGCGAGACCGCCCGCCATGCCGACCGCCTGCTCCTCGGCGATGCCCGCATCGATGAAGCGCTTGGGGAACTCCTTCGAGAAGGGGGCAAGGCCCGTGCCGCCCTGCATGGCGGCGGTGATGGCGACGATGCGCTGGTCGTCCCGCGCCTCGCGCACGAGCGAGTCGCCGAACACCTGGGTGTAGGTGGGGGCGCCGCCCTTTTTCTTCCTCACCTCGCCCGTCGCGGGGTCGTAGGCGGAAATGCCGTGGAACTTCTCGGGGTCCTTCTCGGCGGGCGCGTACCCCGCGCCCTTCTGGGTGACCGCATGGATGAGCACCGGCACGCCGGCCTCCAGCGAGACGGACAGCATCTCCTTCATCAGCCCGATGTCGTGCCCGTCGATCGGGGCCGTGCACAGGATGCCCAGCTGCTCGAAGATCATGGAGCGCGGGATGAAGAACTGCTTCATCGACTCCTTCATGTTGCGGCCGAGGTTCACCAGCGCCTTGCCGGCGGCACCGGTGTGCTCCAGCCGCGCCTGGAGCGAATCGCGCGTCTCGCGGTACTGCGAGGAGGCGCGCAGCGCGCCGAAGTGCTTCACCAACGCGCCGACGTTGCGCGAGATGGACATCTCGTTGTCGTTCAGGATGATGACCATGGGCGTCTGCGCCTGGCCGATGCTGTTGAGGGCCTCGAACGCCATGCCGCCGGCGACCGCCGCGTCGCCGATGAGCGCGACGATCTTCTCGTCGCCGCCCTTCAGGTCGCGCGCCGTCGCAAGGCCGAACGCCACCGACAGCGAGTCGGAGGCATGGCCGGAAGGATGCACGTCGTAGGGGCTCTCGCTCGGTTTGGGGAACCCGGAGATCCCGTCGTATTGGCGCAGCGTCGAGAACCGGTCGAGCCGGCCCGTGACGAGCTTGTGCGCATACGCCTGATGCCCCACGTCGAATAGGAACTTGTCGTGAGGGCAGTCCAGCATGCTATGGACGGCCAGGATGATCTCCACCGCCCCGAGCGACGAGGCCACGTGCCCGCCCGTCTGCGAGGTGACGTCGATGATCTCCTCGCGGATCTCGCGTGCGAGTATGGAGAGCTCTTCGTTCGTGAGCAGCTTAAGGTCTGCCGGCGACGTCACCGCGTCGAGAATACGTTTCCCTGCCATGCGATGAGCCTCCGTTCATCGGGTCCCCGCCGCAGCGTCGGCATCGGATCCGGTCGATTCGCCGCCCGCAACGACGGCGGCATCGCCATGCGCGGCCCCGTCGGCGGCGGCATCGTCGGCCCCGCCGGCTTCAGCCGCCGACGGCGCCTCGTCTTGGGCGTTGTAGGCCTCGATGTTCTCCTCGAGAAGGTCGCTCGCGCGCAAGCCCAGGCTCGCGGCTTCCTCGTAGAGCGCCAGCGCCTCGTCGAGCGGCAGGCTGCCATCGCCCACCGCTTCCACGATCTCGTCGAGGCGCTGCTTCACCTCGTCGAAGGTGTCATAGCTCCTAGAGGCCACGATCCTCGCCTTCCCCCGCCTCGTCGCTTTGCGGGGACTGCTCCTGCTGCTCCGCCTCGGCCGACGGCTCCCCTTCCATCCGGCGAGCGATACGCCCCAGGACCCCGTTGATGAAGCGGGGGGATTCGTCCTCGCCGCCGAAGTCCTTCGCAAGCTCGATCGCCTCGTTGATGCACACGGAGGTGGGGACCTCGTCGACGAACATCATCTCGTACACGGCAAGGCGCAGGATGCAGCGGTCGACGATGGGCATGCGATGGACCGACCAGTTCTCGGAGGTCGAGGCGAGCTGCTTGTCGATCATCGCGACGTGCGACTCGACGCCGCGGACCAGCCGCTGGGCGTAGTCCGACAGCGGGCCGGCTTCCTCCAGCGCGCGGCCCTCCTCCGCGATGGCGGTGGCGTGCTCTTCGGTTATCTCGCTGGTGTACAGCAGCGCAAGCGCAGCACGCCGCGCCGCGGTGCGTTGATGTCTTTTGCTTGCCATGGTTACTCGGCGAACTGGATTCCATCGATGTAGACGTCCACCGAGGACACCTCGACGCCCACCTGGCTCGCCACGGCGTCGGCGATGGCGGAACGCACGCGATCCGCGACCTCGGGCAGCACCTGGCCGAAGTACACCTCGACATGCGCGGCGATCTTCAGGTTGCCGTCATCGTCCACCTCGAGCTCGATGCCCTGGGTGGAGGGCTTGCCGCCCAGCACGGAAAGCATGCGGCCGGTGCCGGCGGACCCCAGGGAGGCGACGCCTTCCACTTCGCCCACGGCGATGGAGACGATGGTCTCCACCACGCCCGGGGCGATGGCCATGCCGTCTAGGTTCAACTCGCTCATAGCAGATCTCCCATCTGGGTCTCGATGAAGTCGGTGCACGCCTTCCCCTCGCAGAACACCTGGTTGTCCAAGACGCGGCGATGGAACGGCAAGGTGGTGGCGATGCCCTCGATCACGAACTCGTCCAGGGCGCGGCGACCGCGCGCCAGCACCTCCTCGCGATCCTGGCCGTACACGATGAGCTTCGCGACCATGGAATCGTAGTACGGCGAGATGCGCGAGCCGGTGCGCACGTAGCTCTCCACGCGCACGCCCGGGCCCGAAGGCGGCTCGAACCGGGTGATGGTGCCGGGGCACGGGCGGAAGCCGTGCTCGGGGTCCTCCGCGTTGATGCGGAACTCCATCGCGTGGCCGAACGGCGTGAACGGGGCGCGATGCGCGCAGCTCATCGGCTCGCCGGCGGCGATGCGCAGCTGCTCTTTGATGATGTCGACGCCGGTGATCTGCTCGGTCACCGGGTGCTCCACCTGCACGCGCGTGTTCATCTCCATGAAGTAGAAGCGGCCGCTCTCGTCGAGCAGGAACTCGATGGTGCCGGCGTTGCGGTAGTCGGTCGCGCGCACCGCCTTGATGGCCGCCACGCCCATCGCGCGGCGCAGCTCGTCGGTCAGCGCCGGCGAGGGGGCCTCCTCGATGAGCTTCTGGTGGCGGCGCTGCACGGAGCAGTCGCGCTCGCACAGGGCCAGGTGATTGCCATGGTCGTCGGCGAGGACCTGCACCTCCACGTGGCGGGGGCGCAGCACCAGCTTCTCCAGGTACACGCCGTCGTTGCCGAACGCGGCGCCCGCCTCGGCGCGTGCCGCGAGGTACTGCGACTCCAGCTCGGCGGGATCGTGCACTTCGCGCATGCCCTTGCCGCCGCCGCCTGCGGTGGCCTTGATGAGCACGGGGAAGCCGACGTGCTCGGCGAATGCGCGAGCCTCCTCGACGGTGTCGATGCAGCCGTCGGAGCCGGGCACGGTGGGAACGCCGCACGCCTTCATGGTCTCGCGGGCAGCGGACTTGTCGCCCATGCGCTCGATGCACTCGGGCGAGGGGCCGATGAACACCAGGTCGTTATCGATGCACGCGCGCGCGAAGTCGGCGTTCTCGGCGAGGAAGCCGTAGCCGGGGTGTATCGCCTGCGCGCCGGTGTTCTTCGCCGCCGCGATGATGCTGGGGATGACCAAGTAGCTTTTGTTCGCCTGGGCGGGGCCGATGCACACCGCCTCGTCGGCGTAGCGCACCGGGTAGGTGTCTGCATCCTCGGTGGAGTACACGGCGACGGTCTTCACGCCCAGCTCGCGAGCCGCGCGCATGACGCGCAGCGCGACCTCGCCGCGGTTCGCCACCAGGATCTTGTCGAACATCATGCCGTCTCCGGGGCCGAAGCGGGGGTGCCGGTGGGCTCGATGTAGAACAGCGGGGTGCCGAACTCGACCGGGGTGGCGTCCTCCAGGCAGATCTCGCGGATCGTGCCCATCTCCTCCGCCGTGATCTCGTTCATCAGCTTCATTGCCTCGACGATGCACAGGGTCTGGCTCGCCGTGACCTCATCGCCCACCTGCACGAACGGCGGCTCGCCGGGAGCCGGGGACGTGCAGAAGGTGCCCACCATGGGCGCCGTCACGCAGTGCCACGAGGCCGGGCGCGCCTTCTCGTCGGCGGCGGCAGGGGCCTGCTCCGCGGGAGCGGGGGCCACGGCGGCGACGGGCGCCGGCGCGGCGGCAGGGGCCGCGACGACTTGCTGCACGGGCGCGACGGGTGCCGAACCGGGCATGCGCACGGCGATGCGGGTGCCTTCTTCCTCGACTACGATCTCGCCGACGCCGCTTTCCTCGGCGACGCGAACCAGTTCGCGAATCTGATTGATGTCCACGTAATCGTCCTCCTTGGTGTGGCTGGACTCCTGCTCGAGCAGGAAGTCGACCTTCTCGGATGTGCGATGCTTGCTCAGGTAGGTGCGGGCCTCGTTGGGGAACAGGGCGTACATCAGCACGTCCTCTTCGCTTTGGGCCAGATCGCCGATCTCCTCGGCCACCTCGTCGTAGGTGGTGGTGACCAGCGAGCCGGGCGCGACGTCGGGCGGCAGGATCTGGGAGTTGCCCACGACCTTCGCCACCACGTCCTTGTCCATGCGGCCGGGCGCCTTGCCGTAGTAGCCGCAGATGTAGTCCTTCATCTCCTTGGACACGATGCTCCAGCGCTTGCCGGTCAGAACGTTGAACACGGCCTGCGTGCCCACGATCTGCGACATGGGCGTGACCAGCGGCGGATAGCCCACCTCGGCGCGGACCTTCGGGATCTCGGCCATGACCTCGGGCAGGCGGTCGGCGGCGTTCTGGCCCTCCAGCTGGGCCACCAGGTTGCTCATCATGCCGCCGGGAACCTGATGCGAGTACACCTGCATGTGGATGAGCGAGGAGACGCCGCGCTTGTAGTGGCCGCGCTTGCGCACTTCCTCCCAGTACTCGGCGATCTCGAACAGCAGGTCCAGATCGAGCCCGGTGTCGTAGCTGCTCTCCTGCAGCGCGGCGACGATCATCTCGACCGCCGGATGCGAGTTGCCGAACGCCAACGGCGCCGAGGCGGTGTCGGCGATGGCGGCGCCGGCCTCCGCGGCCTTGATGATGTTGGCGGGCGCCATGCCGCCGACGTAATGGCAATGGACGTGCAGCGGCAGGCCGATCTCGGCGTTGAACGCCTTCACCATGCGCTCGGTGCGGTACGGCGTCAGCATGCCGGCCATGTCCTTGATGGCGATGGAGTCGGCGCCCAGGTCCTTGAGCTGCTGGCCGTACTCCAGGAAGCTGTCGAGGGTGTGCACGGGGGAGATGGTGTAGGAGATGGCGCCCTCGAAGTGGCCGCCGCACTCCTTGATGGCCTCGGCGTTGTCGACGATGTTGCGGATATCGTTCAGGGCGTCGAACACGCGGAACACGTGGATGCCGTTGCGCTTGGCAGCCTTGATGAAGCGGTTGCAGATCTCGCGCGAATAGTGCTTGTAGCCCACCAGGTTCTGACCGCGCGACAGCATGGCCAGCGGCGTGTTGGGCGTCTGCGCCTTGATGGAACGAAGCCTCTCCCAAGGGTTCTCGTCCAGGAATCGCAGGCAGGTGTCGAATGTGGCACCACCCCAAGCCTCGATGGCCCAGTACCCGACGCGGTCCATCTTCGGCAGAATGGGAAGCATGTCGCCGATCTGCATGCGCGTGGCCCACAGGCTCTGCTGGCCGTCACGGATAGTGGTATCCATGATCTGAAGCCTTGGCATGAACTCACACCCCCTTTGGTTTGCGTATAGTCAAAGATCGAAACACAGATTATAGAAGATGACGAGGGGCAAACGCCCCTGAACGCCCGAATCCACGGACAAGGGACACAAAGGCGCGCCGGGAGGCGATGCCGCCGAGCCTCCGATGCCGGAAGACGATCGGAGCACGCCGCATCGCGAAGGCGGCAAAAAGCCCCATCCCCGGCTTCGCGCCTGGGGACGGGGCTTATCGGAGATCATCCAGCGAAATCCGACGGTCGGCGCCGTCGCTTCCCGATCGGCCGGAAGGCCGACGGAAGCCCGCTACATGCGTTTGATGAAGCGGCCGTCGCGGGTGTCGATCTGCAGCACGTCGCCGATCTCGACGAACGTGGGAACCTGGATGGTGTGGCCGGTTTCCAGCGTGGCGGGCTTGGTGGTGTTGGTGGCGGTGTCGCCCTTGAAGCCGGGCTCGGTCTCAGTCACCTCCAGCTCGACGAACATCTGCGGCTCCAGGCTGATCAGCTCGTCGCCGGCGTACAGCAGCGAGACCTCGTCGTTCTCCTTCAGCCACTTGGCGGCATCGCCCACCGTGCCGGCGGGGACGGAGATCTGCTCGAAGGTGTCGTTGTCCATCAGCCAGTAGTCGGCGCCGTCGTTGTACAGGTACTGCAGCTTCTTGGTCTCCAGACGCACGGAGTCGAACTTGGTGCCGGAGTTGAAGGTGTAGTCGACCACGCGGCCGGAGCGGATGTCCTTGAGCTTGGTGCGGACGAACGCGCCGCCCTTGCCGGGCTTCACATGCTGGAACTCGACGATGGTCCACAGCTTGTTGTTGTAATCGATGCACATGCCGTTCTTGAAGTCGGCGGTGGAGATTGCCATTCTTTCCTACCCTTTCGATTCTCCGGCGCTAACCCTGGCGCGCCGGCACTTGTCCCAAACCGTTATAGTATAACCATCTCATGCGTGGATTTCGTGAAGACGTCGAAGCCGGAGTCAGTGACGACGCCGAAATCCTCCAAGCGCATGCCGAACTCCCCCGGCAGGTAGACGCCCGGTTCCACCGTCACCACGTTCCCTGCGGCGAGGGGCTCCTCGTTGCGCGTGGAGAGCGACGGCCGCTCGTGGATCTCCAAGCCCAGGCTGTGCCCCAGCGCGTGGCCCATCTTCCCGCCGAAGCCCGCCTCTTCCAGGATGCGCTCGGCGAGATCGTGCGCCTGCTTCCCCGTGACGCCCGGTGCGAGCATGGCTTCCACCTGCTCGTTCGCCTGCCGGATGGCGGCGTACGCGTCGCGCATGCGCGGGGAGGGCTCGCCGAGGAACACCGTGCGCGTCATGTCGGAGCAGTAGCCGCGCACGCGGGCGCCGAAGTCCATCACCACGCACTGCCCCGCTTCCAAGCGGGCATCGCCCGGCTGCGCGTGCGGGCTTGCGGCATGGGCGCCGCAGGCGACGATGGTCGGGAACGCCAGCCCGTCCGAGCCGTGGCGCCGCATGAAATCGTCCAGCTCGATCTGCACTTCGCGCTCGGTCATGCCGGGTTTCATGAAGCCGGCGATATGGTCGAACGCCGCGTCGGTCACCGCCTGGGCGGCGCGCATCCGCGCGGTCTCGTCGGCGTCCTTCACGGCGCGCAGCCCTTGGACGAGCTCATGCGTCTCGCGGATGTCCGGCAGCGCGGCGACCTTGCCGTATTCCTCGAGGAGCTTGCGGTATTCGCCCAGCGTGATGCCGTCCTCGATGGCCATGGTCACGTCCTGGGGTTCCGGCATGCCCGCAGCGCGCGCTTCAGGGCCGACATGGCGCGCGGCGAACACGCCCGCGAAGAACGCGGCATGGGATTTGCGCTCGGCATTCACCTCGATCGGCGCCCCCGTGCGCCGGGCCGCGGTGCGGGCGGCCTCGTCATAGCGGGAATCGGTGTGCAGCACCGCATCGTGCGGCGTCACCAGCAGCGCATGAGCGCCTTCCTCATCGAACACCCCGTCGAGCGCCGTGAGCCAGCGGATGTTGGGGGTGTCGCGCACGAGCATCGAGCGGATGCCCTCCGCGGCCAGCGCGGCCCTAAGCCTGCCGATCCTCTCGCTCGAGCAAGACATCGATCGCCTCCTTGTAGCCTTCCTTGCCCTTGCCCTTGATCTGGGCGATGCACGCCGGCTCGATCACCGAGACCGCGCGGAACGGCTCGCGCGCGTTTATGTCGGACAGGTGCACCTCCACCACCGGCGTGTCGATGGACCCCACCGCGTCGCGCAGCGCATACGAGTAGTGCGTGTGCGCGCCGGGGTTATACACGATGCCGTCGTAGCGCCAGTGGGCCTCGTGGATCTTGTCGATCAGCACGCCCTCGTGGTTCGACTGGAAGCAGTCCACCTGCACGCCGCGCTCGGCGCCGTAGGCGATGACCTCCGCCTCTATCGTATCGAGCGTTTCGCGCCCGTACACCTCCGGCTCCCGCACCCCCAGCATGTTGAGGTTCGGCCCGTTCAACAGGAGAATCTTCTTCATGCAGCCCTTCTTTCCGAACAGTCGGCTTATCAGCAAAGGCGAGGCCCGGGGGGGGGGGGGGGGGGGGGGGGGGGGGGGGGGGGGGGGGGGGGGGGGGGGGGGGGCCGGGCCGGCGGCGGGGGGGGGGGGGGGGGGGGGGGGGGGGGGGGGGAGGGGGGGCGGCGGGGGGGGGGCGCGGGGGCGG
>URRZ01000050.1 GCA_900550385.1 uncultured Coriobacteriaceae bacterium | reverse complement strand
GGGAGAGGTCGTGCTGTCGGCCCGGGGGGTTTGCGTAAAGGGACACGGAGGCAGCAAAAATGTGGTGGACCATGTGGATTTTGACGTGCGCCGGGGCGAAATCGTGTGCATCGCGGGCATCGACGGAAACGGGCAGACAGAGCTTGTTTACGCGCTGACAGGCCTTGTGGAGCCGGAGGAGGGCACTGTGACGCTGAACGGACAGGATATCACCCACGCGCCCATCCGCAGGCGCAACGCGGGCGGTCTGGGGCATATTCCCGAGGACCGCCACCGCCATGGCCTTGTGCTGGATTATAACCTTGCTTACAATCTGGTGCTGCAAAGCTATTTTGAGCCGGAGTTTTGCAGCCGCGGCTTTTTGAAGTACGACGCCATCTACGAATACGCAGACAAGCTCATCGGCAAATTTGATATCCGCTCGGGCCAGGGCGCGCGCACCATCACGCGCAGCATGTCCGGCGGCAACCAGCAGAAGGCCATCGTCGCGCGGGAGATCGACCGCGACCCGGACGTGCTCATCGCCGTCCAGCCCACGCGCGGACTGGACGTAGGCGCCATCGAGTACATCCACGGCAAGCTGGTGGAGGAGCGGGACGCGGGCAAGGCCATCCTTCTCGTGAGCCTGGAGCTGGACGAGGTGATGCAGCTTTCAGACCGTATCCTCGTTATCTATGAGGGCCGGATCGTGGCCGATCTTGACCCGAAAACAGTCACCGTGCAGGAGCTTGGGCTTTATATGGCCGGTTCCGGGAGGAGGGCAGTGCAATGAAAAAAATATCGGCGCGCTGGCGAAATCTCTATACAAAAGCGGGTTTTTCCAGCTTTATGGCCTCGCTTCTGGCAATTTTGTGCGGCCTTGTGGTGGGCTTTGTGGTGCTGCTGGTGGCAGACCCGGCCAATGCCTTCTGGGGCCTGCTGGCCATTCTGACGGGCGGCCTTTCCGACATGAAAAACCTGGGGCAGGTGCTGTACGCAGCTACGCCCATCATTCTGACGGGCCTTTCGGTGGGCTTTGCCAACAAAACGGGCCTGTTCAACATCGGCGCGTCCGGCCAGTTCATCGTGGGCGCATATGTGGCCGTTCTGATGGGTGTGAAATGCACGTTCATCCCCGGCCCGCTGTTGTGGCTGGCCTGCCTGCTGGGCGCGATGCTGGCGGGCGCGGTGTGGGGCCTTGTTCCGGGCTTTTTGAAGGCCGTGTGCAACGTGAACGAGGTGATCGCCTGCATTATGATGAATTATATCGGTATGTACGGCGTCAACTTCCTCATTCAGCTGACGGTGTTCGATTCCCTGAAGAACCAATCGCTTCCGGTAGCGGAAAACGCCAACGCGCCCAAGCTGGGCATGGACCTGATCTTCCGCAGCGGAGCCACGGCCTCCAGCGCCAACGCGGGCATCTTCATTGCCGTCCTCGCGGGCGTCGTTATCTATTACCTCATTGAAAAAACAAAATTCGGCTACGAGCTGAAGGCATGCGGCTACAACCGCGATGCGGCCCGGTATGCCGGCATCAACGAGACACGCAGCATCGTGCTTTCCATGGTCATTGCGGGCGCGCTCTCGGGCCTGGGCGGCGCATGCCTGTACCTGGCGGGCGCGGGCAAGGGAATCGAGGTGCTGGACACGCTGGCCGCCGAGGGCTTCAACGGCATCCCGGTGGCGCTGCTGGGCCTCAACAATCCCATCGGCATCATTTTCTCAGGCCTGTTCGTGGCGTATTTGAACCAGGGCGGCTTCAATATGCAGGTATACGGCTTTGCGCCGCAGGTCATTGATATCATTATTTCCGTGGTAATCTACTTCGCGGCCTTTTCGCTGCTTTTGCGCGGCTTTGTAGAGCGGCGCGTCAAGCGCAGAGAAGAAAAGCGCGCGGCGGACGGCAGGCCCGCTGTTTCGGGCAGGGGCCCGCAGGAAGGGGGCGGAGCTGAATGAATACCGTATATTTTCTGGTACAGCAGACGATGTTCTTCTCCATTCCGCTGCTGATCGTGGCGTTGGGCGGGATGTTCAGTGAGCGCAGCGGCGTCGTCAATATCGCGCTGGAAGGCATCATGATCATGGGTGCGTTTTCCAGCATCCTGTTCATCAACATCGTGCAGAGCAGCGGCGCGGCCCTGCCGCCCCAGCTGCTGCTCCTGCTGGCGGTGCTTATCGCGGCGGCGGCGCGCAACAGCCGCGGCGCGGTGGCAGCGTTCGCGTGGGGCCGCGGCGTTTCGAGCCTGGGGTCTACGCTGGGTGCGACGCTGGGCGTGCGCGCGAATGCGCTGGCCGGCATGGGCACGCCGCTGTTCGATCTGTTCGCCGCGGCGTTAATCTTGCTGTTCGTCGGCTATGCGCTCATCGGGCTGAGGCGGTTCAGCTTCCGCGAGGTCATCGATGGCGTGACGCCGGTCGAGACGGCGGTGGTCGAGGCGCCGAAGGCCACATTCGACGAGCGCTGCCGGGCGCTGGCAAGCCAGTACAGCCTGACCCCGCGCGAGCTCGAGGTGTTCCAAATGCTCGCGCGCGGCCGCGACCGCGCCTACATCCAGGAGCAGCTGGTGGTATCGCGCAACACGGTGAAAGCCCACGTCAAGCATATATACGCGAAGCTGGACATCCACTCGCACCAAGACCTGATCGACCTGGTGGAGAAGGGGTAGGGCGCTGTTCGCCTAAAGGAGAAGGTGATGCTCGCATGAAGCTGGTTGGACTGATCTCGGATACGCATGGGCGCCTGCCCGATGCGGCGCTGGGCGCCTTGGCGTATTGCAACCATATCATCCATGCGGGCGACATCTGCGACCCCGGCATTTTGCGCGAACTGCAGATCATGGCGCCTACCACGGCGGTGCTGGGCAACAACGACTACGACGAGTACGGTAAGAACGTGACCCGGTTCGCCCATCCTGTCATCGATGGGGTGCGCTTTTTAGTGGCGCACTATCCCAACGATGCCCGCATCGGTTTCAACGGCTCGCGAGCCATCGCGCCGGGGGATCCGCTGCCGCAGGTGTGCGTGCACGGGCATACCCACATCCCCGAGATCCTCACCGGCCGCGACGCGTACCCGGCCAGCCTGTTCATCTGCCCGGGAAGCTGCAGCCGCCCGCGCGGCGGGTTCCCGGCGTCGGTCGGCTTCATCGAGCTGGAAGCGGGACGCGTGCGAGCCGCCCGCGTGGAATCGCTCGACGGCGAAGTGCTGTTGGAGATGGGCGCATAACGCGTGCTTCTTCTTATCACTCAATAACATTTCGGCACTGCGGCGAAAACCCGCAAGCAGCTGACCTGGGAAAACGTAAAATCCGCCCCGAGTTTCTTCTTATCAAGGCGCAGGTTCCTCAAACGCAAGGAAGGCTGCCGAGTGGGCAGCCTTCCTTGCGTTTCGCGACTTTCGCCACGTGCTGTTTGCTTGCGAACAGCTTAGAACTGCTTGAACACCTTGGCCGGAGCGCCGCAGATCGGGCACTTCTCGGGGGCGGCGGAACCCTTCTCGATGTAGCCGCAGCCCGGGCACAGGAAATAGGAGTCGTCATCGGCGGCGTCGATGTTGTTGTACGCCTGCAGATACAGCTCGGCGTGCACGGCCTCGGCCAGCTTGGCCTTGGTGAACACCTGGACGGCCTTGTCGTTGCCCTCCTCCTGGGCCTTCTTGATGAAGGCGGGGTACATGTCGGAGGTCTCGTAGATCTCGCCGTTGGCGGCGGCGATGAGGTTCAGGTCGCATGCCTCGACGACCGGGGCGTCGGCGACGGGCTTGGCCCACTCGGGATCCTCGGCCTGAACCAGCTTGTACTCCATGGCGATGTGCACCTGCTCGGCCTCGGAGGTGGCGCGGAACAGGCGGGCGATCTGGGCGTAGCCCGCCTTGTCGGCGGCCTCGGCGAACGCGGCGTACTTGGCGGAGGCGCCGGTCTCGCCGGTGACGGCGGCCTTCAGGTTATCGAGCGTGGTGCCAACCTCGGTGGTGCTGCCGCTGACCACGTTGAAGTTGGTGGAGTTCTCGGCGGTGGGGAGTTCGGAACGCAGGTTCATGGAATCATGCTCCTTCTTCGTAGTGTTTTCTCGTCTTCCCGGATCGATCTCTTATTGAGAATCGATATCGATAAGGATAGCGGGCGATGAGCAGACAGGCAAGGGAACTCGCCGCAAATCGGAATATCTCAACATAACCGCTTGGATCTGCCGCGCTTGAGGTGGGCGGGGTGGAACGGGGACGGGGGGCGAAGCGGGCGGAGCGCTGAACCAACCCCCGCTCGCCCGTCCCACCCGCCCCGACCCGACTCGGGCCGGGGCGGGTGGATGCCGCTACTCGCTGCGCAGCGCCTCCACCGGGTCCTTGCGGCTGGCCGACGAAGCGGGGATGATGCCGGCGATGAACGTGAGGAACACGCTGATGAGCACCAGCACCGCGGCCGCCTGCCACGGAAGCTGCGCGATGTTGGGCACGTCGAACAGCGCCTCCACGATGGCGCTCGCCGGGATGCAGGCCAGCGCGGTGATGCCCACGCCCAAAAGACCCGCCACCAGGCCCTCGATGACGGTCTCGGCGTTGAACACGCGGCTGATGTCGCCCTTGCTGGCGCCGATGGCGCGCAGGATGCCGATCTCCTTCTTGCGCTCGAGCACGCTGATGTAGGTGATCACGCCGATCATGATGGAGCTCACCACCAGCGAGATGGCCACGAACGCGATGAGCACGTAGCTGATCATGTCGATGATGGTGGTGACCGAGCTCATGAGCGTGCCCACGATGTCGGTGTAGGTGATGACCTTGTCCTCGGCGCCGTCGGCCTCCATGCGGGCGTTGTAGTCGTCGAGGATCTGCAGCACGTGCTCCTTGCTGTCGAAGTCGATGGGGTAGATGGCGATGCCCGACGGCTCGTCCATGTCCGCATAGCCCAGCTTCGCCAGGTTGCCCTTGTAGGTCGCCTCGCCCGAGCCCATCATCGAGATCATCAGCTCGGTGAGGTCCTCCTCGTCCATGTTGAACTGGAAGGCGTTGGCGAAGGCGGCCTCGTCGATGCTCATGGCGTTGGCCATGTTGGCGGTGAGGCGGTTCATGGAGCTGGTCATCGCGCTGCCCACCTGCTCCTGCAGCGCCGTGCCCATCTGCGTCATGACCTGCGTCATGGCCTGGGTCATGTACGCCTGCATGGCGGTTTGCAGCTGGGCGTTCACGGCGTCGGTGAGCGCCTGGGTGATCTGCGACTGGATCTGCAGTTGCACCGAGCTCCCCACCTGCTGCTTCACCTGCTCGGCGATGGCGGCTTCCAGCTGGTCGGTGTTCACGGCCTCGCTCACCGCCGCATCGATCGTCTGCTGCACGTCGGCGGAGGAGAGGTACGCGCTGAGCGCCGACTGGAAGTCGAGGGATCCTTGGGCGGCCTGCTGGTAGTACCACGGGAAGAAGCCCTGCATGATCTGGCCCATCGTGGAAGCCAGCGCCGCCGTGTCCACCGTGGCGCCACTGAGCTGGAGGCCGTCGAGGTTGAAGCTCAGGTTCCCCAAGGAGCTGGGGTCTATCTGGCCGGGATCCACCTGGATGCCCGACGCGTCGAACGCCGGCAGCGAGCTCATGTCCACGCTCACGTTCGACAGATCCAAGTCCATGTCGCCCAAACCCTCGGTCAAGGCGCTCGAATCGATGGAGAATGCCGCGCTGATGGCGTTGCCGTCGATGGTGAACAGGGAGTCCATGCTGAAATCGGACCCGTCCTCGTCCTCGGCGCCGAACTCCTTGCCGGTGAACACGTCGATGGAGGAGTCGGCCAGCTGATCCTGCACGATGCGGCTGGCGGCAGCCTGCTCGATGACGTGGTCGGTGAGCGACGAAGGGTAGTTGATGCCCGAGCTCAGCATCGAGGCATTGGCGTCCTCGCGGGGCTGCACGATGCCCACGATGCGGATCTCCTCGCCGTTGTCGATCAGCTGGCGCATGTAGTCGGTGTTGTCGGTCTTGTCGCGCCAGACGCCGTAGGCTTCATCGTATTCGTAGTAGTCGCATGCGTTCACCAGCTTGAACGTCACGTTCAGGATCTCGTCGTAGGTGGGGTCGACGATGTCATCGGGCGCGGTCACGTCCTCCTCGGCGGCGAACTGGTCGATCATGCCCTGCAGCTCCGCCTCGTCGCGCAGGCCGAGCGTGTAGAGCATGAAGTCGCTTATGCCGCCAGAGCCGGTGAGCACCAGCACGCACTCGTTGTGGCTTTCGGGCCAGCGGCCGGCCTTCACATCGTACTGGCCCTCGTACAGGTCGGGGTCGCTCGGCATCTCGTAGAACACGTCGGTGGACATGCTGGCGCTCATGATGCTGTTGGAGCTCACCTGCGAGCTGATGCCCAGCGACGCGAACGACGAATCGGGGTTCACCTGGTGGATCGTGGAGGTGTCGGAGCTGTAGATCTGCGGGGTGACGTCGTAGGAGTATTCGATGGAGTTCGTGTACTGGTCGATGTCGCACTCGTCGGAATCCAGGTATTCCTTCAAGGAGGCCAGGTCGTTGCTGCTGACGCTGGAGAGCATGTTGGTGATCATCTCGATCACGTGCACGCTGTCGGCCTCCTCGCCCTCGGCGTCCGAGCTCGCGCCCATCTCGGAGCTTGCGCCCACCAGCATCGACGTCATGTCGAGCCCGGTGCTTTGGATCTCCAGCGGGTACTCGGAAAGCGTCTCCTCCTCCACGTTGGCGATGTAGTTGTTCACGCCGTTGGCCAGTGACAGGATGCCGGCGATGCCGATGATGCCGATGGAGCCGGCGAAGGCCGTCATGATGGTGCGGCCCTTCTTCGTCATGAGGTTGTTGAACGAGAGCGAGAGCGCCGTGAGGAAGCCCATGCGCGTCTTGTTCGCGGGCTTGGCGGTGCGCGCCACACCCTCGGCGGCGGGGTCGAACGGGTCGGTGTCGCTGCGGATGACGCCGTCGGAGAGGTTCACGATGCGTGTGGCGTAGCGCTCGGCGAGCTCGGGGTTGTGCGTCACCATCACGACCAGGCGATCCTTGGCGATCTCGGTGAGCAGGTCCATCACCTGCACGCTGGTCTTGGAGTCCAGCGCTCCGGTGGGCTCGTCGGCCAGCAGGATCTCGGGGTCGTTGATGAGGGCGCGTGCGATGGCGACGCGCTGCATCTGGCCGCCGGACAGCTGGCTGGGCTTCTTGTCGGCATGCTCGTGCAGCCCCACCTTCTCCAGCGCTTCCAGCGCGCGCTCATGGCGTTCGGCGCGGCTCACGCCCGAAAGCGTCAGCGCCAGCTCGACGTTGGCGAGGATCGTCTGGTGCGGGATGAGGTTGTAGCTTTGGAACACGAAGCCCACGCGGTTGTTGCGGTAGGCGTCCCAGTCGCGGTCCTTGTACTCCTTGGTGGACACGCCGTCGATCACCAGGTCTCCCGTGTCGTAGTGGTCGAGCCCGCCCACGATGTTCAGCAGCGTGGTCTTGCCCGAGCCGGAAGGCCCCAGGATGGCGACGAACTCGTTGTCGCGGAAGGCGATGGAGACGTTGTCGAGGGCCGTCTGCGTGAACGAGCCCGTGGTGTACGACTTGCAGATGTCGCGCAGTTCCAGCATGGAAATGCCTTTCATGTTGCGTGTGCGTGGTTCGCGGCGCTTTTTCGCCGGCGGGCATCGTTTCGCAGGTGCCGTCTGCGCAGAAAAACGCATATTGCATTGTGCTCCAAATCGAGCGGGCGAGATGGGTTGTAAAGCAACGGTTACCGAAAACAAACACCGTATTATGGTCGTTGCGTCCCGCGCTACAATGTTCCGTTGAAAACAGCCATGCGATCCGGGCGCCTGCCCGGGGGATAGGAGCACTTCAAATGGAACGCGAAGTCGCTTGGAAGAAGTACGACGAGGCGCAGCTTGCCGCGATGGGCTCGCTTGCTGCCGACTACATCGATTTCATCTCCGAGAATAAGACCGAGCGCGAATGCGCCGCGGCGTCCATCGAGCTGGCCGAGAAGGCGGGCTACCGCAGCCTGGACGAGGCGGTGCGCGAGGGCCGCGCGCTCGAGCCCGGCGACAAGGTGTGGGCGTGCGACCACGGCAAGGCGGTGGTCCTCGTGCAGTTGGGGAGCGCGCCGCTGTCCGAAGGGGCCAACATCCTGGGCGCGCACATCGACTCGCCGCGCCTGGACCTGAAGCAGAACCCGCTGTACGAGGCCAACGGGTTCGCGTTCCTGGACACGCACTACTACGGCGGCATCAAGCACTACCAGTGGGTGGCGCTGCCGCTGGCGCTCCACGGCGTCATCGCGAAGAAGGACGGGTCGGTCGTCCAAGTGCGCTTGGGCGAGGATCCGGGCGACCCCGTGTTCTGCGTGACCGACCTGCTGCCGCATCTGGGCAACCAGCAGATGGCGAAGAAGGCGTCCGAAGTCGTCGAGGGCGAGGCACTGGATGTGCTCGTGGGGAATCAGCCTGCGGGCGAGGCTGGGGGATCCGAAGCATCCGATGCCTCGAAGGAAGAGGATGCGAAGGAGCCGGTCAAGGCTCGGATTCTCTCGCTTTTGGCGGAGGCGTACGGGATCGATGAGGAGGACTTCCTTTCTGCCGAGATCGAGGTCGTGCCTGCGGGGCGGGCGCGCGATTGCGGGTTCGACCGGTCCATGGTGCTGGGGTACGGGCAGGACGACCGCGTGTGCGCCTACACGTCGCTGGTGGCGCAGCTGGCGCTGGCGGACGAGGTGCCCGGGCGCACGGCGGTGACGGTGCTGGTGGACAAGGAGGAGATCGGCTCGGTGGGCGCCACCGGCATGGCGTCGCAGTTCTTCGAGAACACGATGGCCGAGGTCATGGCGCTTGCGGGCGAGGCGGGCGAGCTGCCGCTGCGCCGCGCGCTCAAGTCGTGCCGCATGCTGTCCTCCGACGTGTCGGCGGGCTTCGACCCGGCGTACGCGAGCGTGTTCGAGGCCAAGAACTCCGCCTTCCTAGGTCGCGGCCTCGTGTTCAACAAGTACACGGGCGCGCGCGGCAAGAGCGGATCCAACGACGCTTCCGCCGAGTACGTGGCGCGCGTGCGCCGCGTGATGGACGATGCGGGCGTGTCGTTCCAGACCGCCGAGCTGGGCCGCGTCGATGCGGGCGGCGGCGGGACCATCGCCTATATCCCCGCCAAGTACGGCATGGACGTGATCGACTCCGGCGTCGCCGTGCTTTCGATGCATGCCCCGTGGGAGGTCACCAGCAAGGCGGACATCTACGAAGCGGCTCGCGGCTACGAGGCGTTCCTACGCAACGCGTAAGGGATTCCGCCATTCCGCCGGCGTTTCGGCCGCCGATCTCCGGCGCGCCCCGTCCCGCCAAGGTCCGATCGCCTTGGATGGACGGGGCGCTTTTGTCTTGCCGAGGGGTTGCCGAGGGTCGGCGTGCTTTCTCGCTGCGACGACGGGGCGGGTCGCCGCAGGCCCGATGCTCGTCCGCGTTCGCGAAAGGAATCCGATTTCCCCTTGACTTGGGTGCCCTCATGCACCATAGTATGCGCTGCAAGTACTTTAGTACGGTAGAGTGATGGAGTGAAACGGAGCCGCCGCGCACGTGCGAGGCTTCGGCCCGAGGGACGAGGACGCGACGGCCCCGGGAAGCGATCGAGGCGCTGCGGCGCCGGGGAGGGAAGGAACCATGGTTTTGGCGAAGAAGAAGATCTGGGCGCTGATCGCAGCTGCCGCGATGCTGGCGCTGTCGGTCTCGCTGCTGGCGGGCTGCTCCGGCGGTTCGAACGAGTCCCAAAGCGCGGGCGGCGACGAGGCCACGTCCGCCGAGTCCGGCGATTTCACGCTGATCGTCGGCTTCGATCAGGGCTATCCGCCGTACGGCTTCGTCGGCGACGACGGCGAGTACACCGGCTTCGACCTCGACCTCGCCGCCGAGGTCGCCGAGCGCAACGGCTGGGGCCTGGAGCTTTCGGCCATCGATTGGGATGCTAAGGACGCCCTGCTCAGCAGCGGCTCCATCAACTGCATCTGGAACGGCTTCACCATGGAGGGCCGCGAGGACGACTACACGTTCTCCGAGCCCTACATGCTCAACGAGCAGGTCATCGTCGTGAAGGCCGATTCCGGCATCGCCGATGCCGACGGCCTGGCTGGCAAGACGGTCATGACGCAGGTCGATTCCGCGGCGCTCGACGTGCTCGAGGGCGACGCCGCCGATCTCGCCGCCACGTTCAACGGCGGCGCGCCGCAGACCATCGGCGACTACAACAACGCGTTCATGCAGCTGGAGTCCGGCATGGTTGACGCCGTGGCGTGCGACCTGTCCATCGCCAACTACCAGATGTCCGCCAAGCCCGACGCCTACGTCATCATCGAGACGCTGAGCTCCGAGCACTACGCGGTCGGCTTCGCGCAGGGCGACGAGGACTTTGCCGCGACGGTCACCGACACGCTGAAGGAGATGTACGAGGACGGCACCGTCCAGGAGCTGTGCGACAAGTACGCCGAGTACGGCCTGTCGTTCGACAACTGGGTCCTGAAGTAGGGAATCGATAGCGATCGGGCGGGATGATGCGCCCCGCCCGTCGGCATCCCGCGTTGCTTGCCGTAGGGATTGGGAGCGCGCCCGTCTTGGGATGGGCGCGCTTCTGCGCTGGGAGAAGGCGCCCGCCTCGGATGCGGGTGCAGGCGAGGCGGTGGCGTGCCGCCGCTAGGAAAGAGGAAGCACATGGAATTGGCGACGATGCTCGAGCTTCTGGGCTCGGGCTTGGTGCTGACGCTGCAGGTGTTCTTCACCACGCTGGTGGGCGCCCTGCCGCTGGGCGTGGTGGTGGCGCTGTGCCGCATGAGCAGGTTCAAGCCGCTGGCGCTCGTCACGCGCTTCTACATCTCCATCATGCGCGGCACCCCGCTGATGCTGCAGCTGATGGCGCTGATGTTCGGCCCCTACTACCTGCTGGGCATGCAGCTGGGGTCCGACTGGAAGTACTGGGCGTGCTCCATCGGGTTCATCATCAACTACGCGGCCTATTTCGGCGAGATCTACCGCAGCGGCCTGCAGTCGATCCCGCGCGGGCAGTACGAGGCGGCGGAAGTGCTGGGCTACACGCGCGCCCAGACGTTTCTGAAGATCATCCTGCCCCAAGTGGTCAAACGCATCCTGCCCGCCATGAGCAACGAGGTCATCACGCTGGTCAAGGACACCTCGCTCGCGTTCGTCGTCGGCATCATGGAGATGTTCTCGCAGGCCAAGGCGCTGGCCGCCTCCCAGGTGAGCATGCTGCCGTACCTGCTTGCCGGCGTGATCTACTGGGTGTTCAACTTCGTCGTCGAGATGATCCTGACCAGGATCGAGAAGAAGATGTCGTACTACCACGATTAAGGAAACCGTTCGGTCCACCGCGCCTCGCGAGGGGAGGGCTCGTGCTCAAACAGGTCCTCGCCCTCTGAATAACGCGATCTCCGATCGCGTTCAAGGGGCTGCGGAAGCTGCGCGCGAACCCTCCCCTCGCGAGGCGCGGCTGCATGGCATCGCCCGTTCCTTTACTCGAAACGGAGAGATTCGAAATGGATGAAAAACAACTGCCGCTGCTGTCCCTCGAGCATGCTCGCAAGAGCTTTGGGGAGACCGAGGTTTTGAAGGACATCTCGCTTTCGGTGATGCCGGGCGAGGTCGTGGCGATCATCGGGCCGTCGGGCGGCGGCAAGTCGACGCTCCTGCGATGCGCCACGCTCCTGGAGACGCTCGACGGCGGGTCGCTGTCGTTCGGTGACGTGCAGGTGGCGAGCGATCAGGACGGGCGCGCTGTGTACGCCGGGAAAGACGCAGTCAAGCGCGCGAAGGAGCGCTTCGGCCTGGTGTTCCAGGACTTCAACCTGTTCCCGCACTACACGGTGCTGAAGAACGTGATGGATGCGCCGGTGAGCGTGCTGAAGCGCCCGCGCGCCCAGGCCGAGGAGCATGCGCGCAGCCTGCTTGCGAAGATGGGCCTTTCCGGCAAGGAGGACATGGTGCCCTGCGAGCTGTCCGGCGGGCAGAAGCAGCGCGTCGCCATCGCGCGCGCCCTGGCCATGGATCCCGAGATCCTGTTCTTCGACGAGCCCACCAGCGCGCTGGACCCCGAGCTCACCAAGGAGGTGCTGAAGGTCATCCGCAACCTGGCGGCCGAGCGCATGACCATGGTCATCGTCACGCACGAGATGCGCTTCGCGCGCGACGTGGCCGACCGCATCGTGTTCATGGACGGCGGCTTCATCGTGGAGGAAGGACCCGCCGCCCAGGTGATCGACAACCCGCAGCATCAGCGCACCAAGTCGTTCCTGTCGAATTACGCGGAAGGGTAGGGCGAGTTGCGCGCCCGCTCGCCCAGCTCCGCTGAAAAGGGCGGGCGCGCATCGGGCGAGCCGGCTTCGCGCGTTATCGCCCCTTCGCTTCGCGCGACGTGAATTTATCCCGTTTAGCCGCGGTTTTCCCGCAGGTCGGCGTTCAGCGTGGCATAATAGCTTGAATCAGGCTGCTGAATAGCGCCACGTCCTGCATGCGCCGATTTGCGAAGGAGTCCGTCCATGGCATTCTATTACGATGAGCCGTCCCGTACGTTCAACGAGTATCTGCTGGTGCCTGGGCACACGCCTTCGACGTGCATTCCGACGTCCGTCAACCTGAAGACCCCGCTGGTGAAGTACCGCAAGGGCGAGGAGGAGTGCCCGCTGTCGCTGAACATCCCCATGGTGTCGGCCATCATGGCGGCGGTCTCCGACGATCGCATGGCGGTCGCGCTTGCCACCGAGGGCGGCCTGTCGTTCATCTACGGCAACCAGACCATCGAGGAAGAGGCCGCGATGGTCAAGCGCGTGAAGGACTACAAGGCGGGCTTCGTGGTGAGCGATGCGAACCTGCGCCCCGACATGACGCTGGGCGAGGTCGTGGAGCTGAAGGAGCGCTTCGGACATTCCACCATGCCCGTCACCGAGGACGGCGGCCCGCACGGCAAGCTGCTGGGCATTGTGACCGAGCGCGACTACCGCCTGTCCCGCATGTCGCTGGACGAGAAGGTTGCCGACTTCATGACGCCGCGCGAGAAGCTGATCGTCGCCCCCGCCGACACCACGCTGAAGGTCGCCAACGACATCATCTGGGATCACAAGCTGAACTCGCTGCCCGTGGTGGACGAGAACGACCATCTGATGTACCTGGTGTTCCGCAAGGACTACGATTCCCATAAGTCCAACCCCAACGAGATGCTGGACGCCCACAAGCGCTACATGGTGGGCGCGGGCATCAACTCCCGCGACTTCGCCGAGCGCGTCCCCGCGCTGGTGGACGCCGGCGTCGACGTGCTGTGCATCGACAGCTCCGAAGGCTTCTCCGACTGGCAGAAGATCACCATCGACTGGGTGCGCGAACACTACGGCGACTCCGTCAAGATCGGCGCGGGCAACGTCGTGGACGCCGAGGGCTTCCGCTTCCTCGCGGAGGCCGGCGCCGACTTCATCAAGATCGGCATCGGCGGCGGCTCCATCTGCATCACGCGCGAGACCAAGGGCATCGGCCGCGGCCAGGCAACGGCGGTCATCGAGGTCGCCAAGGCGCGCGACGAGTACTTCAAGGAGACCGGCATCTACGTGCCCATCTGCTCCGACGGCGGCATCGTGTACGACCACCACATCTCGCTGGCGCTGGCGATGGGCGCCGACTTCGTGATGCTGGGCCGCTACTTCGCCCGCTTCGACGAGAGCCCGTCGAACAAGGTGATGGTCAACGGCACCTACATGAAGGAGTACTGGGGCGAGGGCTCCGCGCGCGCCCGCAACTGGGGCCGCTACGACCTGGGCGGCAAGAAGACGCTCGCCTTCGAGGAGGGCGTGGACTCCTACGTGCCCTACGCCGGTTCGCTCAAGGACAACGTGGCGCTGACGCTGTACAAGATCAAGGCGACCATGTGCAACTGCGGCGCGCTCACCATCGAGGAGTTCCAGGACAAGGCCAAGCTCACGCTGGTGTCCTCCACCTCCATCGTCGAGGGCGGCGCCCACGACGTCGTGCTGAAGGACAAGAACACCTACGCCAGCAACGTGTCGCTGCGCTAGGAGGGTGTTCCGCGGTTCTGTCGAACCGCGGAACGAGCCGACGCTGAGCGGCGGCGATGCGCGCCCCAGAGACGTTCAACGCCCCTTTGGTGGACCGAAGTCCAACCAAGGGGGCGTTTCTCGTCTCTGGGGCGCGAAAAGCGTGAAAAGCGACCGTCTCTTTTTCACATAATAGCGACTGCCCTTTTTCGCGGGCTACTTCGAGTGCTTGCCTGTGCGCTTCTCGATGACAGAGCGGCGGCGGATCCTCTCGGCGCGGATCTGGCTGGGGCGCTGGCGCGGCTCGTCGGGCTGCATGGCGGCCTCGGCGGCCGCGCGGTCGCGCGACATCTGCATGCGGATGCGCAGGTACTCCCATACCAGCAGCACGAGCAGGATGGACATGACGATCAGGTAGCTCAGCACGGCGCCGGGCAGCTGCGTGAACCCGATGAGCAGCAGCGGGATGAACAGCGAGAACCCGAAGGTCACCAGGTACAGCTTCATGACCGATCCCTGCTTGCGCAGCACCGTGACGATCTGGTACAGGAAGTCGATCGCAGCGGTGACGCCGCCGGCCGCCACCATGATGAGGCTCAGCCCCCGGTAGTCCTCGAAATCGATGCCGTAGAGGAAGCCCAGGACGGGGATGCCGACGGTGCTCATGATGAACATCAGCGCCACGGTGAGGCCCAGCACCAAAAGCAGCATGGCGATGATGATGATGTCGAAGCGCTTGCGCTTGGCCTGCGCCCACACGTTGGCGATGCGCACCAGCTGCGGCTTGTACACCACCTGCACGGTGAGGAGCAGCGCGTGGGCGGGGAAGTACAGCGCGTTGAAGTACAGCTGGTTCTCGTAGGGGAGCATGCCCTCCATCACGAACTTGGGCATGTTGTCGATGAGGTTGTACATGAACAGCGCGATGAACAGGGGGAAGCACTGCTTGAACAGCTCGCCCACGCTGGCCAGGCTCAGACGGCGCGATTTCGGCGTCTCCAAGAACGCCAGCGGGAGGGTCAGCACCACGAACGAGAGCGCGGCGGCGACCGCCATGGCGATGCTGGAGATGGCGAGGTTGCGGGTGACGAACAGGAAGGCCGAGAACACCACCACCGCGACGACCGATCGGAACGCCTGGGAGATGCCGGCGAGGTAGAGCTTGTCGACCTGCTGCAGGCGCCCTTCGTACACGTCGGCCAAAGCGTCGACCATCTTGTAGAAGTACACGCCCATGCAGATGAGGAACATGGTGTTGTCGTAGCCGCGCACGAGGCAGTAGCCGTAGCCCAGCGCCATCATGAGGATGCAGGTGATCAGGCGGTTGACCTGGTAATCCGAGAACGAATGCTGCTCGTTCAAATCGGAAAGCTGGTAGGTGCGCACGCCGTAGTTGCCCACGAACATCAGTAGCAGGCCGGTGATGAACGCCATGGAGAACATGCCCGCCTGCTCGGCGCCCACCAGCTGCGTGCAGACGATGGTGAGCAGGGGGAACACC
>URRZ01000049.1 GCA_900550385.1 uncultured Coriobacteriaceae bacterium | reverse complement strand
CACGTGCTCAAACAGGTGCTCGCCCTCTGAATAACGCGATCTCCGATCGCGTTCAAGGGGCTGCGCAAACTGCGCGCGAGCCCTCCCGCCCCGCCTTCGCGAGCGCGGCCTGCTTGTTCGCTAGGTTCGAATGTGAAAAAGGGACAGTCACTTTTTCACATTTTAGAAAGGGATTATCCGCATGAACGATTCGGTAAAGGTGGCGCATGTTTCCCAAGAGGGGGGTGCGCCTCGTGCAGGCGGGCGTCGGCATCTGAATGACACGTTGGCGTTGTGCCCGGAGTGTCTGAAGACGCTGAAGGCCGACGTGTACGCCGACGACGAGGGGACCGTGTGGATGGAGCGCACGTGCCCCGAACATGGGCCGCTCACCACGCGCGTGTGGCCCGACGCCGACCATTACGAGTGGCTTCTGTCCGGCGCGTTCCCCAAGACCAAGCCGCAGAACACCATCCCCGCCAGCGCTCCGTGCCCGTTCGGGTGCGGAACGTGCTCGCGGCACGAGCGCCGCGGCACGCTGCTGGAGATCGAGGTGACCAAGAGCTGCAACCTCCATTGTCCGGTGTGCTTCATGAGCGCCGAGAACGGTGACGACGATCCCACGCTCGAAGAGATCGACGCCATGTACGATGTCATCGCCGACGCCGTGGGCATCGACGGCGCCGTGCAGCTGACCGGCGGCGAGCCGACGTGCCGCAAGGATCTTCCCGAGATCATCTACCGCGGCCGCGAGAAGGGCTTCTGGGGCATCGAGGTGAACACCAACGGCTTGGTGATCGCTTCGCGCAAGGGCTACCTTGAGGATCTGGTGGGTGCGGGCCTGACCGGCGTGTACCTGTCGTTCGACGGCCTGACCGGCGATGTGTACGAAGGCACGTGCGGGCGCGACATCCTGGATGTGAAGCTGCGCGCCATCGAGCGCTGCCGCGAGGTGGGAATCCAGTGCGTGCTGTCGGTCGCGGTTGTCGCCGGCCTCAATGACGGCCAGCTGGGCGACCTGCTGCGCTTCAGCTTGGAGAACTCCGATGTGGTGGCCGGCCTGGCGCTGCAGCCCGCGTTCGTGTCCGGCCGCTTCGAGGCGGAGCGCGCCATGCAGCTGACGGCGGGCGATGTCATCTTCAAGCTGGCCGAGCAGTCCGATGGGCTCATCGAGCCGCGCGACATCTGGCCGCTGGGCTGCTCCAACCCGCTGTGCGATACCGGCGTGTTCTTGGTGCATGCCGACGAAGCCACGCACGAAAGCGGGTTCGTTCCCGCGACGCAGCTGCTCACGCCCGAGGAGTACCGCGAAGGCTACAGTCCCGACAGCCCGCAGGGATCGGTGTTCCTGGACATCCTCTCCAAGCGCGGCGTAAAGGTGAAGGACGGCCTGTCCGTCATCATCATGAACTACATGGACGCCTGGTCGATGGATGTGCAGCGCCTGCGCGAGTGCTCGATGATGGTGACCGTCCCCGACGGCCGCGCCATCCCGTTCTGCTCGTACCACCTGACCGACGCCGATGGCCGTCGCGTCTATCCCCCTTGGTGCAAAGAGGAATTGAGGTAACCAATGGCTGACTACAGGATCCTGCATGATGATGCTCGCTGCGTGAAGTGCGGGTTGTGCGTGGCGTTCTGCCCGTGCAACGTGCTGGAGATGAACGACGAGGGGTTCCCGTACGGCGCCCATCCCGACCAGTGCGTGGGATGCCAGACGTGCTCGGGCAACTGCCCCCAGCGCGCGCTGACGATCGAGGCCACGGGCGACGCCGTCTACGATCCGTTCGCTGACGAGCCGCGCGCCGAGCCGCTGGGCAAGGAGCGCCGTGCCGAGCTGGCGGAATACCAGCGCGTCATCATGGAGAAGCTGGGGCTGCGCTGGCAGCCGGTCGCCGTGAGCTTGGTCGGCAAGGACGAGCTGCTGCCCGACGTGCCGATGCCGCCCGAGAACCTGCGTTTCTGCCAGGCGATGATGGCGGCCCGTCGCGGTGCGAGCATCCTCATGCCTCCCAACAAGCATTCCTGCCCCGACGGCACGTCCATCTTCGGCATGACCGGAGTGCCCGAGAAGCTGGCCACCGGCGAGATCTACGTGCTGTTCCACAAGCTCGACACCGCCGAAGCGGCTGCTCAGATGGTCGCCGAGCGTCCCACGCTGCCGCCGCACAGCCGCCGCGCCCCCGATGTGGCGCCGCTGGACAAGACGGTGCGCGAGCCGGAAGTGGTCGTGTTCACCGGCACACCCGAGCAGATGATGTGGCTGTGCATGTCGATGAGCTACTACACCGGCCATCGCTTCGACTTCCATGCGTCGGGCTACAATTCCATGTGCGTGGAGGCCGTGCTCATCCCGATGCGCGACGGCGAGCCCAACATCACGTTCGGCTGCTACGGCTGCCGCGCGGCGAGCGACGTCGGCGAGGACATGATGTTCATGGGCATCCCCACCGACAAGCTTCCCACCGTGGTGCGCGGCCTGACCGAGCTTGCGAAGAAGGCCATCCCGCATTCCCGTATGAAGATCTACGTCCCCCCGATCATGTAGTCTGGGGTTCCGTCGGCCTGACGACCGACGTAAATGAGAAAAAGGGACGGAGGATTTTTCTCATTTACCGAGCGGATGCGAGGAGTCTCGAATGAGCGAGCTGTTCACCATACGCGATGCGCGGGAAGAGGATCTGCCCACGCTCAATGCCTACAACTACAACGAGGGGATGGATGCCTTCCCGTCGGTTGAGAACATCCGCGTGGCGGTGAACGCGGCGGGGGAGATCGTGGGCTATCTGCGCCTGGCGTTCAGCCCCGAGGGCGTCGCGCACGTGAACCCGGTGGTCACCTACCCCACATGGCGCGGCTACGGCGTGGGGCGCGCGCTCATGGACGAGGCGCTCGAGCACCACGGCGAGCTGCGGTTCGTCGCGCGCGGCGCGTCGGTGGGCTTCTACGAGAAGTTGGGCTACCGCGCCATCCCGTGGGAGGACGTCTGCCTCGACGTTGCCGAGGACTGTCGCATCTGCACGCTGGTGGACGAATGCAAGCCCCAGCCCATGGGCAAGAAGCTGGGTGAATAGCGAGCGCCGCCCCCGCTACTTTCCTCCGCCGCTTCGGGCGCTTTCCCGCTCGAGGTTTAGATGCGTGAGGCGATGAGCTTGTTCACGGACACATGCGCTTCTGCGGCCTCCAAGGCCACACGGCGATGCTGCTCAGGCGGGATTCTTAGCGAGAGATGGCCGGAATAACGCCGTTCCCCATAGGGGATGGGGAGGGGCCTGCCTTCGTCTTCCAGAATAGCCAAGGCGCCCTCGACGATTTCGACGATTCCCCGCAGCGTATCCTGCTGGCTTTCGCCAATATAGGAGAGACTGGGGAATTCGGCGACCTGCCCCACGAACGCTTCGTCTTCGGATGACCAGATCACGCGGTAGGAATACCTTTCCGCATTCATTCTTCCTCCTTCAGTCGGTCTATCGCGGCGATCAGCTGGCGGACTTGATAGGGCTTCGCCAGATTGCCGGTTCGTTGCAGGTTGACCAGCGGGTCTCCGCGCCATGGCATGCTGAAGAAGCGATGCGAACCGCGTATGCGCGGCGGTCCGAAATAGGCTTCGGCGACTTTGACCGCATCCCTGAACTTCACGTTGTGCGGATTCGATCTCATCTCGGCCAGCAAATCATCGACGCTCGGCATTTTCCCTCCTGAATGATACCGTATTTGATACCAGTATGTAATCCGACAGGGCGAATGCGCGGCCACGCCCCGTTTCGCGGCATGCTAGCTCCGGGGCCTTTCGTGCGATACGTCGGTCTTTCCCTTCCTGCTCGCCGCCCGTTCCATGCGGATTTAGCGCAGAACACGCGCAAACTGCCGCCTTCGATGACGCGGCGGGCATCACGGGGTTCGATTCTTAGATCGGGGGATCCGCCCCCTCGCTTCTACTTTCCTCCGCCGCTTCTGCGCGACGGCTCGAACGATCTGCGGAACAGCTCGATGAAGTTGAGGTAGCTGGCGGCTTTCGGGTCGTCGTCGGCGAAGGCGAAGCCCACCACTAGGTTCGGCACGCCGGCGAAGGGGGTGAACTCCAGCTTCGCGGTGCGATCGGCGCTGGAGGCGAAGGAATAGCTGTCCAACAGCATCCCCGTTCCCTCGTTCCGCTCGACGAACGTCGTGAGGGCGCTGCGGTCGGACACCTTGAACGTGACGTTGCGGAAGCACTCCGCGCCCAAGACCTCCTCGAGCGTCTGCTGGTAGTCGCGCCCCTTGAAGCTGACGAGCCGCAGATCCTGCGCCGCCTCGAAGGGGATATCGCCGCCATGCTCGCCCAAGGCGCCGGGTTGGCACATCACCCCGAACCGTGCGGTGAGCAAGGGCTTGAACGTGACCGCCGCGCCGCCCACAAGGGTCTCGCCGGAAAGGCAGGGGTCGGAAAGATCGCTCGCGTCGCGCGGGACCGTCCAATCGTAGAGGAACAGCTTTCCCGCGCCTCCGGCGCGCAGCGTCTGGCGGATCTGAGATTTCCCCCACTCGTCGGTGTCGATCAGGGCTGCCCTCGTGGCGCTTCCCATGATCTTGCCTAAAAGCGTGATGGCGGCGTAAGGGGAGATCACCAGCTCGAGGGGGACGACCAGCGATTTCTCCTCAAGTTGCGCGATGCGGCGCCTCATGGCCTCGGCTTCCTGGGCGATGGCCTTCGCGTGCACCAACGCAATGCAGCCTGCCTCGGTGAAGCGGATCCCGCTGTGGCTGCGCTCGACCAGCTTCGCGCCAAGCGATTTCTCCAGAGCGTCGAGCATCCGGCTAAGGCCCTGCTGCGAGATGTAGAGGCTCTTCGCGGCGGCATTGATCGACCCGGCTTTCTCCAGCTCGATGAGGCATTCCAGGCTTTCGACGCGCATATTCCCATCCCCCCGTTCGAGAATCAGGACGCCGTGAGCGTGCCTGCTTGATCCACGCTAACACTTACAACAAAACGTTGCAACTCATTCCAAAATACTGATCGTTTCGCGTTTGCGGCGGCGGGTCCATCATGGGACAAGGGGGAGTTCCGCGAAAGCGCGCCGCCCCTGCGAGACGAGAGGGGGAACCATGAGGACCAAGGACAAGACCGTCAACAAGTCGCTTGCCTGGTTGGGCAGCGGGGGAGGGTCGAACGCCGCGCACGTGGATGTGATGGACGGCGAGATCGTGCGCATCCGCCCCATCCATTTCGACGAGTGCTATACGCCCGAGGAGCTGAACGCCTGGCGCTTCGAGAAGGACGGGCATGTGTTCGAAGCGGGCGACAAGACGTTCCTGCCGCCGCTGTCCATCGCCTACAAGCGCCGCGCGACCTCGCCGAATCGCGTTCCCTACCCGCTGATCCGCGTTGACTGGGATCCCGACGGCCAGCGCAACCCGCAGAACCGCGGCACGTCGAAGTACCGCCGCATCAGCTGGGACGAGGCGACCGACGTCATTGCGTCGGAGATTCAGCGCATCCACGACGCCTACGGCCCGCGCTCCATCTACTGCGAGGGCGACGGCCACGGCGAGGGAAACTGCTATGCCGGCGGCCACGGCTGCATGATCAACCTGTTCCACATGGCAGACGGCTGCACGCTGCAGGCGCGCCAGCCTGACAGCTGGGAGGGCTGGGTGTGGGGCGCCAAGCACGTGTGGGGCATGGAGCCGGTGGGCTCGTCCACCTCGCAGGTGAACGCGTTCCACGACATCACGCAGAACGGCGACGCCATCCTGTTCTGGGGCTGCGATCCCGAGACGGCGCCGTGGGGCTGGGGCGGCCAGCAGGCGTCGCGCCTGTGCTACTGGTTCAGCGAAATCGGCATCAAATCCATCTACGTGTGCCCCGACGTGAACTACGGCGCCGCCGTGCACGCCGACAAATGGATCCCCGTCCTGCCCAACACCGACTCCGCGCTGCAGCTGGCAATCGCGTACACGTGGATCGACGAGGGCACCTACGAGGAGGAGTTCCTGAAGACGCATGCGGTGGGCTTCGACGTGTTCCGCGACTACGTGATGGGCGTAAGCGACGGCGTGCCGAAGACCCCGGCATGGGCCAGCCCCAAATGCGGCGTGCCCGTCTACAAGATCAAGGCGCTCGCGCGCTACTGGGCCAAACATGCCGTGTCGATCGCGCATTGCAACGGCGGCAGCTACATCCGTTCGGCGTTCAGCCACGAGCCCGCGCGCCTCGAGGTCGTGCTGCTGGCGATGCAGGGCCTCGACAAGCCCGGCGCGCACCAGGCGACGTTCACCGACATGGGCGTGATGGGCGAGAGCTGCAACCCCCTGCCGCCTTCGAAGGTGACGGCCAACCAGCGTGCGTGCTACCACGGCTGGAGCTACAACGTGGGCGACAGCTTCATCATCAAGACGCTGCTTCCCGACGCCATCATGTCGGACAAGGTGGACTGGTACAGCCTGGGCGTGTTCCTGGCGCCGCGCGAGACCCAGTTCCAACCCTTCGAGTACCCGCGCCCCGGCGAGGCGGGCATCAAGATGATCTGGTCGGACGCGCCGTGCTGGTCCACCTGCTGGAACTGCGGCCATCGCGACCAGGATGCGCTGCGCAGCGAGAACCTGGAGTTCGTGCTGGTGCAGCACCCCTGGTTCGAGAACGACTGCAAGTTCGCCGACATCATCCTACCCATCACCACCACGTTCGAGTGCGACGACTTCGGCACCGACAACAACAACGGCCAGTACTCGATGTTCTACTACGAGAAGCAGGCCATCGAGCCGGTGGGCGAGGCCCGCACGGACTACGAGGCCGTGCTTTCGGTGTTCCGCAAGCTCGACAAGCCCGGCAGCGTGTACGAGGGCGTGGTCGAGAAGTACACCCAGGGCATGGGCTACGAGGGCTGGATGCGCCGCGCGTGGGAGACCTCCGGCGTGACCCAGACCGACAAGTACGGCAGCTTCGAGGAGCTGTTCGAGGCCGACGACAAGTTCTGGATGGGCCCGACGCTGGAGAACTGGGAGGATCGCAAGTCGCCGCTGGAGCTGTTCTGCGAGGATCCCGAGATGTTCCCGCTGCTCACCCCGACCGGCAAGCTGGAGATCTACTCCGAGGCGCTGGCCGAGCACTTCCCCGACGACGACATCCGCGGGCCGTTCCCCAAGTGGATCGAGGAGAGCGACGAGCACAAGGAGCGCTACACCTCCGACCGCGCCAAGCTCTACCCGTTCCTGATGGTGAGCAACCACCCGCATTGGCGCGTGCATGCGCAGCACGACGACCTGCCTTGGCTGCGCGAGATCGAGACCTGCAAGGTGATCGGCCCCGACGGCTACGCCTACGAGCCGCTGTGGCTGCATCCCTCCGACGCGGCCAAGATCGGCTTGAAGAACGGCGATGTGGCGAAGATCTTCAACGAGCGCGGCGCCGTGCTCGGCGGCGTGCGCGTGACCGAGCGCATCATGCCCGGCGTGGTGTACCAGGACCACGGCGCGCGCGTGGATTCGATCGTCCCCGGCTACGGCGGGCTCGATCGCGGCGGCGCGAACAACCTCATCTGCCCGTCGGCGGTGACGTCGCCCAATTGCGCCGGCGAGGTGACCAGCAGCTTCCTGGTGGGCGTGGAGAAGGTGGACGTGTTCGAGTTGGCGAAGCAGTACCCGGAGGCGTTCGCCCGCACGTTCGACCCGGCGACGGGCCAGGTGGCGTCCGATTTCATCGTGGAGGGGGAGTAAACCATGGCGAAAGCGTTTCTCATCGACGTGGCGCGTTGCAACGGCTGCCACAACTGCCAGGTCGCCTGCAAGGACGAGCATTGCGGCCACGCATGGCTGCCCTACGCCCAAGCGCAGCCGGAGATCGGCCAGTTTTGGATGAAGGTGAACGAGAAGGAACGCGGGCAGGTGCCTGTGGTGCGCGTGTCGTACACGCCGACGCTGTGCGCGCACTGCGCCGACGCCCCCTGCGCGGAGGCGTGCCCCTCCGGGGCGTTCACGCGCCGCGACGACGGCTTGCTGCTGATCGATCCCGAAACCTGCATCGGGTGCGGGTCGTGCGCGGAGGCGTGCCCTATCGACGCGATCTACTTGAACGCCGATTCGGGCATCGCCCAGAAGTGCACCGGCTGCGCGCATCTGCTGGACGACGGCTGGTCGGTGCCGCGCTGCGTGGACTCCTGCGCCACGGGCGCGCTGCAGTTCGGCGAGGAATCCGAGCTCGATCTGGACGGCGCGGTCCCGCTGCCCGGCTTGGAGGGGACGGGTGCGCGCGCGTACTACCGCAACCTGCCGAAGCGCTTCGCCGCCGGGTGCGTCTACGACCTTGAAGCCAAGGACGTGATCATCGGGGCGAAAGTCGAGCTGCTGGACGGCGCGGGCTCGGTGGTGGCCGTGCAGGAAACCGACGAGTTCGGCGACTGGAAGTTCGACCAGGTGGAACCGGCCGCCTACACGGTGCGCGTCTCCGCCGAGGGGTATCCCGCGACGCTCGTCGATGCCGACGTGACGGAGAAGGACCTGTACACGGGCGACCTGGGCATCTACAAGTAACCGCCTAGGTCTCCAAACGAGCGTCTTGGGCGCCTGCTCTTTCGGGGCAGGCGCCCGTTTCTTGTCGTGTGGCGGGCTCGGCTAGAGGATCGTCGCCGTGGCGAACAGGTCGTGTTGCCCGACTTGTTGCCGCAGGCGTTCACGGCATCCGCCAGCCGGGCGTCGGGGACGCTGATGCTGAACCGTCCCGATTCCCGCGCCAGCTGGAACGTGCGCGACTTGGCGCGCAGCGCGAATGCGACCATCGGGGGCGTATGCGAAACGGGGGTCGCCCAGGCGACGGTGGCGAAGCAGATCTCGGCGCCGCAGCGCGCGCCGATGACGGCGATGGGGCGGGGGCCCAGCGACGCGGCGACATCGCGCCCTGCGATCGGCTGCAGTCTCTCGTCGAACATGCGCCCATTCCCCTCGTCCATCGTCCCTCCTAGCAGGCGGCGCGCCCGCCGGCGCGCCGCGAAATCGCCTATCGAGCCTGCGTTGCGGCTTCGTTTAGCTCTCGTGCGAGCACTGGGGCGTGTCGGGCAGGTCGATGCCCAGGGCTTGGGCGGCCAACCCGCGCAGCTCCTCCAGCGTCAGCTCGTAGCATGCCAGCGCGTCGATCCAGCGACGCAGGCAGTGGCGTCCCTTGTCGGTGAGCGTGAACAGGCGCTTCGCCGACCCTTCCTCGGGCGTCTCCCACTCGGAGGTCACCAGCCCCGATTCCTCCATGCGCTTGAGCGCGCGGTAGATGCCCGTGGCGTCGGGCTTCTTCCCGCCGAACATGGGCGAATGGGCCGCCTGTTGGACGATGATGTAGCCGTGCATGGGCTCGCTCGACTGGGCCAGAAGCGTGAGGATCGTCGGCTGGGAAAGCCTGTTGAGCGATTTGCCCAGCTCGGCGCATTCTTTCAGGTCCTCATCCGATTTCGGATGGCAGGAGCTCCACATATTCGTTCCCCCTTTGCGGTTGCGTCTGAAGCGGCGCCCCGTCGGATGCGCCTTCGCGTTTTGCCGCAAGGCGATCGTTTAATGTGATGGGGCGATGATTATCATCCCATAACTATTTGCAGCCAGCCATTATTTTCTTTAGAACTTCTTAAGCGGCAGTAAGCGCGCTAGTCGGCGGGACGGTAGCGACGAACCCCGTCGTCGCCCTCGCTCACCGAGATGCGTCCCTCCGCCAGCAGGTGGCGCAGGAACGCCGCGCCGATTTCCAGCAGGCTGAGCTTCTGCACGCGCGAGATGTCGTCCCAGCAGTCGAAGGGGACGTTGAAGTCCATCCGCTTGGTCGCCTCGTAGCCGCTGATGCCGGGGTTCGCCTCCACGATGCCCTGCACCTGCCCGGCGCGTTCCCTGTTGTGGCCGATCAGCCACTCGATGCGATCCTCGAAGTCGTAGCGGATGTCGCCGTGGGAATGGAACAGGTGCTTCACCCCCAGCCCCTGCACTTTGCGCAGGCTGTCGAGGTAGGCGGCCACGCTGTCGCCCTCGGGGAGGAACAGCCCCACGCCGGGCGAGAGCGTGAACAGGATGTGGTCGCCGCCGAACAGCACGCCCGACGTGGGCTCGAACAGCGCTTGGTGCCCGCGCGTGTGCCCCGGCGTCGCCACCACCTCGAACCGGTACGATCCGACCTGTATCCCGTCCCCCTCTTTCGAGAACGACATCCTGTGGTTGCTGGAGAACATGCCCACGCGATCGCGCCTGCGCGAGACTACCTCGTGCGTTTCCTGGGCGTCTACCCCTTCGCGGACCAGCGCGTCCTCGAGGTCGGCGTAGCGGAGCTCGGGATGGTCGGGCTGCAGCTGGCGATAGTCGTCCTCGTTGAGGAAAACCGGCGCTTCCGGCGGCGCGATGCGGTCGAGCAGGCCGGCGTGATCCATGTGCAGGTGCGTGAGGAAGAAGCGCGCCTGAGCCGGATCGACGTTCAGCTCCTCGAGCGCTTCGCTCAGATACGCGGCGCTTTTCTCGGAATACGCGCCCGTGTCGACGATCAGCGGCTGGCCATCGTCGCCGTCGCGGACGACGTAGCAGTTGGTGGAATCGAGCTTATGGTTCCTGAACGGCACCTTGATCTGGTAGACATCGGGCGCGCTGTGCACTTTGATGCTCAACATGGCGTGACCCCCTGTCGGATTCGCTTCGGAATGTCTTCCGACGATTCTACTCCTGCCGATGCGGCAAAGCCGCCAACAGATGGGCCGCTTTAACCGTTTCGGCGGCCGAACGCGTCGAAGCCGGCCGCGCGGCCCTTCGCGGATCGATGGCGTTTGCTCGATATGCCGATCGCGGAGGGGATTTTGCTATATAGTTGGTGCGCTTCGAATGGAACCGCGCCGGACGGAAGGAGTATCGCCCATGCCGATGCCGCTGCAGGACATGATCGTCAACTGCCTTATCGTAGGGGCGGGCGGATGCGTGGGCGCTATCGCCCGCTACCTGCTGGGTTTGGCGATCCCCGCCCATCAGAGCGGGTTTCCGCTGGGGACGTTCGCCGTCAACGCGATCGGCGCGTTCGCCATCGCGTTCGTCGCCACATGGTTCCTACGCAACGCGGGGCTCGATGGTCGCGCGCTGCTGTTCCTGATGACGGGCGTGTGCGGCGGGTTCACCACGTTCTCGTCGTTCACGTGGGAGTCGCTGCAGCTCATCCAGCGCGGCGATGCGCTGGTCGCGGGCGCCTACATCGTCGGCAGCTGCGCCGTGTGCCTGGTTGCGGCGCTCGCCGGTCAGCAGCTGGCGGCGCGGATCGCGGCGTAGCGCACCCCTCCAACCTGGTTTTCCCTTGCAGTTCGCCGGCGCGGTGGCATCCGCGCTCGCGTTTCCCCTAGAATGGCTGCGGCTCAAAACGAACGGCACCGTTTCGCGGCAGTCCGCCCATCGGCGGAAGGCCCCGTCTGACGGTAAGGAAAGAGGTTTCCATGTGCGGCATCGTCGGCTATACCGGTTCCCGTCCCGTTAAGGACATCCTCATCGAGGGGCTCAAGCGCCTCGAGTACCGCGGCTACGACTCTGCGGGCATCGCCATCGAGCAGGATGGCGGGCTGCAGGTCCTCCATCGCAAGGGTAAGGTGGAAAGCCTCGCCCATACCGCCGGCCATTTCGACTTCACGGGCACATGCGGCATCGGCCACACCCGTTGGGCGACGCATGGCCGCCCCAGCGAGGCGAACGCGCATCCGCACGTCTCGTGCGACGGCCGCATCGCGGTGGTGCACAACGGCATCGTCGAGAACTTCGCCGAACTGCGCGAGGGGCTGGAAGGGCTCGGCCACCACTTCAAAAGCGACACCGACACCGAGGTGTTCGCGCACCTCATCGAGGAGGCCATCCATCGCCATGAGGGTGGTGTCGGCGAGCGGTGCGACCTGCTGACCGCCGTGCGCGAGGCGTGCTCGCACGTGGTGGGCGCCTACGGCCTTGCCGTGGTGAGCGCCGATGAGCCTGGGGTCATCGTGGTCGCACGCAAGGACAGCCCCATCGTCATCGGCCGCGGCGAGGACGGCAGCTACGTGGGTTCCGACATCATCGCGGTCATCGACGCTACGCGCGACGTCGTGATGCTTGGCGACGGCCAGTTCGCGCGCCTCACGCCCGATGCCGTCGAGTACTTCGACGCCGCCGGCAACCCGTTCGAGCCGCGCGTCACGCATATCGACTGGGACATGGACGTGGCCGAGAAGGGCGGCTATCCCGACTTCATGCTCAAGGAGATCCACGAGCAGCCGCGCGTCATCCGCGATACGCTGGCGGGGCGCCTGGTCAACGGCGCGCTGTCCATCGACGAGCTGGACCTGTCTTCCGAGGAGCTCAACCTCATCGACCGCGTGTACGTGATCGCCTGCGGCACGTCGTACCACGCCGGGCTCATCGCGAAGAACCTCATCGAGGGCTGGGCGCGCATCCCCTGCGAGGTGGAGGTCGCCAGCGAGTTCCGCTACCGCAACCCCATCATCACGCCCACGACGCTGGTCGTGGCGGTGTCACAGTCGGGCGAGACGGCCGACACGCTGGCTGCCATCCGCGATGCGCGCGTGCGCGGCGCCAAGGTGTTCGGCATCACCAACGTGGTGGGCAGCCCCGTGGCGCGCGAGAGCGACGGCGTCATCTACACCAAGGCGAACAAGGAGATCGCCGTGGCGTCGACCAAGTCGTTCCTGGGGCAGGTGGTGTCGCTGACGCTTCTGGCGCTGTTGCTCGCCCAGGTGAAGGGCAAGCTGCGCATGAACCAGGTGCGCCTGCTGTTCCGCGACCTGGCCGACACCGCCGAACAGGTGGAGCGCATCCTCTCCGAGTGCGGGCCTTCCGTCGATGCCGCTGCGGCTGCCTGTAAGGATGCCGCCAGCGCGCTGTTCATCGGGCGCGGCATGGGCGCCGCCATCGCCAAGGAGGGCGCGCTCAAGCTCAAGGAGATCAGCTACCTGCACGCCGAGGCGTATCCCGCCGGAGAGATGAAGCACGGCCCCATCGCGCTTCTGGATGAAGGATTCCCCGTCATCGCCATCGCGACGCAGAGCCCGGTGTACGATAAAGTGGTTTCCAACCTGCAGGAGAGCAAGGCGCGCGGCGCGATGGTGGTCGCCGTCGCCACCGAGGGCGACGAGGAGATCTGCAAGCATGCGGATCACGTGATCTACATCCCCAAGGTGCGTGACGCGTTCAGCGCCATCACGGCGAGCGTCCCGCTGCAGCTGCTGGCGCGCTCCATCGCCGTGCTGCGCGGCTGCGACGTGGATCAGCCGCGCAACCTCGCGAAAAGCGTCACGGTGGAATGAGAAAAGGGGCTATGGAAGAAAATCTGGGCATCGAAGGCCAGGTCGGCCTGGGGGTGGACATCGTCGAGATCGAGCGCATCCGGCGCATCCTGCAGCGCACGCCCCGCTTCCGCGAGCGCGTGTTTTCGGAGGATGAGCGCGCCTACTGCGATGCGAAGGCGGCGCCCGAGGTTCACTACGCCACGCGATTCGCCGCGAAGGAAGCGGTGCTGAAGGCGCTGGGCACGGGCTTCTCGCGCGGCATCGGCCCGCGCGACATCGAGGTGAAGCGCACGTCGAAGGGCCGTCCCTACGCGGTGCTGCATGGCCGCGCGCGGCAGATCGCCGACGAGCTGGGCGTGAACGAGCTGCCCATCTCGCTGTCGTTCACGCATGCCGAGGCGGTGGCGTGCGCCATGGCGATAACCGAGGACAGCATCCGCGCCGCCGAGCAGCGCGTGGATCCCATGGCGGAGCTGGCCCAGCAGTTCAAGGAGGCCCGCGCCCTCCTGGACGAGATGGACGCCGCGCCCGCCAAGCACCCATGGCTGTCGAGCCAGGGTCTGAACCCCAATTAACGCATTTTTTGGATATTTCAGTCAATAATGACGAAAGTTGGGGAAATGACAGTCATTTATTTCGTTATTTGGGGTGACTCTCCGATCTTTTGGCAGAGATAGAATTCGCTTGGGCGCGTCGGAATCCGACAAAGCTAAGACAACCAGCATTTCTCCAGTTCATATGTGGTGTTTACGATGCTCTTTCTGTCAACGGTGATCCGGGGCTCTGATGGCGAGCTGTGTTGTTGGCGAGATTTTCCCAACAAACGAAGTTTTTGCCTTCAATATCCAAAAAATGCGTTAATTGGGGTCGAAGCGTCGTGCCGTGGCGCAATGCGACACGACGTAATGTAGCGCAGTGCAACGCAACGCAGCTCAGCTCAGCTCAGCTCAGCTCAGATGCGCCGCCTCCCCGCAATGCGCCATCGCCCTAGCGGAGTGGATTCAGGCGCCTGCGTTCCTCCCACTCTGGCTGCCGGTAGAGCAGGTCGCGCAGTTCCCGCTGCTTTGCGGGAAAGTCGCGGCAACGAGGCCGGATCTGCGCGCCCAGCAGCTTTGCGAGTTCCTTGGCCATGGCGGCAAACCGAGCCGGATTGTTGCATTGGAGCCTCGTGACGGTGATCAGCGTGGTGCTGGCGAAGGCGAGCGTGTTCCGCCTTGCCGCATCGGCGGCGATCCTCTCCGACCCGGTGTGCTCGAGATCGCTGTCATACTCGACGCCCACGCCCTTGCCTTCCCAGTAGAGGTCGCATCTCAGATGGCTTTTTCCGGCGATCGTCCGCTCTGCCTTCGATAAAGCGATACGGCGGTTCATCGTCGGTTGGGGCAGTCCGAATCCGCCGAGGTTGCAGGGGAGAGATAAGGCCATCGCCAAGCGCGTCTCGGCGGGCGATGCCGAGTCGGGCAGGATGTAGCGAAGCGCGCGAGCGGCGTTTTTCGAGCCGTGCATGCCCGGGGCCCCTTCGATGAAGGCGCGGAGGCTGCGCGTCGTCATGAGGGGTTTCCTGTTGAAAAAGCCGCCTGGCGCATGCTCCGAAAGCGAATAGGATCCGCAAAGCTCGAACCCCAGGCGGATGAGCTCGCGAAGGGGTATGCGGGCGGCGACCTGCACGAATGCCATCTCGGGCGAACAGACGTAGATTCCCTTGGCCAATCGGAAGAACGATCTGACGGGGATGGCGCTGCGGAGCGAGTGGTGGACGAGCAAAGCAGGATGCTCGTTTTTCACCGCGGCCGAAGTCATGGCATGCACGGGGGCGCTGAGGACGCTTGGCATCAGCGTGCAGGGTTCCGAGACGTCGCGGAGATTGACGGCGGTGCGGGGTGGCGCGAATGAAGGAGGCGCCATCCGGGCGGCGGGCTTTTTGCCTGCCGGCGCCAGCCAGTATTCAAGTGCCGAGATATGTCCGAGGACCAGTGCCATGCCAGCGAAGTGTAGCACGGCAAAGGGCCAGATGAATGGTGATTTTTGCTGTGTTAGATCCACGTTGGAGGGGTGTTGGATCCGCATCGGTTTCGCGTTGGCGGAAGATGCGTCCGCGTTATTTCCGCGTTGGGAATGCGAAGGGCGTTTATCGTGCATGGTGTTTGCGTTGGAGGGGCTTGGCGCGCGCGGCGTACGCATTAAAAACGAGGCTTCGGTAGTTTGTGTGACAAGGGGCTAGCCTAGGCAGCAACGCTCTTCGCTCCCTTCACGCCCTTCTTCCT
>URRZ01000048.1 GCA_900550385.1 uncultured Coriobacteriaceae bacterium | reverse complement strand
CGGGATGTGGCGCAGTTTGGTAGCGCGCCTGCTTTGGGAGCAGGATGTCGCAGGTTCGAATCCTGTCATCCCGACCAGCTGGCATCAGGGCCCGCAGGCTTCCGCTTGCGGGCCCTTCTCTTTCCCGCTTATGTCTCGAGGCGGATGGAGGAGCCCTTTCTGCTCGATGTCACGATCACCTTGCGGGCGATCGCCTCTTTCAGATCCTCGACATGGCTGATGATGCCGATGAGCTTCCCTCCGCCCGAAAGCGTGGAGAGCATCTTGATCGCCTGCTGGAGCGCCTCGGGATCCAAGGACCCGAACCCCTCGTCTATGAACATGGTGTCGAGTTGGACGCCCCCGGCATTCCCCTGCACGACATCGGAGAGCCCCAGCGCCAGCGAGAGGGATGCCTGGAAGGACTCGCCTCCCGAAAGGGACGAGGCGTCGCGTGCCTTGCCGGTGAAGTTGTCGAAGACATCGAGGTCGAGCCCGGTCTGCGCTTTGAGGTTGTGCGCGGATTCGCGGCGGAGCAGCTCGTAGCGCCCGTTCGACATCACCTGCAGCCGGCGGTTCGCCGCGGCGATGATGCGATCGAAGTAGATCCCCTGCACGTAGGTTTCGAAGGTCGTCCGGCTTTTGCCCGGAAGCTTCCCGCAGGCCGTGTCCGCGATCCGGGCGATGGCCCCGAACTGCCTTTCGATCCGCTCGCTTTTCGAGACGATGCCCTCCAGCGTCTCGGAGAGGCGCCGGTTCAGGCGGATGCGCGATACGGACGACTCCCGCTGCGCTTCCAGCTCGGAGATCCTTGCGTTCGCCTCGGCTTGCCGGGCGGTTTCCCTGTCCTCATCGATGTCGCGTGCTTGCCGGATCTGCTGGGCGAGGGTCGTCTGCCGCGCTTGGAGGCGCTCGATCTCGGTCCGGCACCGACGGATCCCTTCGCGCGCTGCGCTTCGAGCTGCGGCCAAGGCGTCGCGGTGCGAGCGGAGCCGCGCGATCTCCTGCTGCGCGGTTTCGAGGTTGGGATGCTCCAAATGGGCCTTCAGCTCGGCCAGCGCCGCTTCCGCAGCGCCGAGCGCCTGCTGCGCCTCGGCTTCGCGGCGGAGCGCGCCTTGCTGCGCGGCTTGCGCGTCCTTGAGCTTGCCGGCCAGCTCCCTCTGCCGCGCCGCCGCGGATTTCTCCTGCAGGGATTTCCGCCGGGCCTCGGCCTCGGCCAGCGCGGCCGCCTCGGCCTTCTCGCTCGCCTTCGCCTCCGCGGCAAGCGCCGCTTCGCGCGTCTCGAAGGCGAGCGCTTCCCTCATGGTCTCGAGGGACGCGGCCGCCTCGCGCCAGGCGACTTGCGCGTTTTGATGGGCGGCGCGGGCGGCGTCGAGCTTGCGGGTCGCCTCGTCCGCCGCGTCCGAGGCGGCACGCTCCGCCTGCTGGGCGCGTTTCCGCTCCTGCAGCCTCCGTTCAGCCGCCGCCAGCGCCTCCTCCGCTTCGGCGCGCGCGGCTGCCGAATCGTCCGCCAGCTTCCGAAGCTCCTCCTTCGATCCGCGCTTTTGCTCGAAGTCCCGGAGGTCCTGCTCGAGCTTGCTTACCAGGGCCCCCGCCGCGCCCGCTTTGTTCGACGCCTCCTGGGCCGTCGAAGCCGCGGCCTCCGCTGCGCGCGAGAGCCGTTCGACCTCGTCTTTGCCGGGGATGTCCTGCGCCTCGCGGGCGGGGGAGGGATGCGTCGGCGATCCGCACACCGGGCAGGGCGCCCCCTCTTCGAGCGTCAACGCGAGAATGCCCGCCTGCCCGTCGAGGTAGCGCTGCTGGGCGGCGCCATGCTCCCCGCGCGCGAGGGCGAGCTTCTCGGCCGCTTCCCGGTAGGTTCCCTGGGCGCGGTCCCGCGCCTTGCGAGCTTCGGCGAGGTCGCCCTCCAAGGCGGCGAGGCGGTCGAGCGCGGACCTCCCTTCCGCTTCGATGCGCGCGCGGCGCTCGCTTTCGGCCTTCGCGGCTTCGAGCTTCGCAGGCGCGTCGGACAGCTTCTCCGCGAGGGCGTGGGTCTCGTCGAGCCGTTCCCCGGCGGATTTCGCTTCGGACTCGGCCGCGCTCAATGCCTCGGCGCATTTCGACGCGGCGTCGCGCTTGCCGTCGCATTCGGACTTCGCCTTTTCATAGGCGTCGTGCGCCTTGCGCCGGTCTTGCGCGGCCGCCAGCCTGTCCTGCGCCCGCGCGGCATCCGCCTGCGCCCGCGCGAGCTCGCCGTCGGCTCCGGCAAGCGCCTGGAGCTCCTGCGCGGCGGATCCCATCTCGGATTCGATCGAGGCCGATGCCGCCTGCGCCTGCTCCGCTTCACGAGCCGTCTGCGCGAGCCGCCGCCTTGCATCCTCGACCGATCGCCCGGCTCCGTCGAGGCGCCTGTAGGAATCGAGCTGCGCTTCCTTGGCGGCGAGGGCGCGGCTCGCCTCCTCGATGGCGGCGTCGTCTTCGGCATGCGCCTCGAAGTCGGCCGTCAGCTCCTTAAGCCTCGCCTCCGCTTCGGACAGGGCCGCGTCGGCCTCGGCTTTCGCCGTGCGCGTCTTCGCGGCTTCCGCGGCGAGCACGAGGCGGTTCGAGGCATCCTGCGATTCGCGCCGGGCCTCCTCCAGGTCATGCGAGAGCCTTCCCGAAAGTTCCTCGTCCCCTGCGATCTGCGCAGCCAGCGCCCCTTCCAGCCATCCTGCCGTCAGGGTCCCGTCCTTCAGGCGCTCCCGGCGCTCCTGCTCCGCCGTCCCGCCGTCGGCGAGCTCGGCTTGAAGCGCAAGCGTTTCGAGCGAGCGTTTCAGCTCGTCGTAGTCGTTTTGCAGCGACCTCTTCCGTTCCTGCAGGCGGTCTTGGAACCGTGCGAGGCAGTCGGTCCCGAACAGCTTTCGGAAGATGTCAGCGCGCACCTTGGTCGAAGCGGTCAGCAGCTCGCGGAACTCGCCCTGGGCGATCATGACGATCTGCGAGAACTGCTCCCGGTCGATGCCCAGCAGGCGTTCGATCGCGGCGTTGGCGTCGGGGATCTTGGTGATCGCCGCCCGTCCGGGCTGCTCGAACTCCACCGTCGGCTGCAGCGTCCGCATCCCCTCCCCGCGCTTCTTGGCGCGCGCGTACAGCGGCGTCCTCTTTATCCGGTAGGTTTCGCCGCGGTATTCGAACACCAGCTCGACGAAGGTCTCGGCTTCGGGGTCGGCGAAGTCGCTCCTGAGGGTCTTCGCGTCGCGCGAGGAGCCCGACGTCTCGCCGAACAGCGCGAACGCGATGGCGTCGAAGACGGTGGTCTTGCCCGCGCCGGTGTCCCCGCATATCAGGTAGAGCCCCTCGCCGCCCAGCTCCGCAAGGGGGATCTCGACCTCGCCCGCGTAGGGTCCGAACGCGCTCATCGTCAGCTTGAGCGGCCTCATAGCAGCTCCTCCCCGTCTTCGGATCCGGCATCGTCGGGATCGGCCATCTGCTCCCGCAGCGCCTCTTCGACGATCCTCCTCGATGCGTCGTCGAGCTTCTCGTCGTTGCGCTCCTCGTAGAAGCGCTCGAACAGGTCGAGGGAATCGAGGTCTTCGATCCTGCCGCCCTCGACGGGGCCCGCCTCGACGGAGCCGCCGGCCGATTCGTATGCGAGCGACATGACGTTGGGGTAGACGGCGCGCAGCTTCGCGAGCGCGTCGATGACGGGCTTGCCGTCGGTCAGCGTCACATGGAGGTAATCGTCCGGATCCGCCTGCGACACCACGTCCGGGTCCGTCAGCTGGGAGAGCCGCCCCTTGATGCGGCGCATGTCGTGGAGGGGCTCGATGGGCTCAAGCGCGATGCGGACCCCGCACCCGTCAGGGCCGTCCTTCCCGCCCAGCTCGACCAAAGCGGCGGATTTGGGGTGGTCGACTTCCGAGGCGGAGTATTTCAGGAGGGATCCCGCATAGCGCACCTCGTCGCGCCCGATCCGCTGGGGCCGGTGGATGTGCCCGAGCGCCACGTAGTCGAACCCGTCGAACAGGCTTGCATCGACGTTCTCGAGCCCGCCGACGACGACCTCCGAGTCGCTTCGCGCGGGCTCGTCCTCTCCGGCCGTGACGAACTGGTGGGCTACCAGCACGTTGCGGCGGGCGGGGTCGATGTCGCATGCGCTCAACGCCGCCCGCAGGGCCGAGCCGTAATCGGATCCGATGTCCTCGTCGGGGAAGAACGGCCGCACCAGCGCCGGCTTCAGGAAGGGCAAAAGCCAGAAATCCACCGGCCCGTGCCCGTCTTCCAGGGTGACCTTCCGGACCGTGCCGTCGTACAGGGGCGCCATGTGCACGCCGCGATCCCCCATGAGCCCCCCGCCGTAGGCGATCCTCTCGGCGGAATCGTGGTTGCCGGGGATGACGAAGCAGGGGATGCCGCGCTTCCCGACGGCCGTCAGCAGCCAATCGACCAACGAGACCGCCTCCGCGCTGGGCGCCGTCTTGTCGTAGACGTCTCCGGCGATCAGGAGCGCGTCGATCCGGCGTTCGTCCGCGATGCGGAGCACCTGCTCGAGGGCATGCCGTTGATCGTCGATCATCGGGAACCCGTTGACGACCTTGCCGATATGGAGGTCGGCGATATGCAGCAGCTTCATGGGCTGATCCTCCGCTTCGTCGCGCGAATGCCTTGCCGGACCATCCTACGACACCTCGCGGCAGCACGCAAACGGATGTTTGCCTTCATCGACCGCGCCGACGCGTTGCGGCGATGCTGCGCGGATGGGGAAGCGGCAGGGGAGCCTCGACGGCTTCGTGATACCATGTGGTGCATCAGGAGAATTGATCCGGACCCCGAGCCGGTGAATCGAGGCTGCCATGATTTCGACGAAACTCACTTCCGCCGCTGCGAACCTCGCGCGACGCGCCCATGCGGGGCGGATCGACCGCACGGGGGCGCCCGAGGTCGACCACTACCTTCGCCTCGCTGACGGCATGGATTCCGAGGATGCCGTCTGCGCCGCGCTGCTGTGCGACGCCCTGGGGGATGGCGGCGTTTCCGAAGCCGACCTGCGCGGGATCGGCTTGCCCGAGGAAACGGTGGCGGCGATCCTCCTGCTCGCCCACGAGGAGCCCGAGGACTATTTCGATTACGTGCTGCGCGTCAAGGAGAACGGGCTCGCGGCGAAGGTGCGCCGCGCGGAGCTGGCCCTGAGGGTCGAGGAGATGGATTCCTACGTGTCGCTCACCGGCATGGACCGCCGCCGCCGCACCACGTGCCGCAAGGCCATGGACCTTCTGGACGGCACCGACGAGCTGTGGTTCGACGGCACGTTCGCCAGCCAGCACGGCGCGCAACCGGCCGGGCCGACGCCCCCGAGTGCGCCGGTTCCCCCTGCGCGCGAAGGGCGGTAGGCGTGCTGGGCGAGGACATGCCGGCGGAACGCCCCTTGGCCGACGGCGATGCCGGCGGCGTCGAGCGCCTAGGGGATGCCGCGGCGTCGCCGTTGCTCGGCCACGGCGTCTCGGCGCCGGCCCCCGCCGGTTGGGGCGCGCAGGGCGACCCCGAGGCGCTCGGCCGCAAGATAGAGCGGATAAAGCGCGAGCTCGACGAGGTGCCGACGCTTCCCGGCGTCTACCTTTGGAAGGACGCCGAGGGCCAGGTCATCTACGTCGGCAAGGCGAAGCAACTCCGCGCGCGCATGCGGCAGTACGTCAATTTCCAAGACGACCGCGCGAAGATCCCGCTTCTGGTGGAGCAGATCGACAGCTTCGACTACATCGTCGTGGAGAACGAGCACGAGTCGCTGGTGCTCGAGAAGAACCTCATCAACCAGCACAGCCCCTTCTTCAACGCCGACTTCAAGGACGACAAGTCCTATCCGTTCATCGCGCTGACCAAAGGCGACGTGTTCCCTGCCATCAAATACACCCGCGAGAAGCACCGCCCCGACACGCGCTACTTCGGCCCCTACACCGACAGCCGCGCCGCGCGCGCGATGGTGGACATCGCCCGCAAGGTGGTGCCGCTGTGCTCGGCGAGCTGCGCCGACTGGCGCCAGCTGAAGCGGCGGCTGGAGAAAGACGAGCTCGCGGTGATGAAGCGGGGCGGCAAGCCCTGCTTCGACGCGCACGTGGGGTTGGGTCCGGGCGCCTGCTGCGGTTCGATCACCCCGGAGGAGTACGCCGACAACGTGCGCAAGATCGAGCGGTTCCTCGCAGGGAACCATCGCGAGTTCGTCTCCGAGCTGGCCGAGGAGATGCAGCAGGCGGCGTCCGAGCTCGACTTCGAGCGCGCCGGGCGCGTCAAAGCCCGCATCGACACCATCAACGCCCTGTCGGACAGGCAGCATGCTGTCTCCGCGCGCAACCTGAACGCCGATATCGTCGGGTTCTTCCGCGAGGAGACGATCGCCGGCGTCCAAGTGCTGATGGTGCGCGAGGGGCGCATCATCAACTCGAACGAGTTCATCCTCAACCGAGGCAAGGATGTGCCCGACGACGACCTCCTGCACATGTTCCTTCTGCGCTACTACGACGCGACCACCTCCATCCCGCATGAGGTCGTGGTCGCGCGCGAGCCGGAGGATGCCGAGGCGATGTCGGCATGGCTCACCGACAAGCTCGCCAGCCCCCATGGCGCGAAGGTCCGCTTCTCCGCCCCGCGGAAAGGCGAGAAGGCGGAGCTTCTGGGCATGGCCGAGACCAATGCCAAGCACGCGCTGTCCCGCTACAAGGTGCGCACCAACTATGAGGACAAGCGGATCAACGACGCGCTGCTCCAGCTCGAGAGCGCCCTTGCGCTCGACGCGCCGCCGATGCGCATAGAGTGCTTCGACATCTCCACGATCCACGGGTCCTACACCGTGGCGTCGATGGTGGTGTTCACCGTGGGGCGGCCCGACAAGAACCAGTACCGGCGCTTCAAGATCAAGACCCCGCTTGAGGAGGCGAACGACTTCCTGAGCATGCGGGAGGTGCTCGGGCGACGCTACAGCCCCGAGCGGATGGCCGACGAGCGCTTCGGCAGCAAGCCCGACCTCATCATATTGGACGGCGGCAAGCCCCAGCTCACCGCCGCGCTGCAGCAGTTCGAGCAGATGGGGGTGGAGGGCATCGCCCTGTGCGGCCTCGCCAAGCGCGACGAGGAGCTGTTCGTGCCCTGGCAGGACAGCGGGCCGGTGGTGCTTCCCAGCGGCTCGGCGTCGCTGTACCTGGTGAAGCAGGTGCGCGACGAGGCGCACCGGTTCGCCATCTCGTTCCACCGGCAGCTGCGCGGCAAGGGGATGACCTCGTCGATCCTCGACGAGGTGGCGGGCTTGGGCCCGGTTAGGAAGAAGGCGCTGCTGAAGCGCTTCAAATCGTTCAAGCGCCTGAAGGGCGCCTCCGTCGAGGAGCTGCAGGAGGTGCCGGGGCTTCCCGCCGAGGTCGCCCTGGAGGTCCATCGGGTGCTAAGGCAGTATAATGGCGGGGCGGGGGAGGAAGCGGACGCGTCCGCGGATGCCCCGGACGAGTCCATCGGAAGCCGCGAGGCGGCGGAGGGGAGCGAAGCATGACCGACGGGAAGACCGCGCGCGCCGAGGGCGCCGGCTTGGAAGGCATGCCGGAGCTGGTCATAGTCACCGGGATGAGCGGCGCCGGGCGCACCGAGGCGATGCACGCCTTCGAGGACCTGGGCTATTTCTGCGTCGACAACCTCCCCGCCAGCCTGATCGGCGACCTGGTCGCCATCACGGGCATCCCCGGGCAGGCCGACGAGCATCGCCGCATCGCCGTCGTGTGCGACGCGCGCAACCGCAGCTTCTTCTCCAGCCTGGTCGAAGAGCTGAAGAACCTGAAGGAGCAGGGGATCGACTACCGCGTCCTGTTCCTCGACGCTGCCGACGAGAAGCTCATCGCGCGCTACAAGTCCAGCCGCCGCCGCCATCCGCTGTGCTCCGACGGCTCCTCCATCGCGCAGGGCATCCGCCGCGAGCGCGAGCTGCTGTTCGAGCTGCGCGAGAACGCGCATCATGTCATCGACACCACCTCCATGCTGCCGCCGCAGCTGAAATCGACCATCCGCGACCTGTTCGCGCCGGGCGAGGACCGGGCGGGGCTTTCCGTGACCGTCTACTCGTTCGGGTTCAAGCACGGCGCCCCGCTGGATGCGGACCTCGTCATCGACGTGCGCTTCCTTCCCAACCCCTACTACGTCCCCGACCTGCGCCATCTGACCGGGCTCGATGCGCCGGTGCGCGACTACGTGCTGTACCGCAAGGAGACCGAGGAGTTCCTCATGTGCTGGCGCTCGCTCCTTGATTGCGTGATGCCCGGCTACGTGTCCGAAGGCAAGCAGCAGCTGGCCATCGCCATCGGGTGCACGGGCGGGCAGCATCGCAGCGTCGCGATCGCCGAGTCCACCGCCGACTACCTGCGCTCGAAGGGCTATCGCGTCAGCATCGCGCATCGCGACCTCAGCCTCGCCGAGCGATCCGACGGCGTGCTCGTGGCCGACAACAAGGCATACGAGGCGCCGGAAGGCAAGTAGCGCCATGGAATTCGTCCCCAGCCCGACAGACGCCCCCTTCGTCCACGACTCCTCCGCCACGGCCGCGTTCGCCGCCCTCGGCGCCGCCGACGCCAGCGAGCTTCCCGAAGGCCGCGTCCGGGCGGTCGTCATCGGGGGCGGCACGGGGGCGCCGGTTTCCATCCGCACGCTGCTGAGCTTCGGCGCCGAGACCAGCGCCGTCGTCGCCATGGCGGATGACGGGGGCTCCACCGGGATACTGCGCGAAGAGGCCGACGTGACGCCCCCGGGCGACATCAGGAAGTGCATCGCGGCGATGGCGGCGGATCCCTCCGACCCGCTGACCGCCGCGTTCAAATACCGCTTCACGTTCGCGAGGAACCACACGCTGGGCAACCTCATGCTCTCGGCGCTCGAGGACGCCACCGGGTCGTTCCCCGAGGCGATAAGCATCTGCGAGCGGCTCCTGAACGCGCGCGGGCACGTGTTCCCCTCGACGCTGGACCGCGTGACGCTGGAGGCCCGCACCCGGGATGGGCGCGTGCTGGAGGGGCAGGCCGTCGCGTGCCACAGCCGCACCGCCCTCGAGCAGGTGAGGCTGCGCGGACGGCGCATCGAGGCGTATCCCCCCGCGCTTCAGGCCATCCGCGAAGCCGATCTGATCGTCCTCGGCCCGGGGTCGCTGTTCACCTCCATCATCCCCAACCTGCTGGTCCCCGGCGTCATCGACGCCATACGCGCCTCGCGGGGCGCCGCCGTGTTCGTCTGCTCGCTCGCCGACATGCAGGGTGAGACCTGGGGGCTGACGGCGCGCGAGCACTACGAGGCGCTGTGCGACCACGGGATGCGCGGCCTCGTCGACTACATGCTGGTCCACGTCCCGCACGACCTTTCCCTGAAGGGGCTCACCGACGAGGCCTTCGCCGCGGCCGTCAACGACCGCTCGGGGGAATGGATGCGCGGCGCGGACCCCGACGACCAGCGCATCAGGCCCGTGACCATCACGTATCAGGACGCGCGCGCCATCCAGGAGCAGGGCACCGTCGTGATCCCCCGCAACCTCGTCGACCCGGAGCGCCCGACGTGGCACGACCCCTTGGCGCTCCGCTCCGCATTCCTAAGGGTGTTGAAGCTATGTCGTTCACGTCGGAAGTGAAGGATGAGCTGGCCCACGTGCCGCCCGTCTGCTCCCATTGCGATGCCGCGACCCTCGCCGCGCTGGTGCGCATAGAGGGCACGCTGTTCCTGTCCGGCCAAGGGCGCTACCGGGTGGAGGTGGCAACCGACGTGCCGTCGGTGGCGCGGCTGGTCATCGGCCAGCTGCACAGCCTCTACAACCTCAAGACCGACCTGACCGTCAGGCGCAGCGTCCTGCACCAGACCCCGAACTACCTGATCAACGTCCCCGCGCAGCCCAACCTCCGCGAGGCGCTCATCGACATGGGCGTGCTGTCCGAGGAAGGCCTCGAGCCCGGCATCCGCCCGGCCTTGGTGGAGAAGCAGTGCTGCGCGGCCGCCTACCTCCGCGGGGCGTTCCTTGGCAGCGGCTTCGTGTCGAACCCGCGGGGCGATTTCCATTTCGAGATCACCGTCGAGACCGAGGCGATGGCTCAGGGCCTCGTGGAGCTGATGGCGCGCAAGGGCATCGTCGCGCGCATCATGCAGCGGCGCAGCTCGTACATGGTCTACCTGAAAAGCGGCGCGGCGATCATGGAGTTCCTCGCGTATGCGGGCGCCCACAAGGCGGCGCTCGCGATGGAGAACGAGCGCGTCATCAAAAGCGTCCGCAACGAGGTGAACCGCTCGATCAACGCCGAGGTGGCGAACCAGGCGAAGGCATCCGGCGCCGCGGTGGACCAGATGCTGGCGATCCGGACCGTCCTGAACGCGCGGAGCATGGAGTCCCTTCCGTCCGCCTTGCAGGAATTCATCCAGCTGCGCGTGGCGAATCCCAACGCGTCCTTGAAGGAGCTCGGGCAGATGGCCTCGCCGCCCCTGTCGAAATCGGCGGTGTACCACCGCGTTCGGCGCATAGAGCAGCTCGCGCGCGAGGTCGGCGGGAAATAGCCCCCATCCACGGGCATTACCGGCGCGGCGGGGCCGTGCCGGGACGTTTTGCGGTAGACTAACGGCAGAAGGCAATTCCGCTAAGAGAGCGGAAGCTTTACGTGGACGAAAGGAGCTCCGCATGGCAATCAAGGTAGGCATCAACGGATTCGGCCGCATCGGCCGCCTGGTCTTCCGCGCGATGGCTAAGGATCCCGAGATCGAGGTTGTTGCGGTCAACGATTTGGGCGACATCCCCACGATGGCGCATCTGCTGAAGTACGACTCCGTGCACGGCCGCGCCTATGACAACGTTGAGGTCACCGACGACGGCTTCGTCGCCGACGGCCATGCGGTGAAGGTGCTGTGCGAGCGCGACCCCGAGAACCTTCCCTGGGGCGAGCTGGGCGTGGACGTGGTTGTGGAGTCCACGGGCATCTTCAAGACCGGCGAGCTGGCTTCCAAGCACATCAAGGCCGGCGCCAAGAAGGTCGTCATCACCTGCCCGGCCAAGGGCGAGGACATCACCATCGTCATGGGCGTCAACGACGGCGACTACGACAAGGACAAGCACAACATCATCTCCAACGCCTCCTGCACCACCAACTGCCTGGCGCCGGTGGCCAAGGTGCTGATGGAGAACTTCGGCATCAAGCGCGGCTACATGAACACCATCCATTCCTACACCAACGACCAGAAGATCCTCGACCTGCCGCATAAGGACCTGCGCCGTGCGCGCGCCGCGGCCATGTCGATGATCCCCACCACCACGGGCGCGGCCAAGGCTCGCTGGTGCTTCCCGAGCTCAAGGGCAAGCTGGACGGGTTCGCCACCCGCGTTCCCACGCCGGACGGCTCCATGGTCGACCTGACCGTCGAGCTTGAGAAGGAAGTGACCAAGGAGGAGATCAACGAGGCCATGAAGGCTGCCGCCGAGGGCGAGCTCAAGGGCATCCTGGAGTACCAGACCGACCCGATCGTCTCCATCGACATCGTCGGCAACGCCCACTCCTCGATCTTCGACAGCCTGCTGACCATGGTCATGGGCGAGAAGAACAACATGGTCAAGGTCGTCAGCTGGTACGACAACGAGTGGGGCTACTCCAACCGTGTCAAGGATCTCGTGAAAATTCTGCTCCCGTAGCTTCCACAAAGAAATGAATCCGAAAACCCAGCTCGCCTTTCGGGCTGGGTTTTCCCTTATAGGGAAAGGAACGACATGGCGGATATCAAGACTATTGATGACGAGAATTTCGCGGGCAAGAAGGTGCTCGTGCGCGTCGACTTCAACGTGCCGGTCAAAGACGGCGTCGTCACCGACGACACGCGCATCCGGGCGGCGCTTCCCACGATCGAAAAGCTCGTCGGCGACGGCGCGCGCGTCATCCTGATGAGCCACTTGGGCCGTCCGGCGGGCACCGGGTTCGAAGAGGCGTTCAGCCTGCGCCCGGCTGCGCTGCGCCTGTCCGAGCTGCTTGGCAAGCCGGTCGTGTTCGCTGCCGACACGGTTGGCGAGGACGCCCAGGCCAAGGCCGCCGCGCTGCGCGACGGCGACGTGCTGCTGCTCGAGAACCTGCGCTTCGATAAGCGCGAGAAGAAAAACGATCCGGAGTTCTGCAAGCAGCTGGCTGCGCTGGCCGAGGTTTACGTCAACGACGCCTTCGGCACGGCGCACCGCGCCCATGCGTCCACCGCGGGTGTGGCGGCGCTTCTGCCCGCATACGCCGGCTACCTGATGACCCGCGAGGTCTCCACGCTGACCGGCATGCTCGACGAGCCCAAGCGCCCGTTCGTCGCGATCCTGGGCGGCTCGAAGGTGTCCGATAAGATCAAGGTGATCGATGCGCTCATCGACAAGTGCGACACGCTCATCATCGGCGGCGGCATGTGCTTCACGTTCCTGATGGCAAAGGGTCTCTCCGTCGGCACGTCGCTCAAGGAAGAGGACTGGGGCGAGCGCGCGGCAGAGATGATCGAGAAGGCCAAGGCCAAGGGCGTGGACCTGCTCCTGCCCGTCGACGTGGTGGCGGCCGACAGGTTCGCCGAGGATGCCGACCATAAGACCGTGCCGGTCGAGGCGATCCCCGACGACATGATGGGCCTCGATATCGGTGCGGGCACCGCCGCGCTGTACGCCGACGCCATCGCCAAGGCCAAGACCGTGTTCTGGAACGGCCCGATGGGCGTGTTCGAGATGGATGCGTTCGCCGCCGGCACCAAGGCCGTTGCCCAGGCGGTCGCCGACAACCAGGACGCCGACACGATCATCGGCGGAGGAGACAGCGTGGCCGCGGTGAACAAGTTCGACCTCGCCGACAGGATGACGTTCATCTCCACGGGCGGCGGCGCCTCGATGGAGCTTGTGCAGGGCGAGAAGCTTCCCGGCGTGGAAGCTCTGAGGTAAGGAGTTCGAGATGGCTCGTAAGCCTATGATGGCTGGCAACTGGAAGATGAACAACACCGTGGGCGAGGCGGTCGTGCTCGCCCAGGAGATCTCCAACCGGTTCAACAACAACTGGGCCGACCGCATGGACGCGGTCATCTGCCCGCCGTTCGTCGACCTGAAGCCGGCGATCACGGTGCTCGATTTCGACAAGATCGAGGTGGGCGTGGGCGCCCAGAACGTGTACTGGGAGGCCTCCGGCGCCTACACGGGCGAGATCTCGGTGCCCATGCTCAAGGAGATCGGCTGCGACTACTGCATCGTGGGCCACTCCGAGCGCCGCACGCTGTTCGGCGAGACCAACGAGGACGTGAACCGCAAGGTCCATGCGCTCATCGAGGGCGGCATCGTCCCCATCGTGTGCGTGGGCGAGTCGCTTGCGGTGCGCGACGAGGGGACCACCGAGGAGTTCGTGTGCGCCCAGGTGCGCGCGGCCTTCGCCGGCGTGGAGCCCGAGGCGGCGCGCAAGGCCGTGGTCGCCTACGAGCCCATCTGGGCCATCGGCACCGGCCGCACCGCCACCCCCGAGCAGGCGCAGGCGGTGTGCGCGGCCATCCGCGCCGCGCTGGCGGAGCTGTTCGACGCCGAGACCGCCGATGCGATGCGCATCCTGTACGGCGGATCCATGAACACGGGCAACGTCGAGTCGCTGCTGGCCGAGCCCGACATCGACGGCGGCCTGGTGGGCGGAGCCAGCCTGAAGGCCGATTCGTTCATCGACCTGGTGAAAGCGTGCCTGAAATGACGGTCGGGGAATCGGAACGCTCCGGGCTGCGCCTTCCCGTCGCCCTGATCATCATGGACGGCTACGGGCTCGCCGAGCCGGGCCCCGGAAACGCCATCTCGTTGGCGAACAAGCCGCACCTCGATGCGATCTTCTCCGGCAACCCCACCGTTTCTTTGGAGGCTTCCGGCGAGGCGGTGGGCCTTCCCGCTGGGCAGATGGGCAACTCCGAGGTGGGGCATCTGAACATCGGGGCGGGGCGCGTCGTCCATCAGGAGCTCCCGCGCATCAACCGGGCGTGCGAAGACGGATCGCTTCGCGCCAACCGCGTGCTCGTCGAAGTGTTCGACGCGGCGAAAGCGCCCGATGCCGCCTTGCATCTGATGGGGTTGGTCTCGGACGGCTGCGTCCATTCCAACAACAAGCACCTTTACGCGTTGATGGAGATGGCGGCCGAGCGGGGCGTGCCCGATGTCCGCATCCACTGCTTCATGGACGGGCGAGATGTGCTGCCCGAAAGCGGCAAGGGGTTCTTGGAGGAGCTGCAGACGAGAATCGACGGGCTGAACGCTTCCTCGACGGGCTCGCGTTTCTCCATCGCCAGCGTTTCGGGCCGCCACTACGCAATGGACCGCGACAACCGCTGGGAGCGCGTCGTCCTCGCATGGAACGCCATCGTCCACGCCGAGCCGCTCTCGGAGCTGCCCGACGGGCCCGCCATCATGCAGGCATCCTACGACGAGGGCGTCGTTGACCAATACATCGTCCCTGCGGCGCTGGATCCCCGCGGGGTCCGTTCGGGCGATTCGGTCGTGTTCTTCAACTTCCGGCCCGACCGCGCCCGCGAGCTCAGCCGCGCGTTCACGGAGGAGGGCTTCGACGGCTTCGACAGGGGGGACGCTCCCGTCGTGTCGTTCGTCTGCCTGACGGAATACGATCCGGACATCCCCGCGCCGGTGGCCTTCCCGAAGGAGTTCCCCGAGGAGGTGCTGGCCGACGTCCTCGCCGCCTCCGGCCTGCGCCAGTACCATATCGCCGAAACCGAGAAGTACGCACATGTGACCTTCTTCCTGAACGGCGGCAGGGAGGAGCCGAAGGAGGGGGAGCAGCGCGTGCTGATCCCCAGCCCCAAGGTGGAGACCTACGACCTTCAGCCGCAGATGAGCGAGCCCGAGGTCGCGCGCACCCTCGCCGAGGCGATCGATGCGGATACCGCCGACGTCTACATCGTGAACTTCGCCAATTGCGACATGGTCGGGCACACGGGATCCATACCCGCCACCATCGAGGCGGTGGAAGCCGTCGACCGAGGCGTGGGGGAGGTGCTGGCGGCCCTTGAGAGGAAGGGCGGGATCGCGCTGCTCACCGCCGACCATGGCAACGCCGACAGGATGCTCGCCGACGACGGATCGCCCTTCACGGCGCACACGACTGCCAAGGTGCCGCTTTGCCTGATCGACTATTCGGGCGAGGGGCTTTCGCTGAAGAAGGAGGCGGGCGGCGCCCTGTGCAACATCGCCCCGACGCTGTTGGAGATCATCGGCCTGCGGCCGTCCGGCCCGATGGACGCCGAAAGCCTGCTCGACCGTTAGGGCCGTCTCCTTCGGGACGCTGTGGCAGACGCCGCGAATCCGCCGCTTGGCGGGTTCGCGGCGCGCCTCTGATGATCGTGCGAATTGCCCGAAGCCTCCCTTGCGCTTGCGGGCGATAACCGATATCATTCTGCAATTGCGTTCATGGCATCCATGGACGTGAAGCAGATACATTGAGGAAAAGGAAAAGCATTGAGCCCGCTTCTTATCATCTTCTTGATTCTCCTGGTCGTCTCCGGCGTCGGCCTGATCGTCTTCATCCTGCTGCATTCCGGCAAGGGCACGGGCATCTCCGAGATGATCGCCAGCTCCGTGTACTCGTCCCAAACCGGCACGAGCATCGTGGAGAAGAACCTCGACCGCATCACCATCATCTTCGCGGTGATCTTCCTGGTCTCGCTTCTGGTGCTGATGATCATCTACCCGCACGGGTCGATCGGCTAGGGATCAAGGCGCTCTTCCGAGCGCACCCCTCGAAGTGCTCCTTTTCTTGGAAATAGGGGTTCACAACGACGGGGCTTTCGGCTAGAATAGCCAACGTTGCTTTTCGAGCAACGCATGTCGGAGTGGTGGAACGGCAGACACGCAAGCTTGAGGTGCTTGTGCCCACATATCGGGTGTGCGGGTTCAAATCCCGCCTCCGACACCATGCGAATGAAATGCGAACCCGATCGGGTTC
>URRZ01000047.1 GCA_900550385.1 uncultured Coriobacteriaceae bacterium | reverse complement strand
ATGACGCGCTCGGGCATGGCGTCCACAAAGGCGTAGAGCGTATCTTGAAACTTGTCGTAGGCCCAGGCGTCGTGCTCGGGCCCTCCGCCGCCGCGCCAGGGCAAAAGGAACGTCGTCTCGGGAAGCTCCGTCCACTCCCCGGCAAGCGCACCATCGCCATCCACCGGCGCCATGCGCACCCGTTCGATAGTAACCTCAGCCCCTTCGATGAACCCATCGTAGAGCCACTTCAACCGCTCCGGCGCGCTCTCCCCTTCCGTGAGGTCGAAGATGCGCTGATCGGTCATGTGCACCGACCCGTCAGTCTCCACCGACGCCAGCAAGTCCACCTCCGAGCACCGATAATCCGTCGCCAGAGCTGTTGCAGGCGCACAAAGGGCAACGAGAAGAACGATCAGCAACGTGAGAGCCGATAGAAAGCAGGGGGTGCCTTGACCGAGCGAGTTCCGCAGCGACTGAAACAGCCCAGTGGGCTGTTTCACCAAGCGAGCACTGTTTGAGCACGAACCCCCGCCCCCTCGCCCGGAGGAGCGGACAGCAACCAAAGACCTATTTCCCCGAAGGCGTCTCGGGCGGAATCGAGGGGATGGCGACGATGAAGCAGGCCCCGCCCTCGGGAAGGTTCACCGCCTCGACGGTGCCGTCATGCGATTCCGCGATGGACTTCACGATGGACAGCCCCAGCCCCGTGCCGCCCGTCCCGCGCGCGCGGGAGGCGTCCGTGCGGTAGAAGCGCTCGAACAGCAGCTTCGGGTCGACGTCGCCGAAGCCGCAGCCGTCGTCCTTCACCATGATGATGGAGTTGCCGCGCATGCCGAACAGCTCGACGACGATGTGCCCGCCCGGCTCGATGAAGCGGCTCGCGTTGTCCACTAGGTTCGACACCACCTGGCGCAGCTGGTCCACATCCCCCAGCACGTCGGGCGCCTCGCCTTCCACCCACGCGTTCGCCTGCCGCTCGTCGAGGACGGGGCGCAGCGCGTCCAGCACGCTTTGGGAAAGGTCGCGCAAGTTGACGCGCGCAAGATGCAGCGGGCGCGTCCCGTCTTCGATGTGCTGGAGCGTCAGCAGGTCGTTCACCAGGCGGCTGAGGCGCTCGCTTTCGTTCACGATGATCGAGCAGAACTTCTCGTGCAGCTCGGGCGGGAGGTCGGGGTCGCGCAGCAGGTCGGTGTTGCCCCGGATGGCGGTGAGGGGCGTGCGCAGCTCGTGCGCCACGTCGCTGACGAACGCCGCTTGGCGCCGCTCCTTGATGACGAGGTCCTGCTGCTGGCTCGCCGACTTCTTCACGAGCGCGTCGATGGTGGTGGCGAGCTCGTCGGCCTCGTAGAGGCGCCCGTCCGTGGCGAACGTCACCTCGCCGCCGGCGGCGAATGCGCGGACGCGCTGCTCCAGCAGGTTGAGCGGTTCGGCAAGGAAATGGCCGATGATCAGGCTCAAGGCGAACGTGATGAGCGCCAGCGGAGCCAGCATCAGGAATATCAGCGGTGTCACGTCGGTGCAGAGGAACCACACGCCCAAAGCGAGGGTCCCCGTCAGCACGGACAGCAGCGTTGCCAGGAGGGCGAAGTATGTTTGGAGCCGTTTGATGGGACGCCTCGATTCGCGCTACTGCCTGAACCGGTAGCCGTAGCCGCGCACCGTCTCCACGAGGCCGGGGTCGTATCCGGCGCTCTCGATTTTGTCGCGCAGGCGCTTGATGTGGGTGTCGACGGTCTTCGTCTCCGTGAGGTATTCCCAGCCCCACGCCTCGCGCAGCAGGTCCTCGCGGGAGACCACCTTGCCGGCGTTGCGCATCAGGCATGCCAGCAGCTCGAACTCGCGCGGCGTCAGCTCGATGGGCCCCTTGTCGCCCTTCGCCGTGTGCGCGTCCTCGTCGAGGGTGATGCCGCTTGCGGTCACCGCGCGGTTGGCCGTGGGGAAGTCGCCCCCCGAGCCGCGGCGCAGCAGCGCCCGCACGCGGGCGATGAGCTCGCGCACGCCGAAGGGCTTGGCGAGGTAGTCGTCGCCGCCGATCTCCAGTCCCACGACCTTGTCGAGCTCGGTGTCGCGGGCGGAAAGGAACAGCACCGGCGCCGACGTCTTCGAGCGCAGGCGGCGGCACAGCTCGTAACCGTCCATGCCGGGCAGCATGATGTCGAGGACGAACAGATCGTAGGGGCTGCCCAGCGCCATCTCGTAGGCGGTTTCCCCGTTGTCCGCCACGTCGACGGAGAACCCCTCCTTCTTCAGCGCGTACGAGACGAATTCGGTGATGGAAGGCTCGTCATCGACCAGGAGGATGCGGGCTGGGGTGTCGGCCATGTGCTGCCTGCCTTTCCTTCCGCTGCCAAGTGCGCCTTGGCGGCAAGTCGTTCACCGCGCCGGGGTTCCTCCGGCGAACTCGCGGCATCGTGCGGCGTTGCCCGGCGCTCCGTGCTTCTATAATGGACATCCATGCCGCCCGATGAAAGCGGCATACTAGCGATTATAGCCGCCCCGCCGATGCGGGGGCGCTGCGCGGAAGGGATGGTCATAAATATGTTGCTTGCCATCGACATCGGCAACACCCAAACCGTCATCGGGGTGTACGACGGCGAGACGCTGCGGCACATGTGGCGCATCGCCACGAACAAGAGCCACACATCCGACGAGCTGCGCTTGAAGCTGATGCCCCTGCTGGCGTCGGAAGGCATCGCGGCGGAAGACCTCGACGGGTCGGCGCTCGCCTCGGTGGTGCCCCAGTTGACGTTGGGGTGGTGCTCGGCGCTGTGGAAGCTGGTGGGGAAGGATCCCTTGGTCTGCACGGCGGAATCGGCCGGCGACCTGTTCCCCGTGTCGTATGCGAACCCGTCCGAGATCGGCGCCGACCGCGTCGCGGACGCCGTGGCGGCGCGGGCGCTTTACGGAGCGCCCGTGGTCGTGGTCGATTTCGGCACGGCGACCAACATCGAGGTGGTGGACGCTGACGGCGTGTTCGTCGGCGGCATCATCGCGCCCGGCGTCGAGACGTCCGCTGCGGCGCTGTTCTCGCATGCGAACAGGCTGTCCGCCATCGAATTGGTGGACCCGCACACCGCCATCGGCGGCAACACCGCGCAGGCCATCCAAGCGGGCATCGTGTACGGCGAGGCGGATCGCGTCGACGGCTTGGTCCGACGCGTCTTCGATCAGCTGGGCTATTCCGCGACCGTCGTGGCGACGGGCGGCTTGGCATCGCGCGTGGCGCCGCTTTCCAGCACGATCACGGCGGTGAACAAGGAGCTGACCCTGGAGGGCCTGCGCCGCATCTACGAGGCGGGGAAGCGGTAGCCCATGACGAGGGATGCGGAAGGGGCGTCGGAGGAGGAAGGTGCGCCCGGCGAGGGAGCGGCGATGGGCCCTTCGACTTCGGAGGGAACGCCCGACGCGGCGCCTGTTGCGCTAGGCACCGACTTTGCCGGCGAGGAGCCTGCCGAGGCGGGGAAGGGCGCCGGCTACCCGCTGCATTTCGAGGGCGAGAACAGCTATCCGGAATGCGAGCGCTGCGGCGCATGCTGCCGCGTGAACGTGCTGGCCATGACGCACGAGGAGGTCGCGCGCGTCCGCGGCTACATCGCCCAGCACGGCATCCGCCCCATCGACCGCGGCAAGCAGGGCTGCTGCCTGCAGCGCGCCTCCGACGACGGCTGCATGGTGTGGGAGGCGCGCCCGCAGGTGTGCCGCCTGCACAACTGCCACGTGTCGCGCATCGAGATCCTGCGCCGCAACCCGTCCATCCACGTCCCAGAGGACATCCCGCTGGTCGACCTGCACGAATGCTTCATCAATGGCCGCGAGATCGACCCGCGCTACGTGGAGGACCCGCAGGCGTAGGGCTGGGCCGGCAGCGCCGCACCGCGCTTCGCAAGGAGGATCTGCGGGGCGAAATCAAGGCGCCCGCGTCGTGCGCCGTCTTTTTTGCGGCGGTTTGCCAGCCCTTCGTTTCGTTTGCCCTCCGTCAGATAAATCCGTCCCTTGAGCAGGCGCGGCGGCTGGCGGGGGCTTGCGGCTAGTACAATGGTTGGCGCGACTTTTCCCGGGGAAGGAGACCATCCATGCTGTCCGACATCGAAATCGCCCAGTCCATCACGCCCGAGTCCATCCAGGCCATCGCCGAGAAGGCGGGCATCGACGAGAAGTACCTCGAGTGCTACGGCAAGTACAAGGCGAAGGTCGACTACAACCTGCTGCGCAACGAGCAGCACCAGCCGGGCAAGCTGATCTTGGTCACCGCCATCAACCCCACGCCGGCGGGCGAGGGCAAGACCACCACGACCGTCGGTCTGGCGGACGCCCTGTCCAAGCGCGGCAAGAACGTCATGGTGGCGCTGCGCGAGCCGTCGCTGGGCCCGGTGTTCGGCATCAAGGGCGGCGCTGCGGGCGGCGGGTACGCGCAGGTCGTCCCCATGGAGGACATCAACCTGCACTTCACCGGCGACTTCCACGCCATCGGCGCGGCCAACAACCTGCTGGCGGCGCTGCTGGACGCCCATATCCACAACGGCAACGAGCTGGGCATCGACGTGCGCAAGATCACGTGGAAGCGCGTGGTGGACATGAACGACCGCCAGCTGCGCTTCATCGTGGACGGCCTGGGCGGCAAGGCCAACGGCGTGCCGCGCGAGGACGGCTTCGACATCACGGTGGCATCCGAGGTCATGGCGATCTTCTGCCTGGCCACCTCCATCAACGACCTCAAGGAGCGCCTGGGCCGCATCGTGGTGGGCTACACCTACGATGACAAGCCCGTCACCGCGCATGACCTGCATGCCGAGGGCGCGATGACCGCGCTTCTGAAAGACGCGCTCAAGCCGAATCTGGTGCAGACGCTGGAGGGCACGCCCGCGTTCGTGCACGGCGGCCCGTTCGCCAACATCGCGCATGGCTGCAACTCCATCATGGCCACGCGCATGGCCATGGCGCTGGGCGACTACGCGGTCACCGAGGCCGGCTTCGGCGCCGACCTGGGCGCGGAGAAGTTCCTGGACATCAAGTGCCGCCTAGCGGGCCTCAAGCCCGACGCGGTGGTCGTCGTCGCCACGGTGCGCGCGCTGAAGAACCACGGCGGCGTTGCCAAGGCGGATCTGAACGAGGAGAACCTGGAGGCGCTGGAAGCCGGCCTGCCCAACCTGCTGCAGCATGTGGAGAACATCACCAAGGTGTACAACCTGCCGTGCGTGGTGGCCATCAACGAGTTCCCCACCGACACCAAAGCCGAGGTCGAGCTGGTGGAGCGCAAGTGCAAGGAGCTCGGCGTCAACGTCGCGCTGTCTCAGGTGTGGGCGAAGGGCGGCGAGGGCGGACTCGCGCTGGCCGACGAGGTCGTGCGCCTGTGCGCCGAGGGCGACAAGCAGGGCCGCAGCGCCGAGACGTTCCAGTTCGCCTACGGCGACGAGCTGTCGCTCAAGGAGAAGATCGAGGCCATCGCCAAGCGCGTCTACCATGCCGACGGCGTGAACTTCGAGCCTGCGGCGGCCAAGGAGATCGCCAAGCTGGAGAGCCTCGGGTTCGGCGGCATGCCCGTGTGCATGGCCAAGACCCAGTACTCGTTCTCCGACGATCAAGCCAAGCTGGGCGCGCCGCGCGACTTCACCATCACGGTGCGCCAAGTGAAGGTGAGCGCCGGCGCCGGCTTCGTGGTGGCGCTGACCGGCTCCATCATGACGATGCCGGGCCTGGGCAAGGCCCCCGCCGCGTTCAAGATCGACGTGGACGAGACCGGCAAGATAAGTGGTTTGTTCTAGCATGAACCTCGATACCGAATTCCTCGACAAGCTGGCCTCCGCCGATCCCGCCCCGGGCGGCGGCGGGGCCAGCGCGTATGCCGGCGCGCTGGCGGCGGCGCTCGCCGCGATGGTCGGAAATCTGGCCGTGGGCAAGCCGAAGTACGCCGACGAGCAGGAGGGCATCCTCGCGTCGCTCGATAGGCTGGCGCAGCTGCGTGCGAAGCTGCTGGGGTTGGTGGCGGCCGATGCCGATGCCTACCTGCCGTTGAACCGCGCCTACCGCATGCCGCGCGGCACCGACGAAGAGGCCGCCGCCCGCCAAGCCGCCATCCAGGAGGCGCTGGGGCCGGCGTGCGACATCCCGTTGGAGATCATGGAGGCGTGCTCGTCCATCATCGACGAGGCCGACTACCTCGCCCGCCACGGCAGCAAGCTCGCCGTGTCCGATGCGGGCGCCGCGGCGGTGCTGGCGCGCGGGGCGCTGGTCTCCGCCGCCATGAACATCTTCCTGAACGTCGACAGCATGACCGACCCCGACCGAGCGCTGCGCTACCGCGCCCGCGTGAACGAGATGATGATCGGCGCCCAGATGCGCTCGGACATCGTCGCGTCGCTGGTCATGGGATACCTGCAGTAGGGAGACCGGCGGCGCAAGGCGGCGCTTCGGCGGGCGCCGCCTTGCGCGGTCTCCCGGGGCGGGGCTTCTCCAGCAGCCGTGCTTCCACGGATGCTTTCGTGACGAAGGTGGCGCGCCCTTTGGAATACCCTTCGAGCTGCCCCGTTTTCAGCATCTGCGATACACGCGGCCGCGAAACGCCGAGGATTTTCGCGGCATCGCTTGCGGCGAGCGTCTCGATGGCGTCCAAATCGACGCTCACGGCCACGATCATGTTCTCGCCGCCATGTTCGGGCTTGTTCCCAAACGTCGGCTCGGGCGGCTGCATCCCCGCCATCTCGTAATGTTCCATCTCCCCTTGGAGCCAATCCGCCGCCATCTCCGCAACCTCGCGCATCGTCTTCCCTTGGGTGCCTCCCTCTAGGTCGTAGGGGAAGGCGAGCAGCCATCCCTCGCTCTCGAACACTTCGAACTCATACACGTGAAGCATGGTCATCCCTTTTCGCTTGCCTGCGTTCCTGCTATTTCAACCCCGCCTGCTTCTTGATCCTTTCGAGCATCTGGTCGCTTATCTCGCTGTGGCGGGGGACTTGGGTGAATCGGGTTCCGTCCGTCCAGTGCTCGTGGTTGGTCCCTCCCGTTGGATGGAACCCCGCCTTTCTGAGGAGGCGGACCACCTCTCTCCTCTTCACCATGCTTTTCCAGCTTTCAGTAATTATAAACTAGATTAATAGATATTGAGCCGATGCTGAAATGGTAGCGCCGTCATCTTACGCAGGAGACGTTGGGCCTTCCCTGGAACCTTGCGCGCGTCCCAGATGCCTCCATCGCGCATCTGGCGTTTTCCTGGCGCGTCTCTGGCGTCGGGCGGCATGTCCGCTTCGTTGCCGTATCCTGTCTTTGCTATGGGATACGTTGAAAGGGGAGCGCATGGCGAAACTGCTCAAGGGGAAGCCGGTTGCGGACGCGATCGTTGCGGATGCGCGGGCTCGGGCCGATGCGCTGCGTGCTCGCGGCATCGTGCCGACGCTGGCGATCGTGCGCGTGGGCGAGGATCCGGGGGATCTATCCTACGAGCGCACGCTTCTCAAGCGCGCCGAAGCGGCGGGGGTCGCCGTGCGCACCGTGTCGCTGGATGCGGACGTTTCCCAGGCGGTTCTGGAAGTGGTCGTGCGACAGATCGGGGAGGACCCCGGAATCCACGGCTGCCTGCTGTTCCGGCCCCTTCCGGCTCACCTTGACGAGGCTGCGGTTTGCGAGCTGATCCCCGCTGCGAAGGACGTGGACGGCGTCACGCGCGCATCGCTTGCAAGCGTGATGGCGGGGGAGGCGGCCTCGCCGCAGGCGGCAGCCGGGTTCGCCCCGTCGACCGCCGAGGCGTGCCTGCGCGTGCTCGACCATTACGAGGTGCCGCTTCCCGGCGTGCGCGTGGCGGTGCTGGGCCGCAGCTTGGTGGTGGGCAGGCCCCTTGCACTTCTGCTGACGGCGCGCGACGCGACGGTGACGCTATGCCATTCCCGCACGGTCGATGCGGCTTCGATCTGCCGCGCGTCGGATATCGTCGTCTGCGCGACCGGGCGCGCGCGGATGTTCGGCGACGGCTATTTCCGCGATGGCCAGGCGGTGCTGGACGTGGGCATCGATTTCGATGAGGCGGGCGAGATGTGCGGCGATGTGGATGCTGCCGCCGTCGAGCCGCTGGACTGCGCCTTCACGCCGGTGCCGGGCGGCATCGGCTCGGTCACGACGGCGGTGACGCTCGACCACGTGGTGACGGCGACAGAGCGCGCGGCGCGGGCATAGGCTCGCGCCCCTGCGGCTCCCCTTGCCCCGTCGGCTTCTCGCGAGTATGATTGCATCCAATACTTGATATATACCAATAAGAGATCCATGCGAGAAAAGAGGAGCCGATGTCTTCCTGCGCCGTGCCGGGGCAGAAACGCCGCCTGTTCAAAGATGCGGGCAGGGCGTGCCCCGTGGATTACCGCATTCCCTCCGACGCGTTCGCCGGCGCGCCGCAGCGGGTGTGCGACGTGCTGTACGTGGTGGGCGGGCTGTACGGCAACCCCTTCGCGCTCGATGCGGTGAAGCGGATGGTGGCCGAGGAGTCCGGCGAGGTCCTGGCGGTGTTCAACGGCGACATGCACTGGTTCGACAAGACCGCCGGCAACTTCGCCGCCCTCGAGCAGGCGGTGGCGGACGCTGGACCGTGTTTCGTCCCTTTGGTGGGCAACGTGGAGGCAGAGCTGCGCCGCCAGGTGGACGTGGGGGTGGGGTGCGGGTGCGCCTACCCGGATTGCACCTCTGACGAGTCCGTGAGCAGGTCGAACCGCATCCATAAGATGCTCTCCATCGCCATCGACCAGCACCCCGAGCTCAAAGAGCCGCTGCAAGGCCGGCCCGCGACCCTGCTCGTCGAGGTCGCCGGCCGTCGCGTGGGCATCTCGCATGGCGACGAAAAGCTCATCGGCGGATGGGACTGCTCGCGCGAGTCGCTGCAAGACGTCTTGCGCCAAGACGAGCTCGACCGCTTCATGGCCGCGAACGATCTGGATGTCTTCACCACCACGCACACTTGCGCCCCCGCCGCGCTGACGTTGGCGCGCGGCGCGTTCATCAACAACGGCGCCGCCGGATTGCCAAACTTCCACGGGCGGCGCTATGGGCTTCTGGTCCGCATCGCCCGCACCCCTCATCCGGACGCGCTGTTCGGCTGCGAGCGGGACGGCCTCCATATCCAGGCGGTTCCCGTCCGCTACGACCACGATGTCTACCTCGCCTGGTTCGACGCGCTGTGGGACGAATTCAGCCCGGCGGCGATCTCGTACCGCGACCGCATCGTGGACGGGCCCGACGACCGTCTGGAGGACTCGCTTCTGGGCGGCTTCCGGCCGTGCGAGACGGCGCGGCGCGAGGCGGCTGCCCGCCGGGCGGATCAGGGGCAGCGCGCCCGCGCGACCAAGCGCGACGTGCAGCTGGCGCTGGCGAAGCTCCTGTATTTCGAGGACATGCTCGATGACGACGCGTGGCGGACGACCGAAGATGAGCCGAAGACCATCCAAGTCAACATCACCGCGCGCTGCAACCTGGCCTGCGCGCACTGCCACGTGGGGTCCAATCCCGCGCGCACCGAGGCGATGAGCCACGAGGTGCTGGAAGCGGTGCTGGAGGTCGCGCGCTGCCGCGGCATGAGCGCCATCGACATCACGGGCGGCGCGCCGGAGATGCATCCCGAGATCGAGTGGTTTCTGGAGCAAGCCATCCGAACGGTGGAGCGCGTCATGCTCCGCTCCAACCTGGTGATATTGCAGGATCCTGCCTACGCGCACCTGCTCGATGCGTACGAGCGGCTGGGGGTGGAGATCGTGGCGTCCCTGCCCAACGTGTTCGAGGCGCAGGCGGACGCGCAGCGCGGCGGCAGCACGTTCGACGGGACGCTATCGGTCATGCGCGAGCTCAACGCGCGCGGTTACGGGCGCGACGGCGTGCACATCCTGGACGTGGCATTCAACCCCCAGGAGCCCGTCCTTCCCCCCGAGCAGGGCAAGCTGGAGGAGATGTACCGGCGGCGTCTGGGCGAGCTGGGGATATCGTTCGACAACCTCTTCGCGATGGCGAACAACCCCATCGGCCGCTACGGGGCAAGCCTCATCGACGCGGGGGCGTTCGACGCCTACCTGGACACGTTGATCGACAGCTTCAACCCCGCGGCGTGCGAGGGCATGATGTGCCGCCACCAGCTCTCCGTCGGCTGGGACGGGCGCGTCTACGATTGCGACTTCAATCAGGCGCTGGGCCTTGCGGCACGCGACTCGCAGGGCGAGGCGACGATCTTCGATTATGCCGAGCATCCGGAACGCCCGCTGAAACGTCCCGTCGTGTTCGGCAACCACTGCTATGCGTGCACGGCGGGGTTCGGGTCGAGTTGCGGCGGGACGCTCGTCCAAGAGCGGTAGAGGGTTTTGCTGGGACGGAACGTCGGGGGCGTTTTCGTTTCGGCGCGGAGCGTCAAAAGGCGGCCGTGCCGCGATGCGTCACGTCGTCCGCTTACCGCCGTAATTTAATTGCACCAAACCAAATACTGGACACAATCCAATATATGCAGTAGTCTACCGAAGGCGCCGCTGGTCGGAACGGCATGAACGCGGCGAAGCGCGCCGGTTCGGGTCGCTCCCGGCAGGGCAAGAAGGCGCGGCAAAGGCGCTCTCCCCGTTTCGCATGGCGGCAGAGCGCGTTCGCCCGTGTTCTTTTCCGCAGCGCGCACCATGCGGATCGAGGGAAAGGGACGAAGCATATGGATATGTCTACCGGGATCTTCTTCTGGGGATTCCTCGTGGTCTACGGCATCGTGATGTTCATCCTGTCGCCGAAGACCGTCTCGCTGGGCGGGTTCTTCCGCGGCGAGGACAAGAAGGGCCGCGAGGCGGCGGGCTGGATGATCACCGCCTCCATCTTCATCTCGTGGATCTTCGCGAAGTCCGTCACCAACGCGGCCAACATGGGCGCCGAGTACGGCATCGTCGGCGGCATCGGCTACGCGGTGTACTGGCTGTGCATCCCGCTGACGGGGTACGCGCTCTACCGTCTGCGTCGCAAGTTCGGCGCCAAGAGCATGGTGAGCTTCCTCACCGACCATTACGGCGTCGCCGCGGCATTCTGCTTCTCGGCCGCCATCCTGGTGCGCCTGTTCAACGAGGTGTGGTCGAACACGTCGGTCGTGGGCGCGTACTACGGCTCATCGGGCAGCGCCCCGTTCATCATCGCGGCGTTGCTGTTCACCGCCATCACCGTTGCGTACTGCTGCTGGGGCGGCATGCGCGGCTCGCTGACCACCGACGTGGGGCAGACCGTTCTGTTCGCCGTGCTGTTCGTTTTCGTGCTGATCTACATCGTGCCGCAGGACGGCGTGGGCGCCATCGCCGCCTCCGGCGTGTGGAGCCTCGAGGGCGGCGTCGACTTCATCATCGGCGCGGGCCTGCAGTGCCTATCGTACGGCTTCCACGACGCGGTGCTCACCGACCGCGGCTTCATCTGCCGCCCGCGCAAGATGCTGCGTTGCATGGTGGCGTCCGGCCTGTTGGGATTTCTCGCCATCATGCTGTTCTCCACCATCGGCATCCACGCCTACCTGAACAACATTCTGCTGGAAAGCGACGCCCCTGTGGTCGTGGCGCAGAGCTTCGGCATCCTGATGTTCTTCGCGATGGCCGTCATCATGATCGCCACCGCCGGCTCGACGCTGGACTCCACGTTCACCGCGTTGGCAAAGCTGACGGCGCGCGACCTGCCGGGCATCCTGGGCCGCACCCCCAAGACCAGCCCGCGCATCATCGGCATCGTCTTCATGATCCTCTTCGGCGTCGTGGGCAACCTGCCCATGGTGATGGGAGCCACACTCATCTCGGCCACTACCATCTCGGGCACGATGATCATGGGCCTGGGCCCCATCTTCCTAGCGCACGGCTGGGTGAAGCCCACCAAGGTCGGCTTCATGCTGGCGTTCTGGATCGGCATGGTGCTGGGCATCGTCGACACGTTCTGGCCCGACACGCTCGCGTTCATGAACATCGGCGGCGGAGACTACGCCAACTTCCTAGGCGTGAACCTGTACGGCGCGATCATCTGCTGGCTCGCCTACCTCGTCCCCGGCTTCATCGCCATGAAGTCCGACGAGGCCAAGGGCATCGAGCCCACGTGGAAAGGCCTGTCCAAGGAGGAGCTGCGCAAGCTCGACGAGGAGGAGCGTCGCGAGGAGCAGCTCGAGCGCCAGCGCAAGCTTGAAACCAAGCGTGCCGCCGCTTAACCCGCCCTTTTTGCCGGCGCGGAACAGCCGCGTCGGATTGCCCCGGGGCGTCCTGCAGAAGCGGGGCGCCTTTTCGGGTTACGCCAACGTCTCCAGCTCGCGCGGGTAATCGTTGAGCACCTCGCAGCCGTCCTCGGTGGCGATCACCAGGTCCTCGATGCGCACGCCGAAGCGTCCGGGCAGGTAGATGCCCGGTTCGATGGAAAAGCACATGCCCGGCCGCACCTGCGCCTCGTTGGCGGAGGAAACGTCGCCCGGCTCGTGCACGTCCAAGCCGATCTGATGCCCCAGGCGATGCGTGAAGTAGGGGCCGTAGCCGGCGTCCTCGATGACCGTGCGCGCTGCGGCGTCGATGTCGCAGAAACGCGCGCCGGGGTGCACGGCCGCCTTGCCGGCTTCGTTCGCCCGGCGCACGACCTCGTAGACGCGGCGCTGCTCCTCGTCGGGCTCGTCGAAGAAGAACGTGCGCGTCATGTCGGAGCAGTACTCGTCTTTGCGGCAACCCACGTCGAACAGCACGACATCGCCGCGTTTCAGGGCCGTGCCGTCCGGCTCGTGATGCGGGTCGGCGGCGTTGGCGCCGAAGCTGACGATGGGCGCGAAGGAGTGCCCGGAGGCGCCCAGCTCGCGGTATATGTGCTCCAGCTGCGCGGCGACCTCCGCTTCGGTGACGCCCTCGCGCACCAGCTCGCGGAAACGGCCCATGGCGGCGTCGTTTGCCGCCGAGGCAGCGCGCATCAGCTGGCGTTCTTCGTCGTCCTTGATCGCGCGGGCGTCGTCCACGGCGTCGGAGGCGAGCACGAAGCCCGCCGCGATCTCGCGCCCCATCATCGGGATGAGGAAGCGCGCCGGCAGGTTCTTATCGCAGCCAAGCGCGGCATCGGCGTCGCAGCGCTCGGCGAGCAGCGCGATCGGGTCGTCGGTGTCGTTGAACGGCACGACTTCCGCTTCGATGCCGGCAGGTGCGGCGAACAGCTCGTTCAAAAACAGCGTGGGTCGCGACGCTCCCGCGCGCAGCAGCAATCCGAGGAAGCGCTCGCCCGGCTCCACGTAGGCGCCGGTCAGGTACTGGATGGATCGCGGGTCGCACACCAGAAGCTGCGAAAGGCCTCGTGCGGCAAGGTTGTCCAGAACGGTTTCGATGCGTTGCGCGCTCATGGGCGGCTCCAATCTCCAAGGCTCTCGTATCGCGCCCATGATAGCGCAACAATCGTGGTAGGCTTTCCGCATGCAGCCGGAACGCCTCCGACATACCATCGATCCCGTGTTCGACGAGCGTTCGCGCGTCCTGCTGCTTGGGTCGTTTCCCTCCCCGAAGTCCCGCGAGGTCGGGTTCTTCTACGGACATCCGCAAAACCGCATGTGGAAGGTGCTTGCCGCGGTGACGGGCGAGGATGCCGCGCCGCAGACGCCGGGGGAGCGCACGGCTTTCCTGCTGCGCAACCGCATCGCGATGTGGGATGTCATCGCCAGCTGCCGCATCGAGGGCGCCTCGGACGCCAGCATCCGCGACGCGGTTCCCAATGATCTGTCGCGCATCCTGGACGTCGCGCCGATCGGGGCGGTGTTCTGCACGGGCGCGAAGGCGTTCCAGCTCTATCGCCGCTACCAAGAGCCCGCAACCGGCATCCCCGCCCGCAAACTGCCTTCGACCAGCGGCGCGAACGCCGCTTGGAGCTTCGATCGGCTGGTCGAAACGTACCGAGTCGTGGCCGAGGCGCTTAAAGAGGATCCGCCTGCCTATAGCCCTTCCTCGTCGTAGACGACGCCGTGTTCTTTTTCCATCATCGTGAAAAAGCGCTCGGGTGTCAGCGCGGGCACGCGTGAGGCGCCGAACCCTTCCGCATCGCGCGTTATCAGATAATCGGCCCCTTCGTTCAGGGCGCTGCGGGCGATGAGGAAATCTTCCAAGTCGGGCCAATCCGACGTCATGCCGTCTGCGAGATCCTGGGGGCTTGCCGTTGCCACATGAAGGCGCTCGAGGCTTGCCGCCATCATCGCGCGCAGCGTTTGGACGGGGATAGCCCGGCGCAGGATGTGTTCGGCATCCGTGAACGACTGCATCGACGCCCAAAGCTCCACGTCGCCGAAAAACGAAGCGGTCCAAAGCAGCTTGGCATGCCTGAAGAAGGGTTCGCGACGCGTGTAGTAGTCGAGCAGGACGTTTGTATCAAGAAAGAGCTTCATATTCGCGCCCCATCTCGCTTTCGAGGATCTCGTCGTGCGAACGGTCGGCGAAGAACCCTTCGGGAACCGGATACGTTGTCCGGTCGAAGAACGAGCCGAGCTTTTCGCGGGCGTCGTCATCCAATCGGCGCTTTCCCGGTTTCGGGTGGATTTGGATGCAGGGAAGGGACCCCGTCGCATCGACGAATTCATAGGCTCGCTTGATGAGTTCGGTGGGGGTGGAGCCTATTTCCCTCAGTCTCGAGTTGACCCTGTTGCGTAATAAAAGCGGAACGCGTCCCGATACCATAGGATCCATGGCTTCCTCCTGTCATACCGTATGACGATCATAGCAGGCTCGAGCGTGGAAGGCAATCGCCGCTCGTGCAGGTTTCGTAACGTATGCGCCGCCGCCTACGCGGCTGGCGTATCATGGGGGCATGGCTAACGGACTCACATACATGCGCAAAACAGCCACGCCCGAGGCGACCAAGCAGCTCGCCGCGACGTTGGCGCCGTATCTGCACGAAGGCGACGTCATCCTGCTCGAAGGCGACTTGGGAGCTGGGAAAACCCAGTTCGTGCAGGGGGTGGCTGAAGGCTTGGGCATCCGCGCGGCGGTGACCAGCCCCACGTTCAACATCCTCCTGCAGTACGGCGGCGGGCGCCTGCCGCTGTACCATTTCGACCTGTACCGGCTGGAAAACGCCATCGATCTGGAGGACGTGGGATTCTACGAGACCGTCGAAAGCGACGGCGCATCCTTCGTTGAGTGGGGGTCGAAGTTCCCCGAGGCGATGCCGTTCGGCTACCTCGAGATCAGGATCGGCGTCGACGAAGGGGGATCCCGCGTGATCAAAGCCCACGCGTTGGGCACGAGGGCCCGCTCCATCCTGAAGGTGTGGGCGTCGGATTCGCGATCCCGCTTGATGAGGGTGGGGGGCTAGTGGCCTCCGCGAAAGCGGGCGCGGCACGCTGCGTGCTGGCGTTCGACACCTCCAACGAAACCATCGCCATCGCCGTGGGCGAGCTTCGCCCCGAGTCGCGTTCGGTCGAGCTCGTCGCATCTGCCGAGGCGCGCGCCCATCGCGCCTCCAACACCCAGCTGCTCCCCCGCATCGATGCGCTGCTCGCCGAGCACGGTATCGAGCGCGACGCCATCGTCTGCGTGGCGTGCGGACGCGGCCCGGGGTCGTTCACCGGCGTGCGCATCGCCATGGCGACGGCCAAGGGCGTCGCGTCGGCGCTGGGCGTGGGTCTGGTCGGGTTCTCGACGCTCGATGCGATCGCTTGGAACGCGTGGGCTGACGGCGTGCGCGGGTCGCTGCTCGTCGCCGCCGACGCGATGCGCAAGGAGGTGTACCCGGTCCGCTATGACGTGGATGATTTGGGCGCGCACCGCCTTGAAGCTGATCGAGTTGTCAAGGCGGTCGATGTTGTAGCTGAATATCTTCCGGACGGTCCGACGGCGGCCGCGGCGGAGGATTCCGCGACGCGACGCTCCGCTGCTCGGCCTTCGGCCTCGTGCGCTTCGCTGCTGCAATCGGGCACAATGGGAAATACGCGAGCTTGCATGGCAGATGCTTGCCCTTGCCATGGAAAAAGCGCCTGCGCTTTTCAAAAGCGCGGGTCCCGCATGTGTAAACGGGGTA
>URRZ01000046.1 GCA_900550385.1 uncultured Coriobacteriaceae bacterium | reverse complement strand
AAACCCCGGTAAAAATCACGCCTCCACGGGGCGCAGGGCTTCGATGGCGGCCCTGTCCAGGACACGCTGGTTGGAGCTGCCGCGGAAATCCAGCTCCAGATCGCGCAGGGCTTCCACATAGGGACCGTCCACCAGCACGTCCACCTTGTCCAGCAACCGGCCCACGGCCGGGATCTTTTGGGCAAGGCTGTAGAGTTCCTCGCAGGTGTAACCGCTGTAGGCATAGACGTTCTTGCCGGCGGCGTGCACGGCATCGGCCAGATGGCACAGGGGCTCGGCCTGGACGAAAGGCTCGCCGCCGGAGAACGTGATGCCCGACAACAAGGGGTTTTCCATGAACTGACGCAGGATGTCGTCCGTATCCCGGAACTCTCCGCCGTCGAAGTCATGGGTCTGCGGATTGTGGCAGCCCGGGCAATGATGGGGACAGCCTTGGGTGAAGACCACGTAGCGCAGTCCGGGACCGTCTACGATGGACTCTTCCACAATACCGCTGATGCGGAGCCTAGGCATGCTTGACGCGGTCGCGTTCTTCGGCACGCTTGGCGTTGTTGAAACGGTCAAGCGTCCCCACCAGATAGCCGGTGATGCGGCGCACGCGTTCAAAAGCCACGCCTTCGCCCACCATTTTCACTTCGGCTTTGGTCTCGGTCAGTTCAGATTTCATCAGCATGGTCCAGGCTCCTCCTCTTGGGGTAAAAAGTGACGGAAACTAACGGCAGCAGTTGGGCATGTGCGGATACTTGCGGCGCAGCATCTTGAGCGTTTCCTGACTCACGGCCTCGCCCTCCTTGCGCCCGCAGCGGGGGCACTGGCCGTTGATGACGCCCACATAGCCGCACACAGGGTCGCGGTCCAGCGGATGGTTGATGGATCCGTAGCCCACCCCCTTGTCGTGCATGAAACGGATGATGGTCTCAAAGGCTTCCAGGTTCTTGCAGGTATCGCCGTCCAGCTCCACATAGGTGATATGACCGGCATTGGTGAAGCTGTGGTAGGGCGCTTCCAGCTCGATCTTGCGGAAGGCCTTGATGGGGAAATACACGGGCACGTGGAAGGAGTTGGTGTAGTACTCCCGATCCGTGACGCCCTTGATGACGCCGTACTTCTTGCGGTCCAGGGCCACGAAGCGGCCGCTCAGACCTTCGGCAGGCGTAGCGATCAGGGTAAAGTTGAGATGCGTCTTGGCGGCTTCGTCATCGCAGCGCTTGCGCATGTGTTCCACGATGCGCAGGCCCAGCTTCTGGGTCGCGGTGCAGGCGGCGCCGGTCGTGGTGATGTCGGCGACGCAGGTGATGCCGCTGGAAAGCGCCTCCAAGCAGCCCAAGGTCGCGGAGTCGTACCAATCGGCGACGTCCATCTTCGCGCTCTTCTCCATGATGGAGCGGACCCAGGTGGTGTAGGGGACGTCGTGGACGATCCCGCGGAACACGGAGTTCTCCATATGGGTGTGCAGGTCGATCATGCCGGGCATGATCGCCGCCATGCCGAAGTCGTGCACCTCCTCCTCGGGGTAGCGGACCTTCAGCAGGTCGGCGGGGCCGATATCGCGGATGAGCCCGTCGCGCACCAGCACGGCGCCGCGCTGGAACGGCTCGGCGGTGATGGGAAGGATGTATTGAGCGCATAGAAGCATGGCGGCCGCCTATCTCCCGTGGAAAAACCCGTTTGGATAATCAATCATGATAGCATTCCGCCACCGCGCCCGCTGTGGAGCCATCGTGGAAACGCGCGGCCGCATCGGCGTGGGCGCGGATCGGGCGCGTGCGCGCCTTGCGCCGCCAGGCAGAACCGCTATACTTCCCTCTGCTATGCAAGCGCTCGACATGACCTACATACACGCCCCGGCCACCTACGACTTCCGCGAGCGGTCCATCATGTACGGGCCGGTGTCGGACATGGTCCCGTCCACCCCCATCTTCGAGATGTACCCGCTGGGGCTCACCACGCTGTGCGAGTACCTGGAGCGCCACGGCCTGCGCGCGCGCATCTACAACCTGGCGTCGATGATGCTGCACAAGAAGAACTTCGACGTGGAGAAGAACCTCGCCGCGCTGGATTCCCGCATGTTCGGCATCGACCTGCACTGGATGCCCCACTGCCACGGCTCGGTGGAGGTCGCCAAGATCCTGAAGCGCCTGCACCCGAAGACCCCCGTGTGCTTCGGCGGGCTGTCCGCCACCATATTCCACGAGGACCTCATCAAGTACGACTGCATCGACTACGTGATGCGCGGCGACTCGACCGAGGAGCCCATGCGCCGCCTGGTCGAACGCGTGACGCGGGCGCAGCAAAGCGGCACGCCCGTGGGCGACCTGTCCGACATCCCCAACCTCACCTGGAAGGACGCGGGCGGCAGCACCCGCATCAACCCGCTTTCCTGGGTGCCCGACGACATGAACGCCCTGTCGGTGGACTACGCCTACCCCATGAAGGGCGTGCTGCGGCACCACGACATGACCAGCTACCTTCCCATGAAGGGCTGGCTGCACTACCCCGTCACCGCCAGCCTCACCTGCCGCGGCTGCGCGCGCAACTGCGCCACCTGCGGCGGAAGCGCCTACGCGTTCAAGAACCATTTCGGTCGGCGGCGCGTGGCATGGCGCGACCCGGCGTTGCTGATCCGCGACATCGAGAACGTGCAGAACCACGTGTGGGGCCCCATCTTCGTGCTGAACGACTTCCTGCAAGCCGGCGAGGACTACACGCGCCGCTTCATCACCGGGCTGAAGGGCAAGGTGCAAAACCCCATCGGGTTCGAGTTCTTCGGGCCGCCACCGGGAGGCGACGACTTCTACCGGATGCTCGACGACAACCTGGAAAGCTGGTCGGTGGAGATATCGGCGGAAAGCCACGACGATGACGTGCGCAAGGCGTTCGGCAAGGGCCACTACAAGATGGCCGAGCTGGAGGAGACCATCGTCGACGCGCTGAGCCACCCCAACTGCGAGCGGTTCGACCTGTACTTCATGACCGGCATCCCCAAGCAGACCGGGGCGAGCGTGCGCGAGACGGGCGACTACGTGCGCCACTTGTACGAGCGCGTGGGGTACGACCCGCGCCTCGTGGTGATGACCAGCCCCATGGCGCCGTTCTTGGACGTGGGGTCCATCGTCTTCGACAACCCGGAGAAATACGGCTACCGCCTGCGCGCCCGCACGTTCGAAGGGCATCGCGAGCGGATGATCCTGCCCTCGTGGAAGCACATCATGAACTACGAGAGCAAGTACATGGGGCCCGACGAGATGGTGGAGGCCACCTACCAGGCGGCGCTGGACATCAACCGTGTGAAAGGCGAGCACGGCATCATCGACCGCGGCATGGCCGCCAGCGTGGACGCGCGCATCCGCCAGGCGCGCGAGCAGATGCGGCGCTTGGACGACGTGTTGCAGAACGGGACGGGGCGGATCGATGCGCGCATGGCCGCCCTCAAAGAGGAGTTCGAGCGCCTCTCGGAAAGCACCATGGCCGAGAAAACGGAGCTGAACTGGGCGTTTGACGTGAAACCAACGCACGCGACGCACCTTGCGAAGCTGTGGCTGTCCAACGAGCCGGCGAACTGGCTGGCCCATGCGCGGGGGAAATGGCGCCCGGCTTCGAGCGACTTCGCCTATCCCGACCAGGAGAACGGCACGATCGCCCCTGCTTGGAACCCCGACGGGACACCCAACCACACGGCGGCCAACCCGACGCTCGCCATCAACGACGGACGCGCGCTCTCCGACGGGCAGGGAGCGCAGGTGGCAGCTGCCGGCAGCGTGGTCGCGCCGGGATTCTCGCACCTGAACACCAACGAGGCCTACCCCTCGGAGAACGCCGCGCTCGAAGCCGGACGCGCGGGAACGGCCCTGCGCGCGGGCGAGGCCGCCGCCATCCGCGCCGAGGCGGTGGCGACGGTGGAGCGGGACCTTCTGCTCGAGCAGATGATGGCCGAGGAGAAGGAGCGCGAGCAGGCACGGGAGGCGAAGGGCTTCAAAGCCGGGCGCGGCGCGGCGGGCGCGCGGGAGGCGAAGGGCTTCAAAGGCGCCGGCGGCTCCGCCGGGGCGCGCGCGGCGCGCAGGCTCGAGCGGATCCGCAACCGGAAGCGCCGCTAGCGGCAACGGCGCGGGATGCCGGCACGCTCGCTACCGGTTCGCCTTCCAGGTTCGGACGAGCTGCTCGGCGGCCGCGTGCGGGTCCTCGGCGCCGCACACCGCCGACACCACGAAGAAGCCGTCCACGCCCGTCTTCGCCAAGCCGGGGAGGTCGGCAGCCTTCACACCGCCGCCCACCACGATGGGACGCGGGCTGATGCGGCGCAGGTCGGCGAGCTCCTCCAGGCTGCGCGTGATGACGCGGCCGTCATCGTCCATGCCGCAATCGGGCTTGGTGGCGGTCTCGTGCAACGGCCCCACGCCCAGGTAGTCGACCGGGCTCACGTCCGCCGTGGCGATGTAGTCGCGCATCTCGTGCGCGCGGGCGGAAAGCCCCACGATGGCGTCCTCCCCCAGGTAGCGGCGGCACACCTCCACCGGCACGTCGCTTTGGCCCACATGCACGCCGTCCACCTTGATGCCGGCATCGCGCGCGGCGAGCGCCACGTCCAGCCGGTCGTCGATGAGCAGCGGCACGCGCTCCTGCAGCCCCGCCGCCTCGATGGCGCGGGCGGCCTCGGCGGCGCACGCCATCAGGTCGCGGGCGTCCAGCACCTTGGAACGCACCTGCACAATGGTGAACCCGGCATCGAGCGCCTGCGCCACGATGTCGCCCACCGGACGCCCCAACGTGTTCTCGGGCCCCAGCACCAGATAAGCCGAGATATCCAACGAATCGCGCATACCCATATCGATTCCTTTCGCATAATAAGAAGAGAGACCGGCGGCTTTTTCGCACCTTCGACTCTAACTCCAGTTTTTGCGCGTTTTGAGCGACTGCCGACGCGCTAATGGGACGATCCTCGTCGCCATGCGGGACCGTCGGGCGGAAAAAGCCAGCTCGCCGAGACCTGATCGGCAGACGGGCCGCCCCCGCCTTTGCGCGAATCGCGCAAAACGCTCGGTTTGCGGAGCAGGGCGGGGGCCGCAGGGGCTCTTCGACCCCCGGCGGCCCGACGGCGACAGCTCGTCCGTCATGCCCGGCGGCCCAGCCCTAGCAGCTCGTCCACCACTTCGATCTTGCGCTCCATCATGTTCTGGAAGCCGGGGCGCACGTCGGCCTTCAGGATGACCTCGGTGCGGATGCCCTTTTCGGCCAGCACCATCGTGGCGCGCTTCACCACGTCCATGACCTGATCCCACTCGCCTTCTATCTCGGTGAACATGGAATAGGTCTTGTTCGGCAGGCCCGAGTCGCGGATGATCCGCACGACCTCGGCCACGTGCTCGGAAAGCTCGTCGCCCACGCCGAACGGGGCGATCGCAACGGCAACCAGCGTGTTCATGGGATTACGCCTCCTGAAGGTCGAAGGGGTTCGCGGCGATGTCTTCCGGCGAGGCCTTGTACAGCTCGTCGAGGAACGCCACCTGGAAGCTGCCGGGAGCATCCACGCGCTCCTGCGCACGGGCGCCGGCGAGGTTGTATGCCTGCACGCCTGCGAGCGCCGCGGCGAAAGGCGTTTCCGCGCAAGCGGCGAACACCGCGCACACGCCGCCCAGGCTGCAGCCCGATCCGGTGATCTGCGCCATGAAATGCGAGCCGCCGTGCGAATACGCCACCTGCACGCCGTCGGTCACCAGATCGCTCTCGCCCGACACGGCGACGGCGCCTCCGGTGAAGCGCGCCAGCGCCACCGCCGCGTCGCGCGCCTCGTCGACGGCCTGGGTGGAGTCGACGCCGCGCACCTGCGCCGAGACGCCGGCCTCGATGCCCCACAGGCTCGCCAACGCGATGACCTCCGACGCGTTGCCGCGTATGATGGTGGGCTTGAACTCCTTCATCTGCTCGAGCAACTTCGTGCGCAGACTGCCGATGCCGATGCCCACCGGATCGAGAACCCACGGCTTGCCCGCCTCGTGAAGCGCGCGCGCCGTGCGCGGCAGCGTTTCCTCGTAGATGGGCAGCAGCGTGCCCACGTTGAGGTAGGTTGCGCCGCCGGCGTTCGCCAGGAACTCGCCCTCGTCGGGCAGATAGACCATGGCTGCCGATCCCCCCACCGCGATCTGCGCGTTGGCGACGAAATTGACCGTCACCGTGTTGGTGATGGACCCCGCCATGGGGTTCGTGTCGCGCACCTGCCGCGCTGCGCTCGCAATCTGCCGCTGAAGCTCCGCTTTCTCGATCATCGTGCTCCTTTCCGGAAGTCCTTGCGATCGCCGGCCTTCCCCGCCGCGCCGCCTGCGCCCGGAACGTGAAAAAGGGACGGTCGCTTTTTCACATCCCCTCGAAAATGAAAGGGCGCCGCCGGTTACGGCAGCGCCCTCGCAATCGCAAGCATGCTCCCTACACCAGTGTTAACTGACAGGTTCGAAGGGTTGGGCGGAAAGCCCTCTCAACCAGCACGGCGTTTCGTCCGACGCTCCCGCCGCCATACGGCGAACGGGATCCGGCGGCGGCGCGCCGCGCAGGTACCCCTGCATCCTCGGCAATCATAGCGCTTGGGGAGCCGGAATGAAAGACGTTCCCGGCAGACGCGTTCCGTGCGACAATGCAGGGGCGAAAACCACAGGAACGCGACGAGGGAAACCCGGGAGAACGCATGGCACACGACGATCCGTCCATCTACGAATTCAGCGCGCGCATCCGCTACAGCGAAACCGACCACGACGGTTTCCTGACGCTGCCCGCCTTGATAGAGCTGTTCCAAGATTGCAGCATCTTCCATTCCGAGGCGATCGGGTTCGGACCCGCCCGCCTGAAGGAGGAGCGCAAGGCGTGGGTGCTGACGCATTGGCACATCGTCGTGGACCGCTACCCCGTCCTCGGCGAGGAGGTCACGGTGGGCACGTTCCCCAGCGGGTTCAAGACGGTGAGCGCCCATCGCAATTTCTACCTGCGCGACGCGGCGGGCGACATCATCGCCAAGGCGAACTCCAGCTGGGGTTTCATGGACCTGGCGGCGGGAAAGCCCGTGCGGCCGGAGGCTGGGCACGTTGCCGCCTACGGCATCCACGAGCCGCTGGACATGCCCGAGGAAGGTCGCAAGGTCGCGATCCCCGAGGAGATGGAGCCGTGCGAGGCGCTCACGGTGCACCGCGATCTCATCGACACCAACGAGCACGTGAACAACAGCCAGTACGTCCGCATAGCGCTGGGGGCGCTGCCGCACGAGATGCGCCCGGAAAGGATGCGCGTCGACTACCGGCGCTCGGCAGTGCTCGGCGACGAGATCGTCCCGAAGATCGCCCTCGAGGCGGATCGCACCGTCGTCGTGCTCTGCGACGGAAGCGGAGGCGTGTTCGGAGCCGTCGAGCTGCAGTAGCGGCGCCGAGGCCCGGCAGGCCCTCGGATCCGGCGCCCCGTGCGGAAGCCGCGCATCACCCAAAACAGGAGAGGTAACCAATGGAGAAAATCGCGAAGATGGGCATCGTCTCGGTTCTCGTCGCCCTGTTCTGCGCCATCGTTCCGGCAACCGCCTACGCCGATCTCAACGGGACAAGCACCGAGCTAACCGGCAGCGTCGAATTCGTCGGACTATTCCACCCCGGATCCGAACTGACCGCCGTCCCCCATCCCAACGAACCATACGAAGGAGCAAACTTCCATTGCACGTGGGCGGTCGCCGACGACAGGGCCTTCACCCAGAATGTGATGTCGATTATGAACGGGAACGATCCCACGCTCAACCTCTCTGAAATGTTCGAGGGGAAATACCTTCGATGCACCTTCACTATAAGCGGCGTGTCCGGCGAGCTCGTGGGAACCACCTATCAAATCATCCATCCCTACTGGATCGGGTCGATGCAGCACGACGCTTCCTTTTGCTGGATGAAGTGCCCCTATTGCGATAAACGCTTCATCGTCGAGCCCCATTCTTTCATGACAACCGATGAGAAAGCAGCCACCTGTACCGAAGACGGATCCATCGTCAAGAGCTGTTCCCGCTGCCATTATCAAAGCACAGAAACAATCCCGGCATCCGGGCATTCGTATTCGAATGACTGGAGCTCCGACCGCGATTCCCATTGGAAAGCATGCTCTCATTGCGATGCAGCCACCGCCGAAGATGCGCATGACTTCGGGGAATGGCGATGCGTGGATCCTGACGCTGCGGAAAGGGAAGTCCTCGCCGCGCGCGCTTGCTCCGTTTGCGGTTATGAGGAGCGGGGTCTTCTTCCCGCTTCATATTTCGGCATCGATTCCCCCAACGAGAGCGCAGAGCCACAGGAGCCGACGGCAACGGGGCAAAACGGCGATTCGAGCGAGCCGGACAAGACGCCCCAAGGAGAAAGCGAGGGCTTGCTTGCATCCGCCGGAGACGAAGGCGCGGGGCGCTTGTTCGTGCTTCTGGCAATTGCGACAGGGGCGGCGTGCGCGGCGGGCGGCTCAGGGCGGAGGCTGCGCGATCTTCGGAGCGGACGCTAGCTTGCACTCTGCTCGCCAGCCGAATGGGTTTCGGCGCGTCCCTTAGACGCGGGTCTCGCCTGCGCTGGCGCCCTGCTCGCCCGCGCCCTCACCCGCGCCCGCCAGAAAGCGCTCGAAAATCTGGGAAGTCGTATCGATGACGGGAAGGTCCTCGAATTTCGGCAGGCTCAGGAGCCATTCGTTTTCGTCGGCTTCCCCTTCTGTCCCTTCGCCCTTGGCTGCGGCGGCACGCGCCTCCTCGGCCGATTCGCACCATCCCGCGAAGATGATCTCGCCCTCCTCCGGCCAATAGCGGTAGCACTGCTGCTCCGAGTCGTTCATCAGCGAGGCGATCTTGAAGATGCCCAGCGCATCCTCGGGCTCGTTGCACTCGACCAGGTTGCCGCTGTCGAACACCAGCTCGCCCGCGCACGCGGAGAATTGCTCCTCGGTGTAGCGCATGTACAACGCCACGCCCAGCTGCTCGGACAGATACCCCATCAGCGGCGGCACCGGAGCCCACGCGGTGTCGAAGATGATCGACCTCTTCTCTTCGAACACATGGGTGTCCCGCGCGTTCCACTTCGTGCCCCAAAACGCCGTGCTCCAAGAGTACCAGTCGGGGAAGCCGTAGAGGATGAGCGCGCGGAAAGCCTGCTCGCAGAAGTTCTCGAGGGTGGTGTAATGCTCGGGGAAGTTGTCCTGCCGGGAGAAGACATCCCACGATTCCGCGAGCTTCGCGACCTCGTTGCGGTCTTGGGACGCCTCCACGACCTTCGCTATGCGGTCGTCGGTGAGCGCCGGATACTCCGGATCGTCGCTTTGCCGGTCGATCATGAGGGAGGGCGGGATCTCCTCGACGAACGCGATGTTCGGATAGAGCTCCCGCGCTTTCGCCCGCACGGCTTCCGCATCGACCGGATGCTCGGGGTCGATATAGCGCGCGATGGCGGCGAACTCGTCGCCGAAGATGAAGCTTCTCTTGCGGATCAGCTCGGGCTGGGGCACGAGGCGGTTGAAATCGACCTTGCCCTCGTCGTCGAGCAAAGCCGCCTTCACGCGCTCGAAGTCGGCATCGGTTCGGCAGATCAGCTGGTTGTAAGCCCAGTTCGGCATAGGGACCCTCCTTGCGGTCGAGCGATGCGGCTGCTGCGGACAGCGCAGCTGCGGTCGAAGCTCGGCGATGCGTCGGCATCCGGCAATGCGGCGGTTTTCGGCAGTGCATCGCGAAGCAGCGATGGATTCACTTTACCGCATCGGATGAAGGGGGCGAGTCCGATATGCCGGACACGCACCGCCGTTCCGACTTTGAGGTAAATGCTTCTCGACCAAAATGAGCGCTCGAAGGCCCCGGATCCCTGCGTACAGATCATCATATCTGTCTCAAGGAAAGCCACGAGAAGCACGTCGCCCTAAACAGGCACGTAAGATCGGGGCATCGCAAGGCGCGTGGTTCATCGGCAGATAGAAAGGAGCGGATGCCACGCATCCCACGCGACCTTCAGCAGGGGAAGTTGGTAGCTACTAGTTTCGCGATAATTACCAGACAGCCATCGGCCGCGCAACCGATGGCACTCCTATCTTCGAGGGGAGATACGAATGGAACTGATAAAGAAACTAGACGTTAAGGAGGCTTTGGACGGCCAAAAAGGCATGTCGGGCTTCGCTTGGATGATGTTCATCGTGAGCGCTTTGCTCATGGCAGTCGACGGCTACGACAATACGTCACTTTCCATGTGCGTCACCTCCATGGCCGAGGATTGGGGAATCGAGAAGGGCGACTTCGGATTCGTTATGTCGCTTTCCAACATCGGCATGATCCTCGGTTCGTTCATCTTCGGATGGATCGGCGACCGCTTCGGCCGCAAGACCGCCATCCTCTCGTCGTTGATCCTCTTCGGCGTCACGACGTTGTTCTGCGCATGGACCACCAACCTCACCCAGATCCTCATCTTCCGCATCTTGGTGACGCTGGGCGTCGGCGGCCTGACCCCGTGCGTCGTTGCCATCAACAACGACTACGCACCGCAGCATTCCAAGATGAAACGCGTGACCACCCTGTTCGTCGGCATGAACTTCGGCTCCGCCGTCACCGGCATCATCGCCGCATGGTTGCTTCCCACGTTCGGCTGGCAGTCGATCTTCTACGTGGGCGCCTTGCTGCCGCTGCTGTTCGCGCTGTTCACCGTGTTCTTCATCCCCGAATCCGCCGCTTGGATGATGGCGACCAAGAAGGATGGCGACACGAAAACCAACGCCCGCATCGCCAAGGCTATCTGCCAGATCCGTCCCGACCTGCGCGGGAAGGTCACGGCCGAAACCGAGTTCTACTACAGCGCCGCCTCCGAGGTCAAAGAGAAAGCGCCTGTTACCGACATGTTCCGCGGGCGCCTGAAGTACATCACCCCGCTTCTGTGGATCAACTTCCTGATCTGCCTGTTCGTCGCGTTCTTCTTCAAGAGCTGGATGCCCACCATCCTCACCATGAAGGGCATGTCCGTCGCCGATGCTTCTTGGCAGACCTCCATCATGATGTTCGGCTCCATGGCGGGTTCGCTGACGGTCGGCTTCGTGCTCGATAAGATCGGCCTGCGCAAGGCCGGCGTGTTCCCGCTGTGCGTCATGGCCTCCGCAATCTGCTTCGGCATGGTCGATCCGGGCGCAGCGTCTCTGGCGCTGATCGTCATCCTAGGCTTCTTCCAGTCCTACACCTACGACATCAACCCCGCCATGACCCCGCTGTTCTACCCGGTGAAGCTGCGTTCCACCGCATCGGGCGTCAACATGGGCGTTGCCCGCATCGGCTCCATCACCGCACCCACCGTCGGCGGCATCATGATCGCCACCGGCGTTGCCATCCCCATCATGTTCGACATCGTAGTGCTTCCCTATCTGATCAGCTCTGTGGCCATCTTCACCATCATGACGCTGTATCTGAAGTACTTCAAGGACAAGGACCTGCATGAGGCCGTATACGGCGAGAAGGCACCGGAGGAGACCCCGACCGAGAACGCGCAGCAATAGCCTGCGCGGCACGGGACTCGGCCGCGTCCGACTCTGCGGTTCGAGCAGTTAGCCTTTCGTGCTGCGCGCCAAGCGCCATCCGCGCGCAGCACGCCCCGCACCAATCCGAGAAAGGAGTCCGTTATGGAAATCGAGAAGCGCTTGAGCTGGGGTACCGCCGGCGTCGATTGGGAAGAGCGCATCAACTTCGAGCGCTTGCGATCCGAGCGCTTGGGCAAAACGCGCGCGATGCTCGCCGAAAAGGGCTGGGATGCCATCCTCCTTCAGGGTGAGAACGTGCGCTACGCCACCGCAATCCGCACCAGCGCCCCCCATATCGCGCTGGTGTTCGCCGACGGTCGCGACACCTACCTGTTCATGCGCCCCGAGCATGGCGAGCAAGTGCAGATGCGCTGCCCATGGATCAACCCCGATTGCGTCCGGCCGCTGCCCATCATCGAGCGCGTCGGCGGCGAGGGGGCCTACCGCGACTCCGTCGAAGTCGCTGTCGAGCTGATCGCCCAAGCCTTGAAGGAATCCAATTTCGGGGCGACGGAGGTTCTTGCGACCGGCATCAAGGAAGGCGATGTGGTCAAGGGCCTGCAGGACAAGGGCTACAAGACCACGTCCATGGGGATCGCCATGGACGAGGTGCGCGAGTGCAAAACCATCGATGAAGTCAACTGCCTGCGCATGGTAGGCTGCTTGGCCGACGCCGCTTGGTGCAGGATGTTCGATGCCGTGCGTCCCGGCGTCACCGACTGCGAAGTCGCCGCCAAGGGCCGCGACTACCTGGTGAGCCACGGCTCGTGGAACTTCAACATCAGCCTGCGCACGGGCCCGAACGGGTACCCGAACTTCGGTCTGATGACCGATCGCATCATGCAGCCCGGCGATGTGGGATACGGCTACATCATGGGCGACCTCTACATGGGCTACCACTCGTGCTACCATCGCACGTTCAGCGTGGGCAAGGAGCCCAACGCCAAGCAGAGGGATTGGTATCGCCGCTGCTACGAGTGGATCACCAACATCCAAGACGCCATCAAGCCCGGTGCGACCACGGCAGACGTCGCAAAGCAGATGCCCACATGCCAAGAGCTCGGCCTCGAACACGAATACGAGGTCGGATCCAACTTCATCTGCCATGGCGTGGGCGTGGGCGCGCACGACTTCCCCAACATCAACCGGTTCTGGTCGTTGAAGAACCCCATCCCCATCAAGGAAGGCCAGTGCATCGCCATCCACACCTGCTATGGCGAGCGCGGCGTAGGCGGTGTCCGCATCGAAAACGTGGGCGTTGTGACCAAAGACGGCTGGCAGAACTTCTTCGCCTTGCCTTACGACGGCATCTACGTCCCGCAATACCAGTTGCATCGCTGCATGTAGGCACAGAATAGCGCCCCTCCGGCGCGGGCTCCGCAAAGGGGCCCGCGCCTCGGCGTATATTGAATGGCAGCCTTCGCGCACCCATCATGGAAGTGAGGGGAACATGACGGAGTTGAAGGACGATTTCTACATTGCCTTATGGAAGCTTCTCGAATCGAAGCACATCGACGAGATCTCGGTGGCGGATATCGTGAAGGCTTCGGGTCGATCGCGCGCCTCTTTCTATCGTAACTACGAGGACAAGTACGAGCTTGCATGGAAGATGTTCTGCAATGCCGTCTCGTCCTTGGCCTCGCCGATTCTTCCCCCTGCGGCGCCCTACACGTTCAAAAGCCTGATCGGCTTGTTCCTGGATGCGGCGCTCGCCCATAAGAGGGAGCTTTCCCACGCGTTCTCCTCGCTCGATCCCCGCGCGCCCCGTCGGCTGCTCATAGACGCCATAACGCTGCGGGTGAAGCAACGCCTTGAGCTGCGCAGGGGAACGGAGGCGGAAGCGGAGAGCGCCCACATCGCGCACGTGGCGCGTATCTACGCCAATTCGATGGTGGTCATGCTCGCCGATTGGCTTTCCGGCGACGTGAGGCTTTCGGTGGACGAGATGCAGAAAGCCTACTGCCATTGGTTCTCTCTGCTGTGGAACACGGGCGCGGAAACCTCCCCCGCACGGCTCCACCAGGAATCGGACGCATCGAACAAGCCCGTTTACGACGCGATGTTCGAGCTGCTTGCCGACAGGAGGATCGATGACGTCCATACGTCCGACATCATCAGGCGATCGGGCGTCAGCCGCTCGGTGTTCTACAAGAACTTCGAGGATAAATACGATGTGATCAACCAATACGTTGCCCGATGCGCCGAAAGATGCTTTCGCAAACCCATGCGGAACGGAAGCAGATTGGTCTTGGAGCGCCAAGCGTTGGCGAGCTTCCTAGGCTGCTTGTTCGAGAGGCGGATCGAGCTTCGCAACGCATTCGAGTCGCAAGATTGCAACAGCCTGCGCCCGTTCTCCATCAGGTACTTCACCAAGCTCATCGTCGAATACGAAAAGGAGAACGGCATCGACGACGCCGAGGAGTTGGAAAACGTCATCCGCATGTTCGCGGCAGGCACTGTGGGGCACGTGGGATTCTGGCTTTTGAAACCGCAGCAAAGCATCGACGAAGTCATCGATACCTTCATGATGCTGTACTCGACGATGCTCGTATTCGGCAACGAAGACCGGGCGATTGCGGATTTCGCCTCGACGGAGGAGGCGAAATGAAAGATTCCCCGAACAAAAGCGCCTTGCAGCTCGGTTTCGGCGGGCTTTTCTGCGTGAGGAATAAAGAGCTGGACCTGCCAACCGTCGAAGACATGGTCGATTTGTTCCTCGAAGCCGGATTCACCTGCTTCGATTGCGCCTTCGCCTACGAAGGGGTCGAGGATTTCCTGCGTGAAGCCTTGGTGAAGCGCTACCCGCGCGACGCGTACCAGCTCACCGAGAAAATCACCGCTTGGAAACTTGAGGGCGAAGGGGCGGCACGCAGGAACCTGGAGCGATCCTACGCCTCCTTGGGCATCGACTATCTGGACCACCTCATGCTGCATAACGTCTCGACGATGGGGCAGCGCATCCAGATATACGAGGATTTCAAGGCTTGGGACCTCATGAGGGAATACAAAGAAGCCGGACGCGTGAGAAGCATCGGGTTCTCCCATCACGACAACGCCGAGGTCTTGGAGCAAGTGCTGCGAGCGCATCCCGAAGTCGACTTCGTCCTCCTGTCCTTGAATTACTTGGACTGGGAGAACGAGATCCTTCAAGGGAGGAGGAACTACGAGGTCGCGCGCTCCTTCGGCAAGTCCGTCATGATCATGAAGCCGCTTAACGGCGGACTTTTGGTCGATCTTCCACCGCAGGCGGCGGCAATCCTCGAAGACGCCGGCATGGATCCCGTTCAACTCGCCTACCGCTTCTGCGCATCGCTTGAGGGTGCGACGGTGATGTTCTCGACCTTCAACACCTACGAACAGGCTAAGCACGACATCGAAGCATTCAAGAGCCTCGCGCCGCTTTCCGCAGAAGACCGTCGGATCATCGCCCGGGTGGTCGGGGCCACGCATGATGCCGACCTTGTCGCCTGCACGCATTGCCGATACTGCCTGCAAGTCTGCCCGAGGGGGATCAGCATCCCCATGATCTTCTCGGATATGAATCAAGACAGCATCTACGGCAACCATGCGGTGAGCAGCAGGAACTACAACCTCCATACCAGCTTCGACGGCAAGGCCTCCGCCTGCATTCGCTGCAACGCCTGCGCTGAAGTATGCCCGCAAAAGCTGCCGATACCCGATTTGCTTGAAAAAGCCGCCGATCTATTCGAATCGTAGGGAGAGGAGTCCGGCCATGGCACGCAAGAAGAAAAGCGCCCTTCGGGAGGATTTGAAAAAGAAAAAGGCTCTGAGAAAGCGAACGATGATAACGTGCGTGATCGGCGTCGCGGTCGCACTATGCGCGGTCGGGGCGCGGCAGGCTCTCGCCGTTTCGGGAGCGATGCCCTATGGGGAAAGCCTTGCCGATATCGCCGTTTACATCCTGACGCTTGGGGTCTGCTTCGTCATCGCGCCTCGGTTCATGGGGTACCTGCGCCTTGGCAGGGAGATCAAGGACCTCGAAGCCCAGATAGCGGAATAGGCGCATCTCCTACAGGGCCCTGTTCGGGCCATCTCCCCCATCGCGAATGCATTTCCTTTCGCACCGCCTCTCCGGTGTCGAAGGCGTGCTCGCACCCCGCTCGTCCTGCGATAGCGGCAGGCGAGAACGTGCCTCGCGCTGCCGCCACCGCGAGGCAGACAGCAGCGGCCACGGCCAATGCAGCGGTGTGCGGCGTTGTGGCGTCTTATCCATTCCACAACGCCGCCCGTTTAGTCTACCTCGATGCCCTCGGTGTCGGGGGTGTCCAGCATGTAGTTCACGTCCCAGCTATCGACGACGGTGTACAGGCCCGTATAGCCGCCGAAGATCGTGTCGTACACAATTTGGGAGGCTTCGGTAGTTTGTGTGACAAGGGGCTAGCCTAGGCAGCAACGCTCTTCGCTCCCTTCACGCCCTTCTTCCT
>URRZ01000045.1 GCA_900550385.1 uncultured Coriobacteriaceae bacterium | reverse complement strand
GCGATTGGGGGGAGCCCTCGTCGGGGGGGGGGGGGGGGCGCCGGCGGATGCGGCGGAGCACCGCCATCCGCCATCCGCTCCGCATGTCCGCGCGGTCGGGCGGGTTCGCCCGCTGTGCTGATCGCACAGGATACTGCGGTGTTCCGCCATGCCGCCGGCGCTTGGCGCCTGGAAGGATATGATTGCGTAGGCGGCATGCGCAACAGGGGGTCTGCATGGCAGGAAAGGGAATCTGGAGCAAATCGTTCATCAGCCTGTTCATCGTGAACGGCATCATGTGGCTGGTCATCCAGATGGTGAACGTGCTGGTGTCGCTGGACGCCGACGCGCTGGGGGCGAGCTCCGCCGAAGTCGGCTTCGTCATGAGCTCGTTCGCCATCACCGCGCTGGTGCTCAAAGTGTTCTCGGCCCCCGCCATCGATGCGTTCAGCCGCCGCGCCCTCTTGGCAGGGTCGCTCGTCCTCCTGGCGCTCTCGTTCTTCATCGTCGGCGTGACGGCGAGCGTTCCCATGCTGGTGGTCGCGCGCCTTCTGCAGGGCGTCTCCATGGCGTTCAGCACCACCACCTGCCTCGCCATGGCAACCGACTCGCTGCCTCCTGAGCGCATGGGATCGGGCATCGGGTTCTTCTCGGTCGCGCAGGCGGCGTTCTCGGCGGTGGGGCCCATGACGGGGCTGGCGCTTGCCGAGGCGCTGGGCTACGATGCGACGTTCTGCATCGCCGCGGCGCTGATGCTCGCCTCCTCGTTCGCGGCGTTTTTGGTGAAGGAGCCCGAGCGCGAGCGGCGCCCCTTCAAGCTGTCGCCTTCCAACGTGTTCGCGAAGTCGACCCTCCTGCCGGCGTTCATCGCGATGCTTTTGGCCATCGGGTTCGGCAACGTCATGTCGTTCATGGCGCTCTATGGCGTGGAGTGCGGGATCGGCAACGACATCGGCCTGTTCTTCACGGTCAACGCCCTGCTCATGCTGCTCTCGCGTCCGCTGATGGGATCGCTCGCCGACAAGCACGGCCTGGTGAAGGTGCTGATCCCGTCGCTGATCTGCTACGTCGCCACGTTCCTGATCATCGGGGCGGCAAGCACCCTGCCGGTGCTCTTGGTCGCCGCCGTCCTTTTGGCGTTCGGTTACGGCGCGGCGGGCCCCATGATCCAGACCTACTGCATGAAGTGCGTGCCGCCCGATCGGCGCGGCGTGGGCAGCAGCGCCTACTACATCGGGGTGGACATCGGCAACCTCATCGGGCCGGTCGTCGCCGGCGGCATCGTGGGAGAGATCGGGTACCGTCCCATGTGGGATCTCATGGTCATCCCCGTCGTCGTCGCCTTCGCGCTGGTGCTGGCGTTCCGCAAGCGCATCGACTCGGTGGAGCGCGCGGTGCTGGAGGAGCGCTAGCGAAGGTCGTTTCGGGTTGCAGGTACGGGCTGCGATCAGGCACGATGGCCCCACGTTGCGGGTTTGCGCTGCGATCCCGCGCCGTCCGCCCCGCGGGGGCATAAACAGATTGTTTCGCTTTCCGTGCCGAAGTGTTGCCTATTTCGAATAGGTTTTCGAAGCCGGCTCCAAGCATGGATCGCTATCATGTATTAGATAACGGATTACGGGGAAAGCGCGCATCGGTGGATAGGGAAAGCATGGGAGCAGGAGCAGGGAAGGGGATCTGGACCGGATCGTTCATCAGCCTGTTCATCGTGAACGGCCTCATGGCGCTCGGCCAGATGATGATGAACGTGCTCATCGCCCTGTACGCCGACGACCTCGGCGCCGACGCGACGCTGGTGGGGTTCACGGTCAGCTCCTTCGCCTACACGGCGCTGGCGTTCAAGCTGGTCTCCGCGCCCGCCATCGACGCGTTCGATCGCAAGAAGATCCTCGCCGGCGCCCTGTTCACGCTTGCGGTGTCCTACGTCCTGATGGCGCTGTCGAGCAACATCGCCATGCTCGTCTTCGCGCGCCTGCTGCAGGGCAGCGCCATGGCGTTCACCACCACCACGTGCCTGGCCATGGCGACCGACCTGCTTCCCCCCGATCGCATCAGCTCGGGGCTGGGGTACTACTCCATCGCGCAAGCCGCCTGCTTGGCCATCGGGCCGATGATCGGGCTGAGCCTTTCCGGCGCCATCGGGTACAACCTCACGTTCGCCGTGGGCGCGGTGCTGATGCTCGGATCGACTTGCGCGGTGGCAATAGTGAAGGAGCCTCCGCACAAGAAGCGCCCGTTCAAGCTCTCGCCGAAGAACATGTTCGCCAAGGAGACGCTGCTGCCGGCGACCGTCACGTTCCTGCTGGCGACGGCGTTCTGCAACGTCAACTCGTTTCTGGCGCTGTATGCCGCCGAGCGCGGCGTGGGGCAGAGCATCGGCTGGTACTTCACGCTGAACGCCGTGCTGATGCTGTTCTCGCGTCCGCTGGTGGGAAACATCGCCGACAAGGTCGGCGTCGTCAAGGTGGTGCTGCCGGCGATGATCAGCTTCGCCGGCTCGTTCTTCGTCATCAGCCAGGCGACCGGCATGCCGATGTTCCTTCTGGCGGCGATGCTCTCGGCGTTCGGCTACGGCGCGGCGGGTCCCATGATCCAGGCGTTTTGCATGAAGTGCGTGCCGCCCGACCGCCGCGGCGTCGCCAGCAGCGCCTACTTCTTGGGGATGGATCTGGGCAATCTGGCGGGCCCGGTCATCGCGGGCAGCGTGGTGAACGCCGTGGGGTACCAGCTGATGTGGGACATCATGATCGTCCCCATCGGGCTGGCGTTCGCGCTGGTCGTCGTTTTCCGCAAGCGCATCGGCAGGATCGAGCGCGACGCCGCCCAAGCGGGCAACCGCCCGGAGGGCGTGGTTGACGCCTCGGGGCACTGACGGCTGCGCGCCGCCTGCCGCTGTGGGGCGGAAGCGGCGCGCGAAAAAGCGTTAGCGCTTGTTGAACGGCACGATGGTGGCGGGGACGGCGCCGTCCATGACCAGCTTGGGCTCGCCGGCCATCAGCGGCTTGAAGTAGTCGATGGCCTCCTGGGTGATGCCCTGGTAGTCCGGCAGGATCCACTCGACGGGGAAGTGCTTCACGAAGTTGGCGAACTCGCATGCCGGCTTGGCGAAGTAGCGGGCGTTGTAGTTGCCCTGCTCGTCGGTCTCGCGCTCGATGCCGACGACCTGCGCGGTGAACGCGGGGTCGGCGCTGCGCATATGGGCGCTCATGCCCAGCTCGTAGGCCTCGGTCACGTCGGTGAGGCTCTGCGCGAAGTTGCTGGAGCGCGCCGCGCGCGACAGGTCCTGCACCACGCCGCGCGGCACGATGCCGGAGTCGATGATCATCTGCTTGAGCTGCAGGCCCGCGCCGCCCAGCACCGCATGCGCGAAGCCGTCGTTGGCGGTGTCGCCGGCGGACAGGTAGGTGCCGTCGGCGTAATGCGCGCCCTCGGACACGACGATGTAGCACTCGCCCTTCTCGTCGAACTTCTTCTTGACCTCCGCCAGGAACGCCTCCTTGTCGAAGTCGACCTCGGGCAGCACGACCAGGTCGACATCGCCGGTCACGCAGCAGCTGGCGGCAAGCCAGCCGGCGTCGCGGCCCATGGTCTCGACGATGAACACCTCGGGGCGCGTGTAGGCGGCGTAGTCCAGGTAGGTGGCGTGCACGATCTGGTTTGCGATCTTGGCGGCGCTGGGGAAGCCGGGGCAGTGGTCCACGGGCACCAGGTCGTTGTCGACCGTCTTGGGGATGCCCACGAAGCGCTGCGGCATGCCATTCGCCTGCGCCCACTCGGACAGCGCGTCGACGGTGTCCATGGAATCGTTTCCGCCGATGTAGAACATGACCTCGATGTCGTGCTTGTCCATGACCTCCACCAGGCGCTTGAAGTCGGTGTCGTTGCCGCGCTTGAGCTTGTAGCGGCAGGTGCCCAAGGCGCTGGAGGGGGACTGCTTCAGGATCTCGATCTCGCGGCCGGGCAGGTCGGTGAGGTCGTAGAGCTTGTCGTCGAGCACGCCCTCGATGCCGTGCAGGCCGCCGTAGACGCGGTCGTACACCGGGTTCAGCTGGTTGGCGCGGATGACGCCGGCGAGGCTGGCGTTGATGACGGCGGTGGGGCCGCCGGACTGGGCGACGAGGCAGTTGGCCATGGTGAGCTCCTCATTTCTCGCGGATGCGGATCGGCTGCGGATGCCTTCCCGGCAGCCCGGCGCTTCCTCCCGTGCCGGGCAAGCGGCCGGCGTTCGTGCCGGTGCCCGCCGCGAAAACACCGCGAACCCCTCCACTATACCATGCGTGCGGCGGGGCGGGCCTGCAGGGGCGGACGGGATCGGCGGGATGCGGAAGGGGTTGGAACGGGGGTCGGTTCCGCGTTTCCTCCGCCGGGAGCCCGTTGCGTTTACGCTGCCGACGAGCCGTCCTCCCAGGCGAGCTTCGCTCGCACGATCCTCTCGAGGGATTCGTCGATGCGGTCCTCGGACAGGCGGCCCGACGCCATGGCATCCAGCACGCCTTGGTAGGCGGCGGGGAAGTCCGCGGGCATCAGCACCATGTCGACGCCCGCCTCAAGCGCCGCGACGGCGACGTCGTAGGGTGCGTACCGCTCGCTGACCGCGCCCATCGACAGCGAATCGGTGATGACGATGCCGTCGTATCCGAGGCGGTCGCGCAGCAGATCATCGACGATGGCGGGCGAAACGGAGGCGGGCAGGTCATCGCCCGTCGCCTGCGGCGTCGAGAGGTGGCCGACCATGACGAAGGGGACATCGGCCTCCATCGCCGCCTGGAACGGCAGCAGCTCCTCCCGGGCCATCTCGTCGACGGTTTTCGATGAGTAGATGCTTCCCTCGTGGCTGTCGCCCTCGGCGCCGCCGATGCCGGGGAAGTGCTTCGCCGCGCACAGCATGTCGACGGAGAGGAAGCCCTCCACCTGGGCCTTCACCATCGGAGACACCTCGGCCGCGGTCGATCCGAACGAGCGCAGCGCCATGGTGTCGCTGGCGGGGTTGTTGGCGATGTCGGCATCGGGCGCGAAGTCGACGTTGAATCCCAGATCGCGCAGGTACGACCCGATGTCGGCGGCGGTGCTGCGCGCCAACGCGGCGTCGCCGGTCGCGCCGATGCCGCGCATGTCGCCGACGTTGGCGACGCCGAAGCCGGGGTTGCCGCCGATGCGGGACACCGTGCCCCCTTCCTCGTCGACGCACAGGAAGATCGGGATGCCCGAAACCTCGCGGGCGTAGGTTTGGGTTCCCTCCAGCATCGAGCGCGTTTGCTCGGCGTCGACCAGGTTCTTCTGGAAGTAGACGAGCCCGCCGACCGGGTGCGCCTCCAGCGCGTCGCGCGTGGCCTCGGTCGCCAGCGTCGCGGTGTCGACGCCGGTTATCGCCTCGGGCGTGACGACGAACAGCTGGGCGGCTTTCTGCTCGGCGGTCATCCCCGACACGATCTCGCGGGCTTGGACGATCAAGGGGTCCTCCTCGGGCTCGGATGCGGCAGTCCCGGCGCCGTCTTCGCCGGGCGCCGACCCAGCGTCGCTGATCGCATCGGCGAAGGGGCTGCCGTGCGATCCGGCCGATTCGGGCGCCGCCGCGCTGCAGCCCGCGCAGATCGCGAGCGCGATCAGGCAGGACAAGGCGCAAGCGAGCATCTTGGGGAAGCGCGCCGTGCGCAGGGGTCTCGCTTTTCGGATGGAGCGCGACGATGCGGCCATGGCTACCTCCTCTCCTCGATGCCGCGCAGCCGTGCGGTGGGAAGGATCTCCTTGAGCCTTGGGAGCAGGGCCCGCAAGCCGTCTTCGCCCCACGGATGCAGCGCGCCCTCGCCGGCGAGCACGGTGTCGGAGTCTTTGAAGTTCTGGATGAACCAAGGCGGGCTCTGGGGCGCTTCGGAGGCGCGCGCCTCGTCGGCGAGCCAGCGGGCGAGTGCGACCAGGTCCTCGCGTGCGTGGAGCTCTTCGACGACGGTGGTGCGGAACTCGTAGGACGCTCCGGTGGAAGGGCCTTGCGCCATCAGCAGCCGCATGCTCTCCAGCACGGGTGCGATGCCGAGGTCGGCGACGCCCGTCGTTTCCGCATAGCGGCCTGGCGCGTTCTTCACGTCCATCGCGACGAAGTCGATAAGGCCTGCGTCCAAAAGCGCGCGCAGACGGTCGGGCAGGGTGCCGTTGGTGTCGAGCTTGACGGCGAACCCGAGGCCCTTCGCGGTGCGGCAGAAATCCGCCAGCCCCGGCTGCAGCAGCGGCTCCCCGCCCGAGATGCACACCCCGTCCAGCAGCCCGCGCCGCGTGCGCAGGAAAGCGAGGGCGTCTTCGACCGGCGTTTCGGGGAAGGGCGCGGAACCGCCCTCGGCCCTGCCTGCGACGGCTTCGACGGCGCCCGTCAGCTCGCCGTTGTGGCAGAACGGGCAGCGCAGGTTGCATCCGGCCGTGAACACCGTGGCGGCGGTGAGCCCCGGGTAATCCAGCAACGTCAGCTTCTGCATGCCCGCGATGCGCATGGCGCCCCTTTCGGAACGAGGAGGTTGTGCCCGTCCTCCCATCTTATGCCAGATCCGCGCATCCGGGCAACGATTCGGCCCTCGTTCAACGGTTGCTGATATCGCGGGCGGAGCGGAGTCGGAGGGGCGCGCCGCCTGCCGATGCTCCCGCTTGGCGGTCGGCGCCAGGCCATCCGCCGACACCCCTGCCCGGCGATCGGGGCGGGCCGCCCGCAAGCTGCCGCCGGGAGGCGCTTGACAACGTCTCCGCAGGTGGCCGCTCAAAGCGACCCTTCTCATCCTACTGCTCCTCAAAAAACCAGCAAAACCACCATATATTGTGGTTGCATAAAAAAGTTGAAACAATATATTGTCATCGTCATTGACGGCCCGATCTCGCGCGGCTAGGATTGAATCCACTCTCCTACCACCCCGGACGAAGGGACGCGCTATGTACCAGGTCCAGAAACGCGACGGGAAAATCGCCGAGTTCGACGTCGCCAAGATCACCGCCGCCATCGCCAAGGCGTTCGACGCACTTGAGAAGCAGTACCATCCGTCCACCATCGACCTGCTCGGCCTCAACGTCACCGCGCATTTCGAGCCGAAGGTGAAGGACGGCATCATCACCGTCGAGGACATCCAGGACAGCGTGGAGGAAGTGCTCTCCACCGCCGGCTACGCCGACGTGGCCAAGGCCTACATCCTCTACCGCAAGCAGCGCGAGAACGTGCGCAACGCCAAGGCCACGCTTTTGGACTACAAGTCGCTCGTCGACAGCTACCTCAAGGTGGAGGACTGGCGCGTGAAGGAGAACTCCACCGTCACGTACTCCGTGGGCGGCCTGATCCTTTCGAACTCGGGCGCCATCACCGCCAACTACTGGCTGTCGGAGGTCTACGACAAGGAGGTCGCCGACGCGCATCGCAGCGCCGAGATCCACCTGCACGACCTGTCCATGCTCACCGGCTACTGCGCCGGCTGGTCGCTCAAGCAGCTCATCCAGGAGGGTCTGGGCGGCGTGCCGGGCAAGATCACGTCCAAGCCCGCCAAGCACCTGTCCAGCCTGTGCAACCAGATGGTGAACTTCCTGGGCATCATGCAGAACGAGTGGGCGGGCGCCCAGGCGTTCTCCAGCTTCGACACCTACCTGGCGCCGTTCGTGCGCACCGACAACCTGTCCTACGAGGAGACGAAGCACTGCATCGAGAGCTTCATCTTCGGCGTCAACACGCCGTCGCGCTGGGGCACCCAGGCGCCGTTCAGCAACATCACGCTGGACTGGACGTGCCCGGCCGACCTGCGCGACCAGCCCGCCATCGTGGGCGGCGTGGAGCAGGACTTCGCCTACGGCGACTGCCAGGCCGAGATGGACATGGTGAACAAGGCGTTCATCGAGATCATGATCGAGGGCGACGCCGAGGGCCGCGGGTTCCAATACCCCATCCCCACCTATTCCATCACGAGCGACTTCGACTGGTCGGAGACCGAGAACAACAAGCTGCTGTTCGAGATGACCAGCAAATACGGCACGCCGTACTTCAGCAATTACATCAACTCCGACATGGAGCCCTCCGACGTGCGCTCGATGTGCTGCCGCCTGCGCCTGGACCTGCGCGAGCTGCGCAAGAAGTCGGGCGGCTTCTTCGGCAGCGGCGAGTCCACGGGTTCGGTTGGCGTCGTCACCATCAACATGCCGCGCATCGCCTACCAGGCAACCGACGAGGCGGACTTCTACGCGCGCCTGGACCACCTGATGGACCTGGCCGCGCGCTCGCTCAAGACCAAGCGCACCGTCATCACCAAGCTGCTCGACGCGGGGCTCTACCCCTACACCAAGCGCTACCTGGGCACGTTCGACAACCACTTCAGCACCATCGGCCTGGTGGGCATGAACGAAGCGTGCCTGAACGCGAAGTGGCTGCGCTGCGACCTCACCGATGGGCGCGCGCAGGAGTTCACGAAGGCCGTGCTCAACCACATGCGCGATCGCCTGAGCGACTACCAGGAGAAATACGGCGACCTGTACAACTTGGAGGCCACGCCCGCCGAGAGCACCACGTACCGCTTCGCCAAGCACGACAAGGAGCAGTTCCCCGGCATCATCACGGCCAACGAGAACGGCACGCCGTACTACACCAACAGCTCGCATCTGCCGGTGGGCTACACCGAGGACATCTTCAGCGCGCTGGATATCCAGGATGGGTTGCAGACGCTGTACACGTCCGGCACCGTGTTCCACGCGTTCCTCGGCGAGAAGCTGCCCGATTGGAAGGCGGCCGCGACGCTCGTGCGCAAGATCGCCGAGAACTACGAGCTGCCGTACTACACGCTGTCTCCCACGTACTCGGTGTGCAAGAACCACGGCTACATCGCCGGCGAGGTGTACGAGTGCCCGCAGTGCCATCAGGAGACCGAGGTGTACAGCCGCATCACGGGCTACTACCGCCCGGTGAAGAACTGGAACGACGGTAAGAGCCAGGAGTTCAAGGACCGCCGCCTGTACGACATCGCGACGTCCAAGCTGACGCATACCGGCCCGCTGGCGCACCAGCCCAAGGTGGTGGACGTGTCCGACGGCGCTGCGGTGGCCGTGCCGGCCAGCAGCACGCTTCCCGCCGGCCGCTACCTGGTGGCCACGCGCACGTGCCCCAACTGCAAGTTCGCTTGCGCCCAGATGGACGAGGCCGGCATCCCCTACGAAGAGCTGCTCGCCGAGGACAACGTCGAGCTGTGCCAGCGTTTCAGCATCATGCAGGCGCCCACGATGCTGGAGGTGGCGCCCGACGGCACCGTCCAGATCATCGCCGGCGCCGCCCCGGTGCTCCAGCACGTGAACGACCTGCGCGCCGCGGCAGTGACGGCGTAGGGACGGCGTAGGGACGGCATGGCGGAGGCGGCGGGAGCGGCAGGCGCGGGCAAGGCGCGCGGGCATCTTCTTGCCGGCATCACGGTGCTGGTGTGGGGCGTCACGTTCGTCTCGACGAAGGTGCTGCTCACCGTCGCTTCGCCCATCGAGATCCTGTTCCTGCGCTTCGCGCTGGGGTTCTGCGCGCTGTGCGTCCTTCATCATAAGGTGACGCGCTTCATGGGGTGGCGCACCGAGGCGCTGTTCGCCGCCGCGGGCGCCACCGGCGTCACGCTGTACTTCTTCATGGAGAACATCGCGCTCACCATGACCAGCGCTTCCAACGTGGGCGTCATCGTGGCGGTGTCGCCGCTGTTCATCGCGCTCATCGCGTCGTTCGTCACGCGGGAGGAGCGGGTCGGCGGCCGCTTCTTCGCCGGATTCGCGCTGGCCATCGGCGGCATCGCGCTCATCAGCTTCGAGGGCGCCGAGGCGGGCGGGCTGGGGTTGGAGGGCTGCCTGCTGGCGTTGCTCGCGGCGGTGGCGTGGGCGATCTACTCCACGCTGGTGCGCCGCATCGAGCGGCTGGGATTGCCGGTCGTCGCCACCACCAAGCGCACCTTCCTGTGGGGCTTGGCGTTCATGCTGCCGTTTCTGCCCATCATGGGCTTCGGCCAAGGCGCCGACGGCGCGGGGCTGGCCGGCCTGCTCGACCCCGTGATGCTGGCGAACCTGGCGTTTCTGGGCTTCATTGCGTCGGCGGCCTGCTATGCCACGTGGAGCGCCGCCGCCCGCATCATCGGCGTGGTGAGCACGAGTGCCTACATCTACCTGGTGCCCGTCGTCACGGTCGCCTGCTCGGTGGCGGTGCTCGGCGAGCCGCTCACCTGGCGCATCGTCCTGGGCGTGGCGCTCACCATCGTCGGCCTATTCCTGTCGGAGAACCGCAGCGCCAAGGCGTAGCGCAAGGCGAGGCCGATGATTGCCGCTTACCGTTCTCCGAGCGACCGCCTCTCTGCCTTGCTTCAGCCCGTCCTGCGTCCCTCGTCGTGTGATGCGCGCTACAATAGGGGTGCAGCGCCGCATGGCTGCGGCATCTCGAGGAAAGCGAGGCCGTTATGGAGTACAAGCTCGTCGAGTTTCCCGAAACGCGCGTGGTGGGTCTGCGCGATCGCATCGAGTCGACCACCGGCGAATGCAGCCTGAAGATCCCCAACCTGTGGCGCGGGCTGCTGGGCGCGCCGATGGGGCAGCCGGCCACGCCCGAGGGCCGCATCAACGAGATCGAGGGCCGCGCCGCCGACCCCTTCGACATCTACGCCATCTACTGCAACTACGACTACAGCGTGTGGGAGTACGACGCCATCGTCGGCTGCCCCGCCAAGGGCGCGGTGCCCGAGGGCATGGTCGAGTTCACCATCCCCGCCGGCACGTACGCGCGCTTCGACGTGACGCCCGACACGATGAACGCGGCATGGGACATCATCTACGGTCCCGACTTCCCGCGCGGCGACGTCGCCGACTTCGAGGCGTACGCCACCGACGAGCAGGGCAACCGCACCTGTACCATCTACAGCTCCGTCCGCGCGTAGCCCTCGCGGCACGGCGGGTCGTTTCGCGTCTGCTGCGCAGTCGGAACCGTGCATAACGGGAGGTTTTCGCCATCCTAAAGCGAGAATCTTCCGAAATGCACGGTGTTGCACCCAGCAACCTTGTCATGCGTGCTCATTGCGATCTCCCGATCAGGCAAAACGCTGCATCCGTTCCGAAAGCTCCGACCGAACGCCTTCCGGGTCGTGCATGCCGGGCTTTTTTCGCGTCCGCCTGTCAAATCGGTGCCGCTGTGCACGGTTTTGCAAAGATTTGACCTCCGCCTGACTTCCCCTTAATTCGAACCCCATAGAGTTCTCTACCGGCGAAAGCGCCGATGGGGCTGTCGTGCGCTCTGCGCGGCTTCGGCATGCGAACCCCCCCCTCCTGAAGGCCGAAGCACGCTGCAGCCGCGATCGCCTCCATCGCGCGCCCGCGCCGAAGAACGAAGCGAAAGGACGAATGAATGGTAGAAGCCAGCCTCCAAGGCATCGTGGGGACGTGGCGCATGCCGGTCCGGGCGGCGCCGATGGCGTCGACGGCTCCTCGGCGCCTTCCATCAAGATGGCCGTGAGGGATCTCGACCTGTACTACGGCGACTTCCACGCGCTGCACGGCATCGACATGGACATCCCCCAGAACCGCATCACCGCGTTCATCGGCCCGTCGGGCTGCGGCAAGTCGACGCTGCTGCGCACGCTCAACCGCATGAACGACATGGTGAACGGCTGCCGCATCGAAGGTTCCGTCACGCTCGACGGCGAGGAGATCTACGGCAAGGAGATGGACGTCAACCTGCTGCGCAAGCGCATCGGCATGGTGTTCCAGAAAGCCAACCCGTTCCCGATGAGCGTCTACGACAACGTGGCGTTCGGTCCGCGCACCCACGGCACGAAGGGCAAGGCCGAGCTCGACGAGATCGTGGAGACGGCGCTGCGCAAGGCGGCCATCTTCGACGAGGTGAAAGACCGCCTGAAGGACAGCGCGCTCGCGCTTTCCGGCGGCCAGCAGCAGCGCCTGTGCATCGCCCGCGCCTTGGCTGTCGAGCCCGACGTGTTGCTGATGGACGAGGCCACCAGCGCCCTCGACCCGCTGTCCACCAGCCGCATCGAGGAGCTGGCGGTGGAGCTGAAGAAGGACTACACGGTGGTCATGGTCACGCACAACATGCAGCAGGCCGCCCGCGTGTCCGACAAATGCGCCTACTTCCTGCTGGGCGACCTGGTGGAGTTCGACGACACCGAGAAGCTGTTCAGCAATCCCTCCGACAAGCGCACGGAAGACTACATCACGGGAAGGTTTGGGTGATTCGATGCCCCGCGTCAGATTCGATTCGCAGCTCGAGGAGCTGAACGAGCAGCTCAAGGGCATGGCGACCGCCACGGAGAACGCGCTGATGGCGGCAGTGGAAGTGCTCTCCACGCGTGACGTGGACAAGGCGCGCGAGATCATCGCCGGCGACGACGAGCTCGACCACATGGAGCGCGAGGTGGAGGGCCTGTGCTTGAGGCTCCTGCTGATGCAGCAGCCCGTGGTCGCGGGCGACCTGCGCCGCGTGGGCGCCGCGCTGAAGATGGTGGGCGACCTGGAGCGCATCGGCGACCAAGCTGCCGACATCGCCGACGTGGTGCTGACGCTCGATGGCGAGTTCGACCCCGAGCTCAACGCGCACCTCTCCACCATGGCGGGACGTGCCAGCGCCATGGTGCACGAGGCGGTGGGCGCCTACGTCCATCGCGATGGGGAGCGCGCGCATGCCGTCATCGGCCAGGACCAGGGGGTCAACGAGCTGTTCGGGCGCGTGAAGCAGGACGTGGTGGACGCCATCAGGAGCGATGCCGATCCCGCCACGGACCTGGTGGAGGCGTTGATGGTGGCCAAGTATCTGGAGCGCGTGGGCGATCACGCCCAGAACATCGCCGAGTGGGTGGAGTACTCCATCACCGGCCTGTACAAAGGCGCGCCGCTGAACTAGCGGGCACCCGGATCGACTTGCGTGTCCTGGGCGACCCGAATGCGCACCTCCCGCGCAGGCGTCCCTGCCGCATGCGCCGGAACCCCCCAAAACGGCTTAACAGAGATTTTGCACGCCCCTTAAGAACCTCTGATGCCGCCTGCCTACCATAGGCAATCGCGCGGATGCGAATGCATCGCAGGCGAAGAAACGAAACGTCCTGAGGAAAGGAAACACTGATCATGAAGATCGTAGAGAACGCCATGAGCCGTCGCCGCTTCCTGACCGTCGCCGGCGGTACCGCCGCCCTGGCCGCGGGCATGGGCCTGGTCGGCTGCTCCGGCAACGGCGGCTCCGCCACCGAGGGTGAGTCCAAGGAGGGCGGCGAGGAGGCCGCCGCCGAGCTGTCCGGCTCCATCACCGCCGTCGGCTCCACCGCCCTGCAGCCGCTGGTCGAGGCCGCTGCCGAGCAGTTCATGGAGGAGAACTCCGGCGTTCAGATCACCATCCAGGGCGGCGGCTCCGGCCAGGGCATCACGCAGATCGTCCAGGGCGCCGTCCAGATCGGCAACTCCGACGTGTTCGCCGAGGAGAAGGTCGACGATCCCGCCGACGCCGAGAAGATCAAGGACAACCGCGTGTGCGTCGTGGGCATGGGCCCGATCGTGAATCCCGAGGTCTCCGTCGACGACATCGCCATCGCCGACCTCGCCAAGATCTTCACCGGCGAGATCACCAACTGGAACCAGGTGGGCGGCTCCGACCAGGAGATCGTGGTCATCAACCGCCAGGCCGGCTCCGGCACCCGCGCGGTCTTCGAGGCCGCCGTCCTGGGCGACCAGGAATCCGCCACCTTCCAGGAGCAGGATTCCTCGGGTACCGTCGCCAAGATGGTCTCCGAGACCCCCGGCGCCATCTCCTACCTGGCGTTCTCCTACTTCGACGACTCCACCAAGGCCCTGTCGGTGGACGGCGTGGCGCCCGAGACCGCCAATGTCGAGGACAACTCCTGGACCATCTGGGCTTACGAGCACATGTACACCGCGCTCGAGCCCGATGCCGCCACCCAGGCCTTCATCGACTACATGATGAGCGACGAGGTCCAGGGCTCGCTGGTCGAGGAGAACGGCTACATCCCCGTCTCCGGCATGAAGGTGGAGAAGGACGCCGAGGGCAACGTCACCCAGCTGTAAGTTCTCTTTCCCTTCAGGCCCCTGGGGCAACCCGGGGGCCTGCCCATGCATTGGAAGCAAGAGGAAGGTTCATCAGTGTCAACCGCAGAGGCAACCGCCAAGGGCGCCCGCCGCAAGCTCAGCAAGAAGGGGCGCGTCGACCTTGCCGGCAAAACCGTGTCGGCGGCCTGCATCGCCATCGTGGTGCTGCTGGTCATCACCTTGATATTCATGGTCGCGCAGCATGGCTTGGCGACGTTTATCGTGAACGGCATCAGCCCCATCGCGTTCCTCACCGGAACCGAATGGAACCCGCACGTCGATGACGCCAACGGCATGCCCACCGTGGGCGCGCTGCCCATGATCGTGGGCTCGTTCTCGGTGACGCTGCTGTCCACGGCGATCGCCATCCCGTTCGCCATCGGCTCGGCCATCTTCGTGGTGGAAGTCGCGCCGAAGTTCGGCCGTTCGGTGTTCCAGCCGGTCGTCGAGCTTCTGGTGGGCATCCCGTCGGTCGTGTACGGCCTGCTGGGCTTGACCATCATCGTCGGCGTGATGCGCGACCTCACCGGCACCACCGGCTACGGCATCCTGTCGTCGTCGATCGTGTTGGCGCTGATGATCCTTCCCACCATCACCTCGCTTTCCATCGACGCGCTCACCTCGGTGCCGCGCGCGTACCGTGAGGGCGCCTATGGCGTGGGCGCGTCGCGCTGGCAGACCGTGTGGCATGTGGTCCTGCGCGCGGCGATGCCGTCGCTGTGCACGGCGGTCGTGCTGGGCATGACCCGCGCGTTCGGCGAGGCGCTGGCCGTCCAGATGGTCGTGGGCAACGCCGCGCAGATGCCCGACGGCCTGTTCACCCCCGCCGCGACGCTCACCTCGGTTCTGACCATGGGCATCGGCAACGAGATGACCGGCACCGTTTACAGCAACGTGCTGTGGTCGCTGGCGCTGCTCCTGCTGATCATGTCGCTGGTGTTCATCGCCATCATCCACTTCATCGAGCACAAGGGAGGGCTGAAGAAGAATGGCTAGGGACGAGAAGGCGTACGCCAAGCGCATCGCGTCGCAGAACAACGCGGCGACCTGCGTCCTCACCGTCATCGTGGCGTTCATCTGCCTGGTGCTGGTCGCCATCATCGCCTACATCCTGATCAACGGCTTCGGGAAGCTGACCGACATCGGCTTCCTCACGGGCGACCCCGAGCAGTTCAAAGCGGGCGGCGGCATCGGGCCGGAGCTGTTCAACTCGTTCTACCTGCTGGTGCTGACGCTGGTGATCTCGGTGCCCATCTCGCTGGGCGCGGCCATCTACCTGTCGGAATACGCGCCCGTCAACAAGGTCACCAACGCGGTGAAGACGGTCATCGAGGCGCTGTCCTCGCTGCCCTCCATCGTGGTCGGCCTGTTCGGTTTCCTGTTCTTCGTGCTGCAGATGGGGTGGGGCTTCTCCATCATCTCCGGCGCGCTGGCGCTGACGATGTTCAACCTGCCCATCCTGGTGCGCGTCATCCAGCAGGCGCTCGAGGCCATCCCCGACGACCAGCGCGAAGGCGGCCTGGCGCTGGGCGCGAGCCGCTGGGAGACCACCATCCACGTGCTGATGCCCGCGGCGCTGCCCGCCATCATCACCGGCATCATCCTGTCGGCCGGCCGCGTGTTCGGCGAGGCGGCGGCTTTGATCTACACCGCCGGCCAGTCCGCGCCGTCGCTTGACTTCACGAACTTCGACCTGTCCAGCCCGTCGTGCCCGTGGAACATCTTCCGCCCCGCCGAGACGCTGGCCGTGCACATCTGGAAGATCAACTCCGAGGGCGTCGTGCCCGACCTGGAGATGGTCTCCAACGGCACCGCCGCCGTCCTGATGGTGTGCATCCTGCTGTTCAACCTGCTGGCGCGCTTCTTCGGCCGCATGGCCTCCAAACGCGTCTCCCCCGAATAAAAAGGAGGCTTCGGTAGTTTGTGTGACAAGGGGCTAGCCTAGGCAGCAACGCTCTTCGCTCCCTTCACGCCCTTCTTCCTC
>URRZ01000044.1 GCA_900550385.1 uncultured Coriobacteriaceae bacterium | reverse complement strand
AGGGCGTGAAGGGAGCGAAGAGCGTTGCTGCCTAGGCTAGCCCCTTGTCACACAAACTACCGAAGCCTCAGAAAAGAAATATTATTACAAAGACAAAAGGGGAGACGAGCGATTTGGATGGCGCTCGCCTGCTCATTTTGGACTATGCGTATCTTGGGGAGACAGAGGTTCTGGAAGTTGTCTCTCATAAGGATTCGAACTGCGGAGTTCTCGTCTATGCGGAGCCCGAAGTAATTCCCAAAGAGGTAACGAGGAAGCTGAATCTCTACCGACACGTCTCCGTAGTTAATTTCAGAGGGAGGCTAATCAACGAGATATTGCTTCTGCTGGTCAGCACCTCTTTCACCCGCAAAGATGCGGAGGGCCAAGGCGAGTAGCAAGAGCAGGTTAGCCCTGCCGGTGCGAAATCTTTTGAATTCGAAACCGTGCTCTGCCCACCATTGTTTCTATATTCGTTTGAGTAAGACAATCGAATGAATTAATCGAATTTTTCCCAGAGGTCGTTTAAGTCTGCGGCGCACGAGTTCACAACAGCGCGGATGGCGGCAAGCTCTCCGGAAGTAACTCGTCCTTCGTCTGCCTTCTCCTCGAGCATCGCGAGAATTGATGCCGCGCCTTCGAGCCGCTCGGTCGAGCGCACGATTGCATCGACGGATTCTTTGGGTAGGGTGTTCAATGGGGTGCCTTTCATAGGGCGTCCTTTCCTAGGCATTCGTCACCGAGGGAAGGAGGCCTCAGGGGCATGAAAAGAGAGGCATCCACCTCAGTTGTCACCCTGTTGGGAAATGTACGCCAAATACCCAAAACGGCAGATGCCCCTCTGTCCGGTATTTGGCGTACGAGTATTCAATTAGGGTGACCGTCACATTATAAGCTCTGCCTTCCCGTCCCTACGGAAAATCCGCGGGGCGGACGCCGCCCCGGCCCACGCTCGGGAAGAGGCCGGCGGGGCTTTTACATGAACCTGAAGACGGCCCTGAAGAGCCATCGGGCGAAGCGCACGGCGATCCTCACGACGCGACCCTCCTTCCCGCGGCTGCGCCGCCCTCCATCGAGTCGCACAGGGCGAGGTAGCGCCCGTAGCGCTCCTCGCACGCCGCCATGTGCCTCGCGAGCGCCTCGTCGGCCTCGCATTCCGCCTCGAACTCCTCCCTCGACGCCCCGGGATTGCGGTCGTAGAGCAGCGACAGGATCACGTTGCGGCGCGAGGCGACCCTGCGCCAGAGCTTCGCGAACCCCGGGTCCGCCTTCGCGAGGCCCTCCATGTCAAGGGGCTCCCCGTCGCAGCCCAGGGCGTCCGGGGGTATGGGGTCGTCCGACCACACGGGCATGCCGTCGTCGCCCTCGAGCCACCTCGCCAGGTTCTTCGCCAGCCTGCCGTCCTCGCCGTTGCGGCCGCGGTAGCTCTCGGCGTAGGCGGCGTAGGCGTCCGCTATCTGGGCCGGCAGGTAGCCCTCCGCGACCCTCTTCTCCCAAGCGGCGAGGCAGGACCTCTTGAACCTGAGGGAGGCGACGGGCTTGATCGACATCGCGCAGAGCCTCTCGAACTCCTCGGGGAACTCGCCTCTCCTGTAGGGCTCGAAGCCGCCGCCTTCCCCTTCGGCCCCGGCTTCCCGCGGGGAGGAGGAGAGGGGCAGTTGATTGGATTCAGGGGCTTTATCCCATGAGTAATTAATAGCGCCGGGTTCTCCAGATCTGGGTTTTCCGGATGTGGCTTTCCCGGATGTGGCCGGACCAGATACGGATTTTCCCGTTCTGGGGACAACCTGGGCTTTCTCGACGCCGCGGCCTTCCTCCTCGGCGTCGCGCGCATTCGGGGCGCGGTCCTTGCGGACGAACTCGGAGAGGATGGCGAACCCCTCCGCGCGCAGCTCCTCGGCCACGGCGTCGTGCATCGCGGGGTCGTCGAGCGTGATCCAGGTCGCCTTCTCGGCCTTGAGGAACCTGCCGGCCTCCCCGCGCCTGCGGGCGCGGATGACGTAGCCCGCCGACTCGAGCTCCCTGATGCCGGCGACACCGAGTCGACGCCGTCCTTCACGAGCGAGGCGAACCCCCGGATGGTGAAGACCCACTCGGGGTTGCCCTCGAGCGAGCGGATCTGGCAGTAGATGCCCTTCGCCTTGAGCGACAGCTCGCGGTCGAAGAACACGGTGTTCTCGACGTGGGTGAAGGAGCCCTTGCCCCTGTGCATCACATTGCCCACGGCGCCCCTCCCTTCTCCTGGGCGGCGCGCCTGCGCTCCGCCTGCTCCAGCAGCTCGAGGGCGCGCACGATGCGGCCCTCGATCTCCTCGCGGGTCGCGGAGGGGTCGAAGAACCGTGCGATGCTCCTCTTGGGGATCTTCACCTGCTCGACCTGGTTGGGCTTCTCCTCCTCCATGATCGACTGGACGAGCGCGGGGGTGAGGCAGCGCGCGCTCGAGTAGCGCTTCAGCTTGAGCGCCTGGGCGTGGGAGGGGGTGCAGGCGCAGGCCCGCATCGAGTCGAGCAGCCATTCCTGCTCGTCCCTCGAGAGGTAGCTGGCCTCCACTGCGGGCAGCATCCTCATGCGCCCCTCGTCGACGAGGGCGAGCAGCTCCGGGATGAGGTATGTGAGCCTGATGTAGCGCCTCACCTTGTCCTTGCTCACCCCAAGCTCACCGGCAAGGACGTCGCGCGATTTCCTCCCGTCTAACTTGTGCGCATTTTGCGCACAAGTTAGGTCGGTTCGCTCGCCTTGCCGCTTCATGGCCTCGAGGCGCATCGCGTAGGCGAACGCGCGCTCGCTGGGCAGGATCGACTCCCTCTGGAGGTTGGAGTCCACCATCGCGATGACCGCCTCGTCGTAGGACATCTCCTTGACGATGCACGGGACGCTCTCGAGCCCCGCGCGCTCGGCGGCGGCCTTGCGCCGGTGCCCGCTGACGAGACCGTAGCGGCCTCCGTCGACGGGCCTCACCGCGAGGGGGACGAGGACGCCGTTGCGCGCGACGCTCTCGACGAGCGCCTCCATCTCCTCGTCGTCGGCGACGCGGAACGGGTGCTCGGGGAACGGGTCGATCTCGCCGAGCGGGATCTGGCGGACCTCGTCGGAGAGGGCGCGGTCGCGCTCCTCCTGCGAGGTGAAGAGGTCTTCGATGGCGGGAAGGCCGATGGAGGCGCCCTTCTTCCTAGCCACGGCGGTCCACCTCCTCCGCGAGATCGGCGAACGCCTTGGCGACCCTGCCGGAGGCGTCGTAGGAGAAGACGCTCTCGCCCGCGGCGGCGGACTCGGCCGCGGAGACGGCGCGCGGCACCACGGTGTCGAAGACGCGGAGCGCGGCGCCGTACTGCTCCCGGATGGCGCGCTCGACGTCGCGCGCGAGGTTGTTGCGGGAGTCGTAGAGCGTCACCAGGATGCCCTCGACGGACAGCCCGGGGTTGATCTGGCGCCTCACGCGCCCGACGGTCTTGAGCAGCCCCGCCATGCCCGAGGCGGGGAGGTACTCCGCCGACACGGGGATGATCACGCCGTCAGCCGCGACGAGGGCGTTGACGGGGATGATTCCGAGCGTGGGGGCGCAGTCGAACAGGATGTAGTCGTAGTCGGCGCGCAGGGGCTCCGCCCACGTCTTCAGGATGCGCTCGCGGGACATGGCCATGAACACGGCCATCTCGAGGCCGGCGAGCTCGATGTTGGCGGGCATGAGGTCGACCCCCTCGCGATGGCCCAGGATGCCCGCGCGAGGGTCTTCGTCGGCCCCCTCGATGACCGCTTCGATGTGGGTCGCGACCGTCGTCTCGATGGAGTCGGGGTCGGCCCATCCGAGCGATTTGGTCAGATCCCCCTGCGGGTCGGTGTCGACCAGCAGCACGCGCCTGCCGCGCCGTGCGAGCGCCACCCCGAGGCTCAGCGTGGTGGCCGTCTTGCCGGTGCCGCCCTTCTGGTTGGCGACCGCTATTGCCTTGCATGGCATGTTGCTTCCTCCCTTCCGCGGACTTGCGCCGCGTCCCGGGAGGTCAGAAGATATTGGCTTGCAGTTTGGGGAAGCTGCAGGAGGGCCGCAGGCGGGCGTCACGCCCCTTGCGGTCTCTCCGCCTCTGCCGCGTATCGGGTTCGAGGACAGGCGTTCCCGGCCTGATGACTTCGGTCGCAGCCGCTGGAACTGGACGGGAATACCGCGTTTTTTCCAGTGCGAACCGATTGATTCCAGTAAAGGATGGATAGCGAAAACAGCCGTTTGACGTGGTGTTTTATGGAAATCAACTGTTTTGGGGTTCGAATCGGATGCGGGTTACTAAGTATTGGGAAGCTCGGGCCTTACCACTTGGCGACACCCGCATAATGCGTGCGATAGTATAGCGCATCGCGATGGCTGCTCGCAAAGAAACCCTTCTCCTCCAAACAATCCGCAGGGGCGCTGTGACGCGGCTCATACAATCCGATCCCGGCGACGATACATCGCAACGGTGTTCCTAAGCTCCTTGCCGGCGAAACGCCCGAAGCCGAGATCGAAGTACGCGCACAGTTTGACGAACTCATCCGCACGGATAGCGCGGTTGCATCGCAGCACATTCCGGAGTCATTTGCGATCGATATCGAGGCGCCTGCCAAGTTCCGCGATGCTGATCCCGCATCTCACGCGTTCCCCCTCGATCAACATGACGATGCGGTTGTTCTCGTCGGTTAGCATCATTTGGGCTCTCTCCTATCTGCTGTTTCCGGCGATGTTCGGGCTTGTGATGATTATCGGTGACGATGTCGGTGTCGATAATGTCGGCGACAGGCTCTCGCCTTTCTTTCCGAAATGCCTATGCCAAGCGATGTCGCTTCGTTTCTTCGGATGTCATATTTATCCGAGTTTGTCCGGCTAAATCCGAGGCATTATCTCTTTCGATCGAAATAAGCGCAGGTAGATTGATGGTAGCCGCAAGTGCAATTATCCCATTTTATCCGAGAAAGTCGGCAGGGAAGACGCACGATGAACCCATGGATACCGTGAGGGGGCTGCCGGAAGGAGAACCTTCTTTGGCATGGGGGCGCAAGTTCGGGGTGGCGCGAGCTCCGGGTCTTCGGGCGGGATCTGCCCGAGTCGAGGGAGGAGCTGGGTTTGGCATGCTGGCTTCGTTTACGCGGGCGTGAACCATCGGAGCATGCGGGGCGCCTCGGCGCATCGGAGCCGTCCCGGCGAGATCGCGATGAGGCTATGGGGAGGCTTATGGGGAGGCTGGCGCGATCGGGGCGATGAAGTCCAGGTGAAAGAATCACCATGGCCAGCCCGATAACGGCAGATGCGCTCGTCAATGGGGCTGCGGTGCGGCTTCGCTACGATAATCAAGACATGTCCTGTTTTTTGTCTTAATAGGCAATTCCCGGGAGATAGCCTAGGGGGTGCGGTAGCGGGAGCCTGCTCCTTTTCCGATTAGCTCGAGCCTGTCTTCGGCGACGAGTCTTGCGAGCTCGCGATAGGCCTGCTTTTTCCGGAATGTGGAGAAGTTCCTCGACGTCGCGCCTTTTGATCGTTCCTCCTTGCTGGCGCGCGAGCTTCATGATGAGCTCGGGGTTCCCTACCCTGTCGATGTCGGATTGGCGAACGAAATCGGCTTCTTCCCCCGAGCGCGCGTGGACCTTGCCGTTGAGCATGTAGGAGCGGCTGCCGGAGCTGCCGATGCCTTCGATCAAACCCGCCTCGACAAGGCTTTCCACCGTCGCTCTTGCGACCGCATCAGTGGCATGGAAACAGCCTTCGGGATCCGTCGCAATACCATGTTACGCCCAAGCCAACTCGGGAGTAATTTGGGAGCAGTCGGTGATTTCGCGACGAAGTTGAGCCGAGATCATGAAAGGTGGTAGACGGGATCGGCATCAGCAGAAAATCAGCCGCCGCGCTGCTTAAGAGACTAGTCAATAAAGGCTACCTGCGGTGGAATGGGAAGTCTGTGCACGACCCGTCCCAGTACTATTCGGTGGCTGGGGGCATGGTTGAGAAGAACAGCGCTAATTCCCAGTAGGGTGTCAGTAGGGTGTCAGTAGGGTGTCAGTAGGGCGGGCTCTGCGATGCTCCGACAAGCCAAGGCATGGACTAGATAGACTAATCGTTTAGTCTATCTAGTCCATGGATTAGTCTATAGGGCCGCTTCAGGCTCCCGCCCAGGCGTCGTCGAGGTCGGACGCGCAGCTCTCCACCACGCACCTCACGGCGGCTATCTCCGACGTGGTAACGCCCTCGCTGCCACTCTTCTCTTCGAGCATGGCGAGATAAGCGTGAAAAAGTGACTGTCCTTTTTTCACGTCGTTACGCCAAGATCGCGTCAACCATGCGGTCTTTGAGGCGGTTCACTGCATCGAGCTTCCAGGCGGGGTAGTCCATGCCGGGGTCAGCGTATTCGAAATCCTTGAGCGCGACGAGCTTCGCGCGGATTTCGGGGGTGATGAGCTCGCGCGCTATCGTGACGAAGTCCGTGCCGATCTTCGGGCCGATCATGCTCACGTACTCGTCGAAGTCGTCGTGCTCCATCATCATCGGCAGGCATGCCATGTTGTGGTCGAACAGCGGCGCCATCCTCAGCACGCGGCCGGTGGCGTTGTCGACAAGGAAGCCGTAGTTTCCCGCGTGGCGGTCGACGTTGGCCATGACGGCGTCGAGCACGACCATCTCGCGAAACGACTCCTCGGCGCCGTGCTCGGCGGAGAAGGCGAGCATGTCTCTTACGCCGAAAGGCCGATCGAAGAAGCGATGCGCGGAGACGAAGCCCACCTCCTCCGACGTGAACAGCGGGCATTTGCTCGCAAGCGCGCCGTGATAGCGCACGATCTCGTAGGGGACATGGTCGATGCGGGCGGCGGCGAGCAGATCGGATGCGAGCTTTTCGGAATACGGCTCGAATCCGGCATTCGCATAGCCCGACGAGCCGCGTTTGAGCAGCGAAATCGCACCCCCTTCGCGGATCCAGCACTTCGCAAAAGATCCTGATGTGGCGAACTCGGGCGATGTCGGCGAGTTGGCGCGCCCGTACATGCCCGTGCCGTCGAAGGCGATGCGGGCGATGACGTCGTCGAAGGGGTTGCGGTAAAGCGACACGCTATCCCAGGAAAGATCTTCGTCGGCGCGCTTCATCCAGAATGTGTCGGTGAGCGAGAGGCAGCGCGCCATGCCGATGAAGTCGTGGCGCGTGGTCAGCCCGAGCTCGCGCATGAGCCGCTCGATGGCGACGCGGTGCTTGGCGATCTGGCGTCCGTCGATCCAGTCGTTGATGTCGACGAAACCGTAGGGAAGGTAGCTGTCGAGCCGGTCGACTTCATCGTAGAAGTAATCGTCGATGTCTTTTCGCTCCTTGTACGTCGCGACGACGACATCCTTGTTCATGAGCTGGTACAGCACTGCGCACCTCCTTCCGCATTGCGCCTTCGGGCACATTATACGGTAGGGAAGACGGAGCAAAAGCCCTGCCCCGCATCATTGGCAATGTCGGCAATGACGTCGGCAATCGGCCGAGTGCTTTAGTCTCATTGCCCGATCGTGAAAAAGGGACAGTCACTTTTTCACGATCTGCTGCTGGAGGAATCTGCCGGAAACATCCGGTGGATAAAATCGGCAGACCTAAGCTCCATTTCGCCTAGTGGGAAACGATGTGAAAAAGTGACTGTCCCTTTTTCACGATCGGGCGGTGCGTTATGCTGGTGCATCGCTAAAACGAGAATTTCCCGGGCGCAATTCGACATCGCCCCAGAAGAAAGGTCCCATCCCATGTCCATCACCGGAAAGCAGGTGCGTCAGCTGCGCAGCTTGGCGCATCATCTCGAGCCCGTTGTGTTCATCGGCAAGCAAGACATCACGCCCACCATCGTCCACCAGACGAACCTGCTGCTGGACGCTCGCGAGCTCATCAAGGGCACCGTGCAGAACACGAGCGGCCTCGATGCGCGCGAAGCGGCCTACATGCTGGCGGACGCTACCGAGTCCGAGATGATCCAGATCATCGGCCGCAAATTCGTCCTCTACCGTGAAAGCGACCGCGAGGACATCGAGCACGTGCTGTAGGAAGTTCTCTCGCGTCCGCACGCTTCCTTTTTGAAAGTTGACGGCAAGGTAGTGCGGAGCAAGTTCCTCGTTTCGCCTTGCGAGCTGGAATGAGGAACCCGTTCCGCATCAGACCCGTGCGCAGAGCATAGAGCCGACTCCGCATCATCACCTGCCGTACCGGATCCAGGCTCGAACACAGAACCAACCCCGCACCATCGCCGCCCTGCATGTCAAAATCGATCGAATAGCGCGCGCTTGGCACCTCAAGCGCAAGAGCCCGTCAGGTTGAATCGCGAAAACCCCTGGTGGGCGCTATCGGGCAACGCACAAATCGTCGCGTTTGGGGACGGAACGCGCGCTAACCGCGATGTTTTGACAGCTTCGCCCGAAATCTGGGGACGAATTGCACGATTAGCGCGTTGCGCTGCCGTCTCGCAGCTGCCCGCACCTTCGAAGTCGCCACGTCACCGTCTCGCACGCTGCCCATGCAGTCGCACTACTGGGCGCAGCCGTCCTGAACCTCGGCAGCCGCCTGCGCCTTCGCGTGCCCCCGCGTGTCCACGCCGATGGTCTTCTTCAGCACAAACAGCACCACGATGGTCAGCGCCAAGCCGATCGCCAGGCAGATGGGCGCGTTGCGTATGAAGCCGGCGATGATGAAGCACACGAACGACAGCGACCCCACCGTGATGACGTAGGGCATCTGCGTGGACACGTGCTCCAAGTGGTTGCAGTTCGCACCCGCCGAGGCCATGATGGTCGTGTCGGATATGGGCGAGCAGTGGTCGCCCGCTACCGCGCCCGCCAGGCAGGCGGAGATGCCGATGATCTGCAAGTCGGGCGCCGTCGCGAAGATGGGCAGCACGATGGGGATCAGGATGCCGAACGTGCCCCAGCTGGTGCCGGTGGCGAACGCCAAGCCCCACGCCACCAGGAAGATAATGGCGGGCAGCATGCTGTACAGCCCGGCCGCCGAGCCTTCCATCACGCTGGAGACGAACTCCGCCGCGCCCAGCGCGCTGGTCATGCCCTTCAGCGTCAGCGCGAACGTGAGGATCAGCATCGCGGGGATCATCGCGATGAAGCCGTTCGCCAGCGCGTCCATCGACTCCTTGAAGCTCACCACGCGTCGCGCCAGCAGATACACGTATGCGAACACCAGCGCGATGATGGCGCCCCACGGCAGGGCGGTGAACGCATCGGTGTCGCCGAACGCCAGCACCACGTTCATGTAGCCCTCGGTCTCGGGATCCCAGAAGCCGCCCACGTAGAGCATGCCCACGATGCAGAACGCGATGAGCACGAGGATAGGGATGACCATGTCGAACAGGTTCGCGCGCGAGTTCTCCACCGCCTTGTCGTTGCCCAGCGACCCCAGCTTGCCCTCGCGGATGGCGGCAAGCTCGGATTTCGCCATGGGGCCGTAGTCGAAGCCCATGACCGTGATGACGACGACGAACACCAGTGTGAGCAGGGAATAGAAGTTGAACGGGATGGCGCTGATGAACAGCTGGATGCCGTCGACGCCCAAATCGGATGCGACGCCGGACACCGCCGCCGCCCACGACGACACGGGAGCGATCATGCAGACGGGCGCTGCCGTGGCGTCGATGAGGTATGACAGCTTCGCGCGCGAGAGCTTCTCCGCGTCGGTCACCGGGCGCATGACCGAGCCCACGGTGAGGCAGTTGAAGTAATCGTCCACGAAGATGAGCACGCCCATTACGAACGTGGCCAGCTGCGAGCCCAAGCGGCTCTTCACGTGCCGCGCCGCCCAGCGGCCGAATGCCGCCGACGCGCCGGAGGAGTTCACCAGCGCCACGAACACGCCAAGCATCACCAGGAACACGAAGATGCCCGCGTTTTCCGAAAGCGCTGGCACCAAGCCCGTGGTCAGGGCGTCCTCCTCGGTGCCGCCCGCGGGGATGTAGCTTCCGCTGATGATGGTGTTCACGGTCTCGATGGGGTGGAACCCGGCAAGCAGCAGGGCGCCCACCAGGATGCCGATGAACAGCGAGCTGTAGGTTTCCTTGGTGATGAGCGCGAGCACGATGGCGACGATCGGCGGTACCAGCGCCCAGAATGTGTTGACGAACTCCATTGCGGCTTCCCCTCCCTAGCCGATGCGGCCATGGCTCAAGGGGAAGGCGGCTTCTCGCTTGCGACCATGACAGCTCTCCGCTTTCGCGACAGTGCCCAGGATGTTCTCCCGGACCCCAGGCCGCGTGCCGACGGGAACCGGCGCGCGCCTTCGGCGGCTTCCCCTTTCATCCCGGCGCTTCCCGGCGCCTGGGCGGGCCTACTGAGGGAAACCGCGCCTCTGCCATTGCTTTGGTGGGAACACCATAGTGACTTTGCCGCCAAAGGGAAACCCTCGCGCGGCGAAGCGCACGGAGAATCCCGCGAACGAGCGGCAGCGGTGATGCCGGAAGCGTTGCGATTGGAGGCTCGCGGGCAGGTATGCCACGTTCGAGTAGCGCACAGGAGGGAAGGGCCTGCCCGCACGTAGGTGCTGCAAAGGCCGCGCCCGAACGTCTATCTGAAATTTCTGTTATTAGTTGCAGAAATTTCAGATAGACGGTAGAGCTTGTTTCACCGTAAGAAAAAGCCGCGCTCCCATCAACTGACGGGAGCGCGGCTTACGACCGTGCGTTGTGGCGCCCGAGCGGAAACCCTACTCGTACGAGATGTTCGCGTGGATCTCCTGAAGCGAGTGGACCTGGGGGTCGCTCGACTGCGCCACCCGGATGCCCTTGGCGGTGGCCAGTGCGGCGGCCATCGTGGTCATGTAGGGCACGTGCGCCTTGATGGCGGTGCGGCGGATCAGGCTGCCGTCCGTGGCGCTTTCGGCCGACGGGCTGGGCGTGTTGGCCACCAGGTCGACCTCGTGGTTGAGGATCAGGTCGATCAGGTTCGGACGGCCTTCGTTCACGCGCAGCACGCGCTCGGCCTTGATGCCGCGCTCGTTGAGGAAGTCGCAGGTGCCGCGCGTCGCCAGAATGCGCATGCCGGCGCGCTCGAACTCGCGCCCCACTTCCTCCAGGTCGCCCTTGTCGCGGTCGCTGATGCTCATCAGCACCGTGCCGCCCTTGGGCAGGACGGTCTGCGTGGCCTCCTGCGCCTTGAAGAAGGCGCCGCCGAAGGTGGTGGCCAGGCCCAGCACCTCGCCGGTCGAGCGCATCTCGGGACCGAGCACCGGGTCGACCTCGGGGAACATGTTGAACGGGAACACGGCCTCCTTCACGCCGTAATGCGAGAACGACGCTTCGTGCAGGTTGGCGATGGGCGAGGGGCGGCCGGTGATGGGCGCCGTCATGATGTCGGTGGCGATCTGCACCATCTGGATGCCGCAGACCTTGGACACCAGCGGCACCGTGCGGCTGGCGCGCGGATTGGCCTCGAGCACGTACACCGTGTCGCCCTCGATGGCGTACTGGATGTTCATCAGGCCGGACACGTGCATGGCCTCGGCGATGCGGCGCGTGTACTCCTCGATGGTGGCAAGGTTCGCGTCGGAGATGTTCACCGACGGCAGGATGCAGGCAGAGTCGCCCGAATGGATGCCGGCAAGCTCGATGTGCTCCATGACCGCAGGCACGAATGCGTGCTGGCCGTCGCAGATGGCGTCGGCTTCGCACTCCATCGCGTGGCGCAGGAAGCGGTCGATGAGGATGGGCCGGTCGGGGGTCACGCCCACGGCGGCGTTCATGTAGTTGATCAGGTTCGCGTCATCGTAGACCACCTCCATGCCGCGGCCGCCCAGCACGTAGCTGGGGCGCACCATCACGGGGTAGCCGATCTTCTGGGCGATGGCCAGCGCGTCCTCGGTGGTGTGAGCCATGCCGGCCTCGGGCATCGGGATGCCCAGCGACTCCATGACGGCGCGGAAGCGATCGCGGTCCTCGGCCAGGTCGATGATCTCGGGGCTGGTGCCCAGGATGCGCACGCCGGCTTCCTCGAGCTCGGATGCCAGGTTGAGCGGCGTCTGGCCGCCGAACTGGGCGATGACGCCCAGCGGCTTCTCCTTCTCGTAGATGGCCAGCACGTCCTCGGCCGTCAGCGGCTCGAAGTACAGCTTGTCGGAGGTGTCGTAGTCGGTGGACACGGTCTCGGGGTTGCAGTTGACGATGATCGTCTTAAAGCCCAGCTTCTTCAGCGACTTGGCTGCATGCACGCAGCAGTAGTCGAACTCGATGCCCTGGCCGATGCGGTTGGGGCCGCCGCCCAGGATCATGATGGTGTTGCCGCCGGTGGTGGGGCTGGCGTCGGGGGCATTGTAGGTGGAGTAGTAGTACGCGGAGTCCTGCGTGGAGCTCACGTGCACGCCCTCCCAGCCCTGGTTGAGGCCGATCTCGGCGCGATGCGCGCGGATGCGCTTCTCGGTGGTGCCGGTGATCTGCGCCAGGTAGCGGTCGGAGAAACCGTCCTTCTTCGCGGCGATCAGCATGTCGTCGGGCGGAAGCGATGCGGGATGGTCCTTTGAGTAGGCGATGATGGCCTGCTCCTCGGCCACCAGCTCGGCCATCTGCTCGATGAACCAGCGCTTGATGCGCGTCAGCTCATGAAGCTCGTCCACCGTGGCGCCGGCGCGCAGCGCCTCGTACATGATGAACTGGCGCTCGCTCGTGGGCGTGACCAGCATGCCCACGAGCTCGTCCTTCGATTTGCCGTGGAAGTCCTTGGCAAAGCCCAGGCCGTAGCGGCCGGTCTCAAGCGAGCGGATGGCTTTCTGGAACGCCTCCTTGTAGGTCTTGCCGATGGACATGACCTCGCCCACGGCGCGCATCTGCGTGCCCAGCTTGTCCTCGACGCCCTTGAACTTCTCGAACGCCCAGCGCGCGAACTTGATGACCACGTAGTCGCCGCCCGGAACGTAGCTGGCCAGCGTGCCGTGCTTGCCGCAGGGGATCTCGTCCAGCGTGAGGCCGCTTGCCAGCATCGCGGACACGAGCGCGATGGGAAAGCCGGTGGCCTTGGACGCCAAGGCGGATGAGCGCGAGGTGCGCGGGTTGATCTCGATGATGATGTCGCGGTCGGTCACGGGATCGTGCGCCCACTGCACGTTGGTGCCGCCGATCACCTGCACGGCCTCGACGATCTTGTAGCTCTTCTCCTGCAGGCGCTTCTGCACGTCCTCGCTGATGGTGAGCATGGGCGCGGCGCAGAACGAGTCGCCGGTGTGCACGCCCATGGGGTCGATGTTCTCGATGAAGCACACCGTGATCATCTTGCCGTTGGCGTCGCGCACCACCTCGAGCTCGAGCTCCTCCCATCCCAGCACGCTCTCCTCGACCAGCACCTCGTGCACGGGGGAGGCGGCCAGGCCGCGCGCGACCACCGTGCGCAGCTCGTCGATGTTGTATACGAGCCCGCCGCCTGTGCCGCCCATGGTGTAGGCGGGGCGCAGGACGCAGGGGTATCCCAGCTCCTCGGCGATGGCGACGGCGTCCTCCACGGAGTAGGCAACCTTGCTGCGCGCCATCTCGATGTCGAGCGATTCCATGAGCTCCTTGAACGCCTCGCGGTCCTCGCCGCGCTCGATGGCGTCGATCTGCACGCCGATCACCTGCACGTCGTACTTCTCGAGGATGCCCTGCTTGGCCAGGTCGGCGGCCAGGTTCAGGCCGGACTGGCCGCCCAGGTTGGGCAGCAGCGCGTCGGGGCGCTCCTTGGCGATGATCTGCTCCAAGCGCGCGGTGTTCAGCGGCTCGATGTAGACGGCGTCGGCGGTGTCCGGGTCGGTCATGATGGTGGCGGGGTTGCTGTTGACCAGCACTACCTCGTAGCCCAGCTGGCGCAGTGCTTTGCACGCCTGCGTGCCGGAGTAGTCGAACTCGCATGCCTGACCGATGATGATCGGGCCGGAGCCGATGATGAGCACTTTGTTGATGTCGTCGCGCTTAGGCATGGGATCCCTCTCTTCGTGGGCGAAGCAAACGTCGCGTTACATTGTATCCGCGAATCGCTGTTGGTGGGCGGATGAATCGGCATTCCACCGCGCTGCCATCTGGTGCCGAAGACGCAGGCCGATGAGCCGAAACAACGCAACGCCCTTTCCGTCCGATCGGATTTGCTAATTGTATCTAGCAAAATTTCTAGATACAATTAGTAAAAATTTTAGCTACAACTAGTAACCGAAAGAACGTGGGAGTTGTATCGTCGGAAGGCGGCATCATGTATCAGAGAAGCCAGGTGGACACGCTCGTTGGGCGCTTGCTGGAGCAGGACGTGTGGACGATGCAGTTCGTCGTCGGGCCGCGCCAGACGGGGAAGAGCACCATGCTCGCCCAAGCGCTCGACAGGGTGAGCATGGAGAGACACTTCGTGAGCGCGGATGATGTCGCCGCCCCCAACGAGGCGTGGATCGAGCGCGAGTGGCAAGTCGCGCGCAACATGACACGCGGGGGGTCTGAGCCGGTGGCGCTTTGCATCGACGAGGTGCAGAAAGTCGCGGGTTGGGCGCGTCAGGTGAAATCACTTTACGACCGGGATCGGCGCGAAGGCATTCCCGTCAAGGCGGTGCTCAGCGGATTCTCGTCCCTTCTGCTGCATCGGGGGATGGAAGATTCCCTCATGGGACGCTTCGAGATCATCCGATCCCCTCATTGGAGCTTGAAGGAGGTGCGCGACGCCTTCGGCTTCTCTCTCGATGAATTTCTCTACTTCGGCGGTTATCCGGGAGCGATCGCGCTTTCGAAGGACGAGAAGCGCTGGAAAGCCTACGTGCGCGATGCGATAGTCGAACCCACCATTTCGCGCGACGTGCTCGAGATGGCGGAAGTGAGGAAGCCTGCGCTCATGCGTGCGCTCTTCCGGTTGGGGTGCGCCTATTCCGGGCAGGAGCTTTCGTACAACAAGATGCTCGGACAGCTGCAGGACAACGGCAATACCGTCACGATCGCGCACTACCTGGACCTTCTCGGCAAAGCCGGGATGATCTCGGCGATACCCAAGTATTCGGATAAAGAACTCGCGAAGCGTCGGAGTTCCCCGCGCTTGATGGTTCACGACACTTCCCTTATGACCGCGCTTTCGGATAAGGGGCGTGACGACTTCGCCCACCAGAGGGATCTGCGTGGTCATCTTGTCGAATCCGCCGTGGGAGCGTATCTGCTCTCACGCGCTTCGAGCGAGGGCTTCGAGGTCTCGTGGTGGCGAGAGGGGAGCAGGGAAGTCGATTTCGTGGTGAAGGACGGATCGAAGCTGTCCGCGATCGAGGTGAAATCGGGCGCGGAATCCGGGCAAAGCGGAATGGCGGATTTCCTCGACAAGCATCCTTCCGCGAAGCGCATCGTCGTGGGCGGCTCCGCTGCAGGGGCTTGCTCGGTCGAGGCTTTCCTACTGGGAGAGGTCGATCTGTTCTATTGATGCGTCGGTGCCGTTAGCCCAGGTCATTCGCCACCAAGTCGATGACTTCCTGCTTGGAATGCACGCCCAGCTTGGCGTAGATGTTGCGCGTGTGGTAGTTCACGGTACCCGCGGCGATGTAGAGCTCGCTTTGGATACGTGCGGACGAATACCCGCGCGCCAGCAGCCGCAGCACGTCGATCTCCCTGCTCGACAGCCCGAATTCCTGCCCCACCTCGAGGCACCGGTTCTCGAATTCGTTGGAAGATGCTGCCGCCATGGTGCTCTCCGTTTCCTCTGCCTCTGCGGCAGACTCGGTTTGATCGTCGGCTATCGGCTCGTTTTGCTGATCCCGCGCCTCCGATTTGGCGGGTTGGCCATGGAGGAGGGCGGGGGAGGACGGATCCTGCGTGTGGATTCCTGCACTTCCGGGGGCGCTCTGCTCGCTGTTTGAAGGCTGCGAAGGATGGTGCGCGCTTCGAATCGGTTCGGCTTTCTGGGCTTTCACGATGGCCACGATGAGAACCACGCTGAAGACCTCGACGCTCACGAACACGATGGTGAGCGAGGTCAGCGAGTTGCCCAAGCCATCGAGGGTTAGGGCGGAGAAGCCCGCAGCGTACCATCCTACGCTGTTAAGCAGGGCGTAGACGGCACGGCTCAAGGCGAACGTTTTGAAAGGGCTCAGCGAGAAGAATTCCGCGAATCCGATGGTGCACAGCACCAAGACCACTTCAGTGGCAAGTTCCCCGATGGAGATGAAGCGGGCGGTGGGGGTTGCGTTATAAAGCGTGAAGAACGGTATGAACAGCGCGACAAGGAAAAGCAGCGGAACGATGAGCGTGGGGATGAGGTTTTCGCGATTGGTTATGTAGATGAATGCCCCTGCGAGGATGAGGGGGATGAACCCGACAAGCCCGTAGAAAACGAAGGTATAGGGGCTCATGTTCGAGAAAAAGGGCTCTTCGGTGGTTTCTGTGGGAGAGATTCCGGCATAGGCCCAGCTCAGCGGGCGAAAACAACGATCTGG
>URRZ01000043.1 GCA_900550385.1 uncultured Coriobacteriaceae bacterium | reverse complement strand
CCGCCACCCCCCCCCCAGCGGCGCCCCCTTGCCCAACGAGCGCACGACGCCCCAGCGACCACCGCTTACCGGTGCGCGGAGGTTTTAGCCCAAACCGGGGGGGGGTTGCTGCTAAAACGGCCGCGAACTTGCATTCGATGCATCTAGCTGCACTTGAACGCGAACAGCGCGCCCGCATCGCCCGCCGCGGCGCGTTCGCGGTAGCTCCGCACACGCTCCATGCGCTCGACGGTCGAAGGCTGCAGCGGGGACGGCAGGCCGTCAAGCGGGAACCAGCCCACTTCCAGGCTCTCGTCGTCGTTGACGCGCGCCTCGGACGCGCCGCCGTCCGCCAGCCGGCAGAGGAAGAGGATGTCCAGGTAGCGCGTCTGGTCGCCGTTGGCGTACGTGATGAGCCGATCGTCGGCCTTCACCGACACGAGCGCCGTCGGAAGGACGTCGACGCCCGCTTCCTCGCGCGCCTCGCGGATGACGGTGTCGGCAGGCTCCTCCCCCGGCTCGTTGATGCCCGAGATCAGCGCCCAGTTGCCGCTGTCGGCGCGACGGCCCAGCAGCACGCGGCCATCCCTGTCCTCGATATAGGCGGTCACGCCCACCAGCCACAGCGGATCGTGCCCGATCTTCTCGCGCAGCTTCAGAATGAATTCCGGCGTCGACATCCCTCGCCTCCTCGATCCCGCACCCTCTCCGGCGCTCCCTACCCGCCGATTATGGCACAACGCCGCCCCGCAACCGGACGTCAACTCCTCTTTGAAGCGGCGCCGAAAACGACAGGACGCGTCGGCGGGCGCCGGGATGATCGCGTATAATTCCGCCGTCACGTACCCGAAGAGAAACGAGCGCGAACATGGACATCAACCAGATCGTCGAGCAGGTCACCAGCCATCTGCAGGACGCCCCCGAGAAGATCAAGGACGTCATCGCCGACCCGAAGGGCGCCATCGAGGAGATCACCGGCCAGAACCTCGAAGGCGTCGACATGGGCGAGATCGTCGAGCAGGTCAAGGGCAAGCTCGGCGACGCAGGCGTGGACGTCGCGGGGATCTTGGGCGGCATCGGCGAGAACATCGGCGGCGCCGTGAGCGGCATCTTGGACGGGCTGTTCAAGAAGTAGGAAACCAGGTCGCACGGCGAAAGCGTCGCGAACGTCGATCGACGGCGAGGGCCGCGTTGCCGAAAAGGCAGCGCGGCCCTCGTTTTTTCCGGGAACGCGAAGGGCGGCGAGACGGGGGCGGCTCTTCGCGCGGGCGCCGCCCCTCGGCAGGATCGCCATCCGCCAATGGAGCATGCGCGAGGCGGCGCTCAGGCTTTCTTCTTCCGGCTTTTCGCCACGAACCCCGCACCGACCTTGACGGCCTTCGCGGCGGCGCCCGCCACCTTGGGCGCGGCATGCACGGTCGCCTTCACCGCCTTGCCTGCCACCTGGGGCGCCTTCGCCGCCACCGTGCGCGCCGCCTTGCCTGCGACCTCGGGGGCTTTCTCGACGGCGTTGCGCGCCGCCTTCGACGCCTGCTCCTTGGCTGCGGCGCCCAGCTTCTCTGCCGCTTCGTCGAGCTTCGCCTCGAACGGCGTCGCCTCGCGGCCCGTGAAGTTGCGCTGCCCCTTGCTCGCCAACGCGGCGCCTCCGGCGATGGATGCCGCGCCCGGCCCGGGCAGCACGCACATCGGAACGCCTGCGGCTATCAGCACCGCGCCGCCCGCCATTTGGGCCGCGCCCTTGATCTTCTGGGCGGTGGGAACAGCGGTCGCGGAGCCCGCGACGCCGCGGGGCGTCTCGACCCTGATGCGATCGGCGGGTATGGAATAGCCGGCAGGACCGTCATCGGGAGCATCCCCCACCGACACGTTCCAAGCGGGGATCACCTCCGGCTCGGAGCCGTCGTCCATGGACATGGAAAAATAGCCTTCGCGGGATCGTCTCCGGGAAGCGTCGGGCATGGCAGCGCCTTCCTCTTGGGTTCGTTTCCCCGATTATACCCGGCAGCGCCCGTGCAGCGCACGCCGCCCGCTTCACGATCGGGCAACAGTCGGCCGCGGCGAAGAAACCGCTCCTTCCGCATGATCGCGGAAGGAGCGGGACAGCCGGGCGAAGGGCGCAGCGAAAAGAAAGGGTCTGCGCATCCCTTACCGCTCGGCATCCTCCAGCATGCCCGCGATCGCGCGCATGAGGTCGCTGCGATGCAGCGCGCCGATCAGCCTGCCGTCCTCGACAACGGGCAGCTCCTTGAGGCGCTTGTCCGCCAGCACATGGCACGCCTCCTCGAACGACACGTCCGGCCCCACGCTCACGACCTGCCTGGTCGCCATCTGGCCCACGTTGATCTCGTTGAGGTGCTTGACGCGCTCGTAGACGTTCTCGTCATCCAGCTGGCGCAGCACCAGGAATCCGGTCGACCCCGTGACCGCCTGCATCTCGTCGCCGAAGTACCGCAGCACATCGCCGTTGGACAGAAAGCCCTCCACTGCGCCGTCGGAGCCCAAGACGATCGCACCGCTGGCGCCGGACGCCGCCAACGCGCGCGCCGCCTCGCCCATGTGGGCGCTGGCGGGGATGGTGAGCGGCCGGGTGTCCATCACCTCGGCGACGGTGTGCCGCACGCCGGCAGCATCCACCGTGGTGGACGCGCCGCGCACGGGATCCTTGTCGCCCTTGCGGTTGCGCACGCAGACGACGACCAGCACCAGCACGACGATCGCCAGCGCCAGCACGGCGGCGTACGACAGATGGTAGCCCGCCATCAGCTGCTCGACGGAGGAGGCGCCCGGCGCCGCCATCGACATGCCCACGGCGCTGAACGACATGATGAGCGCGGTGCCCAGAGAGCCTCCCACCTGGTTCATCGTGTTGGAGACGGCGGTGGCATGCTGCACGAGCTCGTTGTCGAGCGAGTTGACGCCCCACGTGTTGACAGGCGTCGTGAGCATCTGCAGGCCCATGCTCACCGCCACGTAGGCGACGACGAAGAAGACGATGGACGAGCCCGTCCCGAGGACGAACATCCCCGCGCTGCCGGCGAGCAGCACGAGCGCGCCCGCGACGGCGATGCCGCGCACGCCCGACCTGTCGAACACGCGGCCGGCGACCAAGCCCATCGCCGCGCCCAGCACGGCGCCGGGCAGCGTCGCCAAGCCGCTGATCGTCGCCGAGAAGCCCAGGACGTTCTGAACGTACAGGGGCATGAGCACGCTCAATCCGATGAGGACCGCCTGGAGGGCGCACACGACGAAGAAAGCCGTGCGGTAACGGCGGCTCTTCAGCACCTCGAGGCGCAGCATCGGCTCATCGAGCTTGAACTGGCGCCACGCGAACAGGCCCACCAGCGCCAAACCGACCACCATCATCCCCACGCACAGCACCGCGTTGTCGGATGACGCGAACGAGGACAGCCCGTACAGCAGCGGCACCAGGCCCACGGTCGACAGGATCACCGACAGCGGGTCCATCGACGTGCGCGGGAAGCCCTCATGGTTGATGAGCGTGCGCTGGGCGAAGAGGATCACCAGCACCGACGCGACCACCACCACGCCGAACAGCGCGCGCCAGCCCACCGCGTCCACCAGCAGGCCGCCGGCGGTTGGGCCGATGGCGGGGGCGAAGGCGATCACCAGGCCGACCAGGCCCATCGCCGCACCGCGGCTCTCGCGCGGGAACGTCAGCAGGATCAGCGACATCACCATCACCATCATGACGCCGGTGGACATCGCCTGCATCACGCGCCCGACCAGCAGCACCGCGAACGCCGGCGCGGCGGCGGCGACCAGGCTGCCCGCCGCGAACAGCGCCATGCAGCCCAGGAACAGCCGGCGCGTGGAGAAGCGCCCCATGAACCACGCCGCCAAGGGGATCACCACCGCCTCGGTGAGCGCGTAGGCCGAGGTGAGCCACTGCACCGTGGTCTCGTCGACGCCCATATGCTGCATGATCGACGGCAGCGCCGGGGAGAGCAGCGTCTGGTTCAAAACCACCAGCACCGCGCCCGCCAGCAAAGCGACGACCATGCGCCTCTGTTCCTTCGTGATGCCCAAAGATCCCATGCGATCATGCCCTTTCATGACGAAACGCCCCGCCCCCTTGCACGCGAGGCGTTTCAGCCTTATAGTTGACGGTCGTCAAGTATAGCAAACACTTGACCTTTATCAACGATTTCACCATAAAGAGGGATCATGGAGCGCAACCACGGCACCGAGTCGATCATCCACGCAACCCTGTACTTCCACGAGCTGTTCAAGAAGACCCTGGTGGCAAGCCAGCCGGAGCGCCTGTTCACCAAAACCCAGATGGACCTGATGATCGCACTGCACATCGAGGGTCCCATGAACATGTCGGCGCTCAGCGAGCGCGTGGGGATCGCCCCCGAGCAGGCGACGCGCGCGCTGAAGAGCCTCCGCGAGCGCGGCTTGGTAGACACCGGGCGCAGCGACGAGAACCGCCGCATGGTCATCGCGCAGCTGACGGAGCACGGCGCGCTGACGATGGACGAGCATCTCCGCGCAGTCGACGAGAACCTGCGCGCCAGCTTGGAGGGCCTCGACGCCGAGGAGATGGAGCGGCTCTCGCAGGCGGCGGGCACGATCGTCGAGCTCATGGGCAAGACCGGCCTGCGCCACGTCGTCCCCGCCCCACCACGACGCTAGGCGGACGCTCGGAGAACGGCAAAGCGGCTTACAAAGAAAAAAGCGCGCGGGGAACGAGATCCCCCGCGCGCTTCGATCAGCGACGGTAAGCCGGAAAACCGGATGCCCCTTACGCCTCCTTGGGCTTGGGGGCGGCGGGCTCGGGCAGGGCGCCGGCGCAGTGCGGGCAGCGGGTCGCGCCCTCCTTGATCTCCTCCAGGCAGAACGGGCAGGTGGGAGGCAGCATCTCGACCATGACCTCCTCGCCGTCCTTGCCGGTGACCTTGCCGATCAGGCCCTTGGACAGGTCGCCGCCCAGGTTCTGCGCCTTGTTGAACGCCTTGACCACGGCGAACACGACGACGGCCGTGATGAAGAACTGGATGACCGCGCTGATGAAGCCGCTGAAGTTGAACGTGATGGCGGTGCCGGGCACGGTGAACTGCAGGTTCGGGATGCCCTCATCGGTGGTGCCGGTGACGAAGTCGACCAGCGGCTGCACCACATCGCCGGTCAGCGACGTGACGATCGCCGTGAACGCGCCGCCGACGACGACACCGACGGCCATGTCCATCACGTTGCCGCGGTTGATGAACTCTTTGAACTCGGAAACAAGGCTCATGGATACACCCTCTCATTCTGGTTGCTTTCGATGATTTCGTTCGCAGGGAGCGCGGCTCGGCGCACGGCGCGAACCCTCCCCCGAATAAGCCGCAGGCTATAGTACACGCGGAACGCGCATGAGCAGAAAACCCACACAGGGAATGCGCCCGGTTCAACGAAAAAGTGAAGTCGAAGCGCCGACGGCCTCGCTCCATCACGCCTGCCAGCGCGCGGCGACCTCGCCGCCAGCCCTCCGGCGGAGCCCTCGCTGCATCCCGCACCCGCACTAACCCCGCAGACCCGCCTCGCGTCCCATCTCTTTTCCGAAGCGTTTCGGCGCGCCGATCCCCCGCCCGCGCACCTCGCTTACGCTATAATCGGTTGGTTAAATCATCGCGAGGAGGAAGGCTTGCCCATCATGCGCATCGGGTTCGACAACGACAAGTACATCGAGCTTCAGGCGGAACGCATCAAGGAGCGCATCGCGCAGTTCGGCGGCAAGCTCTACTTGGAGTTCGGCGGCAAGCTCTTCGACGACTACCACGCCTCGCGCGTGCTGCCCGGCTTCCAGCCCGACACGAAGATCCGCATGCTGGAAAGCCTCATCGACGACGTGGAGATCATCACCTGCATCAACGCCAACGACATCGAGAAGAGCAAGACGCGCGGCGATCTGGGCATCACCTACGACGACGACTTGCTGCGCCTGATGGATATCTTCCGCGGCATGGGCTTTTTGGTGGGCGACGTGGTCATCACGCAGTACGCCGGCCAGCCCGACGCCGATGCCTTCCGCCGCCGCCTGGACGCGCTGGGCATCAAGAGCCGCCTGCACTACCCCATCGCCGGCTACCCCACCGACATCGAGCACATCGTCAGCGACGAGGGCTACGGCAAGAACGAGTACGTGGAAACCAGCCGCCCGCTGGTGGTGGTGACCGCACCCGGCCCCGGGTCGGGCAAGATGGCCACGTGCCTCTCGCAGCTCTATCACGAGAACAAACGCGGCATCAAGGCCGGCTACGCGAAGTACGAGACGTTCCCCATCTGGAACCTGCCTCTGAAGCACCCCGTCAACATCGCCTACGAGGCGGCGACGGTGGACCTGGACGACAGCAACGCCATCGACCCCTTCCATCTGGAGGCCTACGGCGAGACCACGGTCAACTACAACCGCGACATCGAGATCTTCCCCGTGCTGAAGGCCATGATGGAGAAGATCATGGGCGAGAGCCCCTACCAGTCGCCCACCGACATGGGCGTGAACATGGCGGGCATGGCCATCGTCGATGACGAGGCCGTGAGCGATGCCGCCAAGATGGAGATCGTGCGCCGCTACTTCCAGACCGCAGTCGAGGTGAAGCGCACCGGCGCGGGCGAGGATCGCCTTGAGCGCCTGGAGCTGCTGATGAACCAGGCCGGCGTGGACGCCAACCTCTCGCCCGCCCGCAGCGCGGCGCTGCTGAAGGAGGAGACCACCGGAGGCCCCGCCGGCGCCATGGTGTTGCCCGACGGCTCGGTGGTAACCGGCAAGACCTCCACGCTTCTGGGCGCGGCGTCGTCGCTTCTGATGAACGCGCTGAAGGGCGTGGCTGGCATGGACGACATCGACGTCATCTCCGACGAGGTCATCGAGCCCATCTGCCACCTGAAGACCGAGCACCTGCACGCGAAGAACCCGCGCCTGCACTCCGACGAGACCCTGCTCGCACTGACCGTCAGCTCGTCGTCCAACCCGCAGGCGGCGCAGCTCATCGACTGCGCGGAGAAGCTGCGCGGCTGCGACGCGTTCTTCTCGGTGATCATCTCGGAGACCGACGAGCGCCTCTACCGCACCCTAGGCATCAACGTCTGCTGCGAGCCCAAGTACGAGCAGCGCCGCTACTACCACAAGTAGGCGAACCCCGTCCCCGCGCTCCAAGCTGGAAAACAGGCGTAAACGGTAGGCGAATCCCAAGCCAAGTGCGAGCCCTCGCTCCGCGCCGTTCCGCTGGCGGGGGCGGGGGCTCGTGCTCAAACAGGTGCTCGCCTTTTATATGGCGCGTTCTGCGAACGCGCCCAAGAGGCTGCGCAAACTGCGCGCGAACCCCCGCCCCCGCCAGCGGAACTCCCCTAACTTCGCATGAATCACCGAGCGGGCGGAACCGCCCTCATCAACCCGTCCAGGCTAGAAGAACGTCTTCGCCACGTGCTCGTAGAAGCCCTCGCGCTGGTAGCGCAGCAGGATGGTGGGCTGCTCGCCGCGGCGGACGTAGATGCGGCGCGCGGGGGACTCGAACGCGATGGGCTCGCCGTCGACGAACAGGGTCGCCTCGCGCGGGTAGGAGCTTTCCGCCGGATCCAGAAGCGACACGTCGACGATGTCGTTCTCCGCGGTGACGATGGCGCGCGAATGCAGCGTGTGCGGGGCCAAGGGCGTCACCACCAGGCCGCCGAACCCCGGTGCGACCAAAGGCCCGCCGGCCGATAGCGAGTAGCCCGTGGAGCCGGTGGCGGTGGATATCACCAGGCCGTCGCCGCGCATGTCGGCCACCTTCGCCCCCGACACCCCGAACGAGAAATCGATCAGGCGCCCGTTCGCTCCACGCGTGATGGCGAGCTCGTTCAGCGCGAAGAACGAATGCGGGCGCGGAGCATCCTCGGCACCGCCGCCCGACGCGCCGAAGCCGTCGTCGCCCCACGGGTCGGGCTCGCCCTCGCCCACCACGTCGATGCGCAGGTTCGCGCGGCGCTCCCGCACCACGTCGCCCGCCAGCGCCGCCGCCACGATGGAGACCACGCCCTCGTCGCTCGCGTTCGCCAGGAACCCCAAGCGTCCGAAATTGATCCCCAGGATGGGGACGCCAGCCGTGCCGATCTGGCGCGCCGTGCGCAGGATGGTGCCGTCGCCACCGAGCACCACCGCCATGTCGACGCCGCGCTCCACCACGGCGCGCACCTCGCCCATCTCGGCGGGGCCCGACAGCTCGGTCGAGTCCACCAGCGCGTAGTCGATGCCCTGGGTCGCCAGGTACGTCGCCAGCAGCAGCGACGCGTCCACGGCGTGCGAGTTGGAGTTATTGCGTATGACAAGGATAAGCATGAAGCCCCTCTTTTCCGCTTTGCTATGATGAAGATTATATCCAATCGGAACCGAAGGAAAGCGCCGACCATGCCCGACAAGCTCTCGCGAGCGAAACACGTCCGCACCGAGGATGCGGCAGCCCACGCCGCCGCGCCGCGCGGACGCCACGCGGGCAAGGACCGCACCGCTGCACGCCACGCCGGCCGCGACAAGACGCTGCCCGAAGAGCGCGGCGGCAGGCAGAGCCTCCCCGATGAGGACGATGGCGCCTGCGAGCTTCCGCCATCCGGCAGGCGGGGCGCGCCCCGGGAGGACCTCGTCCCCGATTCCTCGGAGGACGCGCAGCCGTCCGAGGCTTCCGAGCATGGCGACATCGGCTCATCCGCCGCCATCATCAGCATCTGCACCATCGTCTCGCGCATCACCGGCTTCATCCGGACCTGGGCGATGGCCTTCGCGCTGGGCGCCTCGCTTCTCTCCAGCTCCTACCAGGTTGCGAACAACCTGCCTAACATGCTCTACGAGTTGGTCGTGGGCGGCATGCTGGTCACAGCGTTCCTGCCCGTGTACGTGTCGGTGAAGAAGAAGCTCGGCCGCGAGGGGGGCAATGCCTACGCTTCGAACCTGCTCACCATCGTGGCGGTGTTCCTCGGCGCGCTCTCCATCCTGTGCATGGCCTTCCCGGGCGTCGCCATCTACACGCAAAGCTTCTTCTCCGACCAAGGCGAGATGGACCAGGCCACGTTCTTCTTCCAGTTCTTCGCCATACAGATCGTCTTCTACGGGGCGTCGTCCATCGTCTCGGGGCTCCTCAACGCCAACCACGACTACCTGTGGTCCTCCATCGCGCCGGTGGCCAACAACGTCATCGTCATCGCGACGTTCATCGCCTACGCGTTCGTCGCGCCAGCCCACCCCGAGCTCGCCCTCTACATCATCGCCATCGGCAACCCGCTGGGCGTGTTCGTCCAGATGGCCATCCAGATCCCCGCGCTCGCGCGCAACGGGATCCGCCTCCGCCCGCGCATCGACCTGCACGATCCCGCGCTGCGCGAGACCATCGGCATCGGGCTTCCCGCCGTGGGCGTCATGGTCACCTCGTGCATAGCCGTCTCAGTGCAGAACGCCGCATCCCTGGTGTTCGCCGAAGCCGGCCCCTCGGTCCTGCTGTACGCGCGCCTGTGGTTCACGCTCCCGTACTCGTTTTTGGTGGTGCCCATCACCACCACCATGTTCACCGAGCTCTCGGAGATGCAATCCGAAGGCGACCGCGAGGGCGTCAAGCGGGGCATCGTGTCCGGCATCAACCAGATCCTGTTCTTCACCGTCCCGTTCATGCTCTACCTTATCGTGTTCGCCTACCCGCTGGTCAGCCTTTTGCACGTGGGCGCGTTCACGATGGACAGCGTCGCGCTCATCGCCGGCTACCTGAGCGTGCTCGCCCTCGCGCTGCCCTTCTACGGCATCAACACCTACCTGCAGAAGACGTTCTCCAGCCTTCGGATGATGGGCGTGTTCGCCTTCGTGAACCTCATCGCGATGCTGCTGCAGGTGGCCATAACCGTCGCAGGCGCCGCCTTCGCGCACCAAGGCGCGCCCATCGGCGTCATCGCCGCAGGCGAAGCAGCCTTCAACGCCTTCGCGGACATCTGCCTGATCGTGTACCTGCATCGCCGCCTCGGCTCGTTCGGGCTCGCCTCCACCGCGCGCGCGTTCGGCTGCGCCTTGGCGCTGGGGCTTCTGGGCGCCGCCGCCGGAGCGGGCGTCCTCTACGCGCTGGAGAGCCTCGTCGCGCCGCTTTCCGGCTCCCTCGCCCAATCGTTCGCCTACATCGTCGCTGGCGGGCTGGCGGCGCTCGTCGTGACGTACGGCCTCGCGCTCAAGCTGGGCATCCCCGAATCGGCCATGCTCGCCGGCATCATCGGCAAGGTATCGGGGAAGCTCCGCCGCGATCGGTAGCACCTCCCCTATCGCCCTCCGGCTTCCCGGAACTCGGGCATAGGCTCGTTTTGAACGCAACGATTCGCCGCAATGCGAAAAGGCGCGCACGCCGTCGGGCATGCGCGCCTTCCTTGCGCGTGATATGGGCGGTTGCGGAAGCCTTACGGCCTGACGAACACCATGCCGCCCTGGACCGGGCCCACAACGACGCCGATGCCGTAGTCGGCGCAGTGGATCATCTGGCCGCCGCCGATGTAGATGCCGCAATGGCCCGAATTCACCGCGATGTCGCCCGGCTGCGGGTCGCTCACCTGGTTCCATCCCAGGAACGTGCCGGTGCTCCCCAGGCGGTTGTACCCGCCGCTGACGCAATAGGAGACGAATCCCGAGCAGTCGAACTTGCCCGGCTCGCAGGCGCCGAACGCGTATTCGGCGTTGCCGACCCATTGGTAGGCGCGATCGACGATGGAGTTGCCCGTCACCGCGTTGTAGGGGGGCTCGTAGCCGCCGGACACGTTGGATGTGGCATCCTGGACCACCTGGTCCGCCGCCGCGGTTTCGGCATCCAGCTGCGCCTGGCGCTCCTGCTCGACCAAGGCGGCCGCCTCGGCGGAAAGGCCGTCGTAGGTCGCCTGCATGCTGGCGACGGTCGCCTCCGCCTCGTCCTTGATGCGCCCGGCCTCCTCTGCCTTGTCGGCGGCAACCTGCTCCTGCTCGGCGTAGACCGCCTTCTCCTCCTCGATCTCCTGGCGGAGCTGCTTGGTCTGCTCGACCAGGTCGGCATCGTTTTGGTTGAGCTTGCCCAGAAGGTCCCAGTTGGTGGCGAACTCGCTGAAGGACGTCGCGCCCAGAAGGACGTCGATCATCGTCGACGTTCCGTCGCGGTACATGGAGCGCGCGCGGTCGCTCAGGCGGCCTTGGAGGTCGACGATCTCGTCTTCGGCCTCCTCGATGCGCTGCTGCGCCTCGTCCATCTTCTGCTGGGCGGCCTCCTGCTCCTCAAGGGCCGTGTAATAGTCTTCGGAAGCGGCGTCGAGCTGCGCCTGCTGCGCCTCGAGCGACGCGAGGACGGATTGCGCCTCCGCCTGGATTTCTGCCGATGTGGGATCGGCCCACGCGCTGCCGGTGCCGGTGACAGGAACCATGATGCCCGCGGCCAGGACCGCGGAAAGACCCGCTACTGCGACGGTTCGGAATGGATGGTGCGTAAGCCCCTCCATAGAGCCTCCTCGCTTTTACGGTAGTGCATTTGAGTGGCGCGTTTGATTCGAATACATACCGCCGTCTAGGGTACACCTACCGGCGCCGCGCGAAGCGAGTTTCAACCAAATGCACACTTCCCGCCTATCGGCTTCGCGTCGAATGCTCGCCTACACCGGGCGGACATGCCCTTCTTCGACGGTGAGCAGGACCGGGCCGTCGGCGGTTATCGCGACGGTCTTCTCGAAATGCACCGACGGCTTCCCGTCGCGCGTGCACACCAGCCAGCCATCCGCCATGGGGCGCGTGCGGTGGGTGCCGGCGTTGATCATCGGCTCGATCGCGATCACCATGCCCTCGACGAGCTCGATCCCCCGATGCCTGCGCCCGTAGTTCGGGACGTTGGGTTCCTCGTGCATCTCGCGCCCCACGCCGTGCCCAACGTAATCGCGCACGACGCCGTAGCCGGCCGCCTCGGCCACCGATTGGACCGCATGCCCCAAATCGCCCATGCGGTTGCCGGGCCGTGCCGCCTCGATGCCGGCCCACATGCACTTCTCCCCCGTCTTCAGCAGCCGCTCGACCCCGGGCGCGACCTTCCCCACGGGGAACGTCCAGGCGTTGTCGCCCACCCAGCCATCGACGATGGCGCCTGTGTCGATGGAGATGATGTCCCCGTCCTTCAGCACGGCTTTCGCCGATGGGATGCCGTGTACGATCTGCTCGTTTATCGACGCGCAGATGCTCCCGGGGAATCCCCCGTAGCCTTTGAAGGCCGGAACCCCTCCCTCCTCGCGGATGACCGTCTCGGCGATCTCGTCAAGCTCGAGCGTGCTCACGCCCGGCCTGCAATGCTCGCCCACCAGGCGCAAGGCTTTCGCGGAAAGGCGCCCGGCCTCCTTCATCGCTTCGATCTGCGCCGTGGACTTCAGGAAGATGGGCATGGCCGCCATCCTTTCTCGCACCGGATGCCTAGAGCCCCTCCAAGGCCCGGTTCTCTTGCTGAAAATGAAGAGGGGCCCTGCGGACAGGGCCCCGTCGATCCTCTGGTCGTGCCGAGTGCCTAGTAGCGCACGAACACCATGCCGCTTTGCACCGGGCCGATGATGACGCCCACGCCGTAGGTGGCGCAGTGGATCATCTGGCCGTTACCGATGTAGATGCCGCAGTGGCTCTCGTTCACGGCGACGTCGCCCGGCTGCGGGTCGCTCACATGCGGCCAACCCAGGAACGTGTAGGTGGTGCCCAAGCGGCTGTAGCTGCCGGTCAGGCAGTACGCCACGAAGCCGGAGCAGTCGAAGGCGCCAGGGCTGCATGCGCCCCACACGTACTCGGCGTTGCCGATGTAGCTGTAGGCGCGGTCGACGGCGGCGTTGCCGGTGACCGCGTTGTAAGCGGGTTCGGAATAGCTGGGGGACGAGGGCACGCTGGCGACGGCGTCGTTGACCACCTGCTGCGCCGCAGCTTCCTCGGCGGCCTGCTGCGCGGCGCGCTCCTGCTCGAGCAGCTCCTCCGCCTCGGCGGAAAGGTTGTCGTAGGTCGCCTGCATCTCGGCGACGGTGGCCTCGGCCTCATCCTTGATCTGCTTGGCTTCCTCGGCTTTCTGGGCGGCCACCTGCTCCTGCTCGGCGTAGACCGCCTTCTCGTCCTCGATCTCCTGGCGCAGGTCCTTGGTCTGGTTGACCAGGTCGGTGTCGTTCTGGTTCATCTTGTCGAGCATGTCCCAATTGGTGACGAACTCGGAGAACGTCGCGGAACCCAGCAAGACGTCGATGATGGTGGCGCTGCCGCCGCGGTACATGGAACGCGCGCGATCGCCCAAGCGCTCCTGGAGGCCGGCGATCTCGTCGGTCGCCTCGTCGATGCGCTTCTGCGCATCCTCCATGTTCTGCTGGGCCTGCTCCTGCTCCTCGAGAGCGGCGTAGTAGTTGTTGGATGCCTGGTCCAGTTCTTCCTGCATGGAGTTGAGCGAGGCGAGGACCGATTGCGCCTCAGCCTGCTTCTCGGCGGCGGTGGGATCCGCGTACGCCTCGGTCGGCGATGCGACCGGCATCATGATGCCCACGGCGAGCACGGCGGAAAGGGCCGCCGTTCCCGCAACGCGGAGGGGGTTGTGCTTCGTGTATTCCATGATTAAGCCTCCTCGTTGTCCGATCGCCCATAGCGGCGTAAGCCGATTCAAGGCAACCGTTGAATAGAATACCAATCGTCCCGGAAATAATCAGCATGTTTCAACCAACGATCACAAGGCGGACACATTCGCCCCCTCCCCGAAAACGCGAAAAGGGCGCCTCGCCATGCGAGACGCCCTTCCTCGTCGATAGTCGATGTCGGCTTTATTCAGCAGCCTGCGTGTAAGCGCGGGTCACGGACGAGTCGACCGGCACGCCCGGGCTCATCGTGGAGGCCACGGTGATCGACTTCACGTAGCGGCCCTTGGCGGCGGCGGGCTTCATGCGCAGGATCTCGTCGTAGACCGTGCCGTAGTTCTCCGCCAGCTGCTCGGGGGTGAAGCTCACCTTGCCCAGGATCACGTGGGCGTTGCCGTAGCGGTCAGCGCGGTACTCGACGCGGCCGCCCTTCAGCTCCTTGATGGCCTTCGCCACATCGGTGGTGACGGTGCCGAGCTTCGGGTTCGGCATCAAGCCGCGGGGGCCCAGGATCTTGCCCAGGCGGCCGACCTTGCCCATCTGGTCGGGCGTGGCGACGGCGGCGTCGAAGTTGAACTCGCCGGCCTGCACCTGCTCGATCAGCTCGGCGGTGCCCACGATGTCGGCGCCCGCCTCCTTGGCGGCCTCGGCGGCAGCGCCCTCGGCGAACACGGCGACGCGCACGGTCTTGCCGGAGCCGTTGGGCAGGCTCACGGTGCCGCGCAGCTGCTGGTCGGCCTGGCGGGTGTCGATGCCCAGGCGGAAGTCGACGGTCACGGTCTCATCGAAGTTCGCGAACGCGATCTCCTTCAGCAGCTTGAACGCCTCGAGCGGGGCGTAGGGGGTTTCGGCGACCTTCTCGGCAGCCGCAACATAGCTCTTGGACTTCTTGGCCATTTCTCAATTTCCTTTCGTGGTAGGTAGCGAGCGCTTCTTTGCTCTTCCACTCCCGATCGAAAGATCGGGCACCTTACTTAATCTCCCTTGTCGTTCGTAACGACAGCGAGGGTTTCTCTGGTGCCGGAGATTCGCGGGATCGCAAGGGCGAAGCGTACTACGGTACGCGAGCCCTTGGGATCGTGCGAAGATCCGGTGCCAGAGGAAGCCGCAGCGGCAGCTAGTTTCGACGTTCGTCAGAACGTCGAAACGGCTAGTTCCCGGCCAGCATCGCGGCGACCTTCTTGGACGCCACGTACTTCTTCTTCATCTCGCGGCCCTCGATGCGAACGCCCATGCTGCGGGCCGTGCCGGCGATGATCTCCATGGCGGCCTCGATGGTGTTGGCGTTCAGGTCGGGCATCTTGACCTCGGCGATCTCGCGGAGCTGGTCCTCGGTGAGGGTGCCGACCGCCTGCAGCTGCGGGATGCCGGAGCCGCTCTTGATGCCCAGCTTCTCCTTGATCAGGAACGCGGCGGGCGGGGTCTTGCACACGAAGGTGAAGGTCTTGTCCTCGTAGACGGTGATCTCCACAGGGATGATGGTGCCGGACTGGTCGGCGGTCTGCGCGTTGAACGCCTGGCAGAACTGCATGATGTTGACGCCCTGCGCGCCCAGCGCGGGGCCGACCGGCGGAGCCGGGTTTGCGGCGCCAGCGGGAATCTGGAGCTTCACAAAGCCGGTGACTTTCTTTTCAGCCATCGAACTGTCCTTTCAGCTGAATTGGATACCTGTACATCAAACTATCGACACGGCGGCGACGCGAGAAGCCCCGGTCCACGTCGGGCGCATCGCCTTGCCGCAGTCTGCTAAATCTTGGCGACCTCGTTGAACGAGAGCTCGACGGGCGTCTCGCGCCCGAAGATCGACACCATCACCTTGACCTTGCCGGATTCCGGCGAGACCTCGGCGACCACGCCTTCGAAATCGACGAACACACCGGAGACGACCTTGACGGACTGCCCCACCTCCAGGCTGCTGGAGGTCTTGCGCGGCGCCTGGCGGCTGGTGCGCTTCATGATCTTGTTGTACTCGTCGCGGGTGAGCGGGGCGGGTTTGCCATCACTGCCCACGAACCCGGTCACGCCGGGCGTGTTGCGCACGGCGGCCCAGCTGCGATCGTCAAGCTCCATGCGGACGAGCACGTAGCCCGGGAAGACCTTCTTCTCGCTCTCGACGCGACGGCCGCCTTCCTTGATCTCGGTGACCATCTCGGTCGGGATCTCGATGGCGAACACGTTGTTCTCGAGGCCCATGGTCTCGACGCGCGACTCGAGCGCGGACTTCACCTTGTTCTCGTAGCCGGAGTAGGTGTGGAGGACATACCATTTCTTGGACATGATGCTTTACGCCCCCAATCCGGAAATCCCCACCAAGACCGGGGTGATGATGAAGTTGTCGAGCACGGCGACGCAGACGCCGAAGAACAGCAGAGCGCACACGACCACGACGCTCCAGCGAAGCACTTCCTGCTTCGTGGGCCACGTGACGCGCTTCATCTCGGAGCGGACGTTGCTCAAAAAGCCGTTCTTCTTTTTCTTCTTGGCAGGGGCGTTGTCCTTCTTCTCGGACTTCACCGCGCCCTTCGATCCATCTTCGGACTTCTTCTTGAGGAAGCCGAAGACGCGCTTCTTCGGCGTTTCTTCGACAGCGGCCTCCGCATTGGGCTGAGACTCCAGCGCCTCGTCGGCGACCTTGCGAGCCTCTTTACGCGCAGCGCGAGCCGCAGATGCCTTCGCGCGCTGTGTTTTGGATTTCTGAGCCATCTGATTTCCTTCGCCCTTACGGGGTTTTCGCTTTCGTCTAAACGTCAAACAAGCAGCTTGACTTCAAGCTGCTCAAAAAGCAACCTGAACCCAAGCTGCTCATCAAAAAAGCAAGCTGGCAGGCCAGGAGGGACTCGAACCCCCAACATGCGGTTTTGGAGACCGCCGCTC
>URRZ01000042.1 GCA_900550385.1 uncultured Coriobacteriaceae bacterium | reverse complement strand
CCGCGCACAACGACTCCCCCGGCCGCATCGTGCTCGTACACCAGGCCGCCGAAGAGGCCGGCACGCGTGCGAAGGCCCTCGTCGAGGCGGGCCTCATCGAGAAGTACGGCATCGAGGAGATCTACGGCGGCCACACCGAGCCCAATCTTCCCAAGGGCGTGATCGGCTTCAAGCCGGGTCCCCTCCAGGCCGCGAGCGACAGCGTCTACATCACGCTGCGCGGCAAGGGCACGCACGGCGGCCGTCCGCACCTCGGCGTCGACCCGATTCCTGTCGCCGCCCAGATCGTGACGGCGCTCCAGACGATCGTCTCCCGCAAGGTCGACCCGATCGAGTCCGCCGTCGTCTCCATCTGCTCGATCAACTGCGGCAACTTCAAGGCCAACAACGTCGTGCAGAGCGAACTGACGATGAGCGGCACGGTGCGCACCTTCCTGCCCGAGATCCGCGACCTCGCCGAGGAGAACATCCGCGCGATGGTGACGGGCATCGCCGCCGCCAACGGCTGCACGGTCGAGCTCGTCTACGACCGCATGATCGGCTCCGTCATCAACGGCGAGGAGCAGACGATCGCCGCCCACGAGGTCACGAAGGCCCTGCTCGGTGAGGACAACGTCCGCATCATCCGTCCGTTCATGTCGAGCGAGGACTTCTCCGAGTACCTCAACCGCATCCCAGGCGGGATCATCCGCGTGGGCATCCGCGACGAGGAGCACCAGGTGTCGCTCCACAATCAGCAGATGGACTTCAACGACGAGGTCCTCCCCGTCGCCGTGAGCGTCGTGGCCAACATGGCCGTCAGGCGCCTCGAGGCGCTCGCCGCCCGCCTCGCCGAGGTCGAGGGCTACCTGCACATCGACGAGCGCCGCGGCCAGGTCGCGGACCTCGAGGCGAGAAGTTCCGAGCCCGGCTTCTGGGACGACGCCGACGCAGCGCGCGCGACGATGGCTCGCCTCGCCGCCGCGCGCGACGACGTGGAGAGCATCGACGCCGCCCGCGCCAAGCTCGAGGATGCCCGGGCGGCGCTCGAGCTTGGCGAGGAGACCGGGGACGACGACCTTCTCGCCGAGGCGTCCGCTGCTGCCGCCTCGCTCGCGGACGACCTCTCGGAACTCGAGCTGTCGAGCTGGTTCACCGACGACCTCGACCACGGAGACGCCATCGTCACCGTGACGCCCGGTCAAGGGGGACTCGAGGCCCAGGACTGGTGCGAGATGCTCTTCCGGATGTACCAGCGCTACTGCGACCGTCGCGGCTGGAAGGTCACGGTCAACGACGCCGAGCCCGGCGAGGTCATCGGCCTCAACCGCGCGACCTTTACCGTGAGCGGCCACAACGCCTACGGGATGTTGCGCGCCGAGCAGGGCGTGCACCGCCTGGTGCGCATCTCGCCGACCGACGCCAAGAAGCGCCGCCAGACCACCTTCGCCGGAGTCGAGGTGCTCCCGGTGCTGCCCGACGACGTGGAGGTCGAGATCGACCCCAACGACCTGCGCGTTGACGTCTACCATGCGTCGGGACACGGCGGGCAGGGCGTCAACACGACCGACTCGGCGGTGCGCATCACCCACCTCCCGACGGGCATCGTCGTGACCTGCCAGAACGAGCGCAGCCAGCTCCAGAACAAGGCGTTCGCGATGAGCGTCCTGAAGAGCCGGCTCTATGAGCTGGAGCTCGCCCGTCGCGCCGAGGAGCTCGACGAGCTGCGCGGGCCCAAGCACGACATCGGCTTCGGCAACCAGATCAGGAGCTACGTGCTCTATCCGTACCAGCTCGTCAAGGACCTGCGCACCGGCGTGGAGACCGGCGCCGTCGACGCGGTGCTCCAGGACGGAGACCTCGACCGCTTCGTCATCGGCTACCACCGCTGGGCGGTCGGCGGGGGAGAGGGACGGTGAGCCCGATTCCCTGGCGGGTCGCCGCCCGTGACGCCCTGCTCATCGTCGCCGGCTCGATCGTCTTCGCAATAGGCGTGGACGTCTTCGAGGTCCCCTACGGGCTTGCGGCCGGCGGCGTGACGGGCCTCGCCATGGTCTTTGCCGCCCTGGCCGAGGCGGTCGGCGTCACGCTGCCCGTCGGATTGCAGACGATTCTCATGAACGCCCTGCTCATGGTCGTCGTGGTGCGCTCCGGGAGCCGGGGCTACGTGGCCCGCACCGCGGCGGGGGTCGTGGCCTGCGGCTTCTTCACCGACGCGCTCGTCCCCCTCCTGCCGGCGGTCGGCGGCGAGAAGGACCTGCTGCTCTGCGCACTGTGGGGCGGCGTCGTCACCGGCCTGGGACTCGGCCTCGTGTTCAGGACCGGCGGCAACACCGGCGGGACCGACATCGTGGCGCAGATGCTGGCGAGAAGGACCGGGCTGCCCGTGGGCACCTGCGTGATCGTCGTGGACGGCCTCATCATCGCGCTCTCCGCGACGGTCTTCTCGGTCGAGCAGGCGCTCTACGCCGCCGTCGCGATGTTCATCTCGGGCAAGGTCATCGACGCGGTGGTCGACGGCCCGCGCGCCGCCCGCGCCGCCTACATCATCTCCGAGCGGCACGACGAGATCGCGCACGAGATCCTCCACACGCTCGACCGCGGCTGCACCCGCCTCGAGGCGCGCGGGATGTGGAGCGGCGAGGAGCGCCCCGTGCTCCTCTGCGTGCTCAGCCGCTCCGAGACCGTCTGGCTCAAGCAGCTCGTCGCCGAGCGCGACCCTCGCGCGATCGTGGTCATCTCCGAGGTGCACGAGGTCTTCGGCGAGGGATTCCGGCAGATTCGCGCCTAGTGACCCGGGGCGCCGCGGAGCCGACCGCTCGCGGCAGCCGCTCCCGGATTCGACGACGCGCCCTCCCGCCCGTGCGATACTGGTCCTTTCACCGACGCTTGCGCCGAGGGCGAGACGGGAGGGCACATGCTGAGCGAGCTTCTTGACGAGGGCCTGGTCCAGCTCGGGGTCGAGGCGTCGGACTGGGAGGACGCGGTCAGGAAGTCCACCGCCCCGCTCGTTGAGCTTGGCATGGCGACGCAGGGCTACGTCGACGACATCGTGCGCGGCGTCCGCGAGCTCGGCCCCTACGTCGTCATCGCGCCGCATGTGGCCCTGCCGCACGCGCGTCCCGAGAGCGGTGCGCTCAGGGCGGCGATCGGCGTCGTGACGCTCGCGCGCCCCGTCCCCTTCGGCAGCCCCGAGCTCGACCCGGTGGGCTACCTCTTCCCGCTCTCCGCCACCGACAGCGACGGTCACCTCGGCGCTCTGCAGGCGCTTGTCGTCCTGCTGCGCGCGCCCGCCTTCCTCGAGCGCTTGGCGCGGGCGAGAAGTGCGGCCGAAGTCCTCGAGATCGTTCGCGAGATGGAGGGGTCCTCCGTCTGACGGGCGACCCGACCCCGCCGGTGGCGGACAAATCCCCACACGTCGGGGCACTCCCGCGCAAGGGATGCCCCCGCGATGGTATCGTCTCTAGGATGGGCGTAGTCGCCCGCGACACTGGATGCGAGCAAAAGGGGGATTCATGAAGTTCTTCATCGACACCGCCGACCTCGACGAGATTCGCGAGGCCCTCTCGTGGGGCTGCCTCGCCGGCGTGACCACCAACCCGTCGCTGTACGCCCGCACCGGCGGTAAGCTGGCCGACTTCGAGGGCCACATGCTCAAGATCGCCGAGCTCTGCGAGGGCCTGCCCGTCTCCGCGGAGTCCCAGGCCAAGACCACCGAGGACATGATCGCCGACGGCCGCCGCCTGTCCGCGCTCGCCCCCAACATCGTGGTCAAGCTGCCGATCTGCGCCGAGGCGCTCGCCGCGACGCACCAGCTCGCCTCCGAGGGCGTCCGCATCAACATGACGCTGGTCTTCTCGGCCCCGCAGGCGCTTCTCGCCGCCAACGCGGGCGCCCGCTACATCTCCCCGTTCGTGGGCCGCTTCGACGACATCGCCGAGGACGGCATCTCCCAGCTCGCCGACGTCGTCGCCTGCATCGGCAACTACGACTGGTCGGGCAAGAACGTCGACGACCAGGTCGAGATCATCACCGCCTCCGTGCGCACGCCCAACCACGTGACGCAGGCGGCGCTGCTCGGCGCCGACATCGCCACCGTCCCGTTCGGCGCCCTCAAGAAGTGCCTCAAGCACCCGCTGACCGACCAGGGCATGGCTGCCTTCGACGCCGACTGGGCAAAGGTCGTCGCCGCCCAGTAGGCAGCGGCAGACGAGAAGAACGGAGGAGACCTCAATGACAGACACCGAGCTGGCGCGCGTCGCGTGCGAGATCCGCAAGGGGATCATCGTGGGCACGCACGCGGCCAAGTCCGGCCACCCCGGCGGATCGCTCTCGGCGGCGGACCTCTTCGCGTACCTCTACTTCGAGGAGATGAACGTGCGTCCCGAGGAGCCCCGCTGGGACGGTCGCGACCGATTCGTGCTCTCCAAGGGCCACACGGCGCCGGGGCTCTACGCGGCCCTCGCCGAGCGCGGCTTCTTCCCCAAGGAGGACCTGGGGACGCTGCGCCACGTCGGCAGCCACCTGCAGGGCCACCCCAACATGAACGACACCCCCGGCGTTGACATGTCGACCGGCTCGCTCGGCCAGGGCATCTCCGCCGCTGTGGGCATGGCGCTCTCCGCCAAGCACTGGGGCGACCCCTGGCGCGTCTACACGCTGCTCGGCGACGGCGAGGTCGAGGAGGGCCAGGTCTGGGAGGCGGCGATGTTCGCGGGCAACCACGGGCTCGACAACCTCGTCGTGATCGTGGACCACAACGGCCTGCAGATCGACGGCACCATCGAGGAGGTCAACTCCGCGATGCCCATCGCGGACAAGTTCCGCGCGTTCAAGTTCCACGTGATCGAGCTCGCCGACGGAAACGACATGGCGCAGATCCGCACCGCCTTCGCCGAGGCCCGCGAGGTCGTGGGCCGGCCCGTGTGCATCGTCGCCGAGACCGTCAAGGGCAAGGGCGTCTCCTTCATGGAGGGCCAGGTCGGCTGGCACGGAAAGGCCCCCAACGACGAGCAGTTCGAGCAGGCCATGGCCGAGCTCGAGGCCGCAGGGAAGGAGCTCTAGGATGGCTGACGTCACGAAAATCGCAACGCGCCAGAGCTACGGCGAGGCCCTCGTCGAGCTGGGCGCAGAGCACGACGACTTCGTCGTCCTGGACGCCGACCTCGCCGCGGCGACCCAGACCGGGAAGTTCAAGGCCGCCTACCCCGACCGCTTCTTCGACTGCGGCATCGCCGAGCAGAACCTCATGGGCATCGCCGCCGGCATCGCCACGACCGGTCGCGTGGCCTTTGCGAGCACCTTCGCGATGTTCGCCGCCGGCCGCGCGTTCGAGCAGGTCAGGAACTCCATCGGCTACCCGCACCTCAACGTCAAGATCGGCGCCACGCACGCCGGCATCTCGGTGGGCGAGGACGGTGCCACCCACCAGTGCAACGAGGACATCGCGCTCATGCGCTCCATCCCCGGCATGACCGTGGTCGTCCCTGCCGACGACGTGGAGGCCCGCGCCGCCGTGCGTGCCGCCTACGAGCACGACGGTCCCGTGTACATGCGCTTCGGGCGACTCGCCGTGCCGGTCTTCAACGACCCGGAGACCTACGAGTTCCAGCTCGGGAAGGGCGTCCTGCTCCGCGAGGGCACCGACGTCACGATCGTGGCCTGCGGCCTCATGGTCCAGGCCGCCCTCGAGGCCGCGGAGGCGCTGGCCGAGAAGGGCGTCTCGGCCGAGGTGATCAACATCCACACGATCAAGCCGTTCGACGAGGAGCTCGTCCGCGCGAGCGCCGCCAAGACCGGTCGCGTGGTCACGTGCGAGGAGCACTCCGTGATCGGCGGCCTGGGCGACGCCGTCCTCTCCGCGCTCGCCGAGAGCCCCGTGCCGACGCGCAAGCTCGGCGTGGACGACGTCTTCGGCGAGTCCGGACCGGCGGTGGACCTGCTCCACAAGTACGGCCTCGACGCCGCCGGCGTCGTCCGTGCCGTGGAGGACCTTCTCGCCTAGCGCCCGGGGTCGACCCGCGATCGGGTGCGCCCGACACGCCGAGGGGGGGGGGGGGGCGGGGGGCCCCCCCCCCCGCGGCCGCAAGGGGATGCCCTTCCATCCCTGCAAGCCGGTCGGGCTGGTGGAGTACGGCGGGTTCGCGCAGGTGATCGACGATCGCATCGAGTGCTCCTGCGACAGCTGCCACCCCGACGAGACGGATGGGACCTGCGCCTGCGCATGGAGGTTCAGGCTGGCGGTCGGGGAAGGTCGAGGCGGAGCCGCCGACGGCGCCTCCGCCGAGTAGCGGGCGGCGGGCGCGGGCGGCCGGGGCCGCGATGCTCGGGGAAGCGGGCCTCATCCCAATGCGGTCGGCATCGGTTTTGTCCCGAGGTCGGCAGTTGAAATCCGCGACCGGCAACCGAGCCCGCGATCGACAACCAAAAGTTGTCGCTTGCAACCAGAAGTTGTCGATCGAGGGGCGGGCATGGTGATAGCATCGAAGAGGGGAGCGGGACCCGATTCAGGCAAACATCGAATCAAATCGGGTAGCGCAAGACGCCCAGACATCGTCGAGCAGCCCCGCTCCCTTCGTTCAGGATAGCATGGCGGAACGTTTCTCGCGATTCCCGAAAAAAATGATTGACGGTGAAGATGCAGTTCTGCTAGACTGCTTTCTTGCTGACGCGAGAACGAGCTTCTCCGGCAGCGATATCATGGGCGGTTAGCTCAGGGGGAGAGCACTACCTTGACACGGTAGGGGTCACAAGTTCAAATCTTGTATCGCCCACCATGAACACGCAGGTCATCGGGTCGTTCCCGGTGGCCTGTTTCTTTTTCAGCATCGAGCTTGTAAGAAAAATGTAAGAATCTTCCAGCCGGACTGCTCGCTACCAGTCAACGGATTCAGCCGCCGCGCGCTTATCGTCGATGTTGGCGTGGGCGTATATGTCGAGCGTGATGGAGAAGCTGGCATGCCCGGCTCGGCTGCGAAGCGCCGTGCCGCCCGCAGCCTACTTGTAGAAGACCTTCGCCACGAGGGCGACGGCGAGGATGAACGCCGCGCCGAAAAGCGAGGCGGGGGTGATGGAGCTGCGCCGGCTATTCGCCGCCACTCCTGCTTTCGCGATGGGGGCGCCCTCTTTGCGCAGGTCGTTCGCGTTGGTGTGCGGGTTCATCGTCATGGCGGCCTCCTTCCCGCGCGCTTCGACCGAAGGGGCCTCGTGCGTCGCATTCCGTCTGCGGCAATTGTATCGCCGGCCCGGCGGCCGCCCCGCGCCGTTTCCGGCTGCGGTCGGGATCGGCGGGCGCTGGCTTTCCCTCCGGCGCCCGATTCGGCGGCTTTCCCATCGCCCTTTCGCCGAGGGGCCGAGTTTGGGTATCATAGGCGTTTGGAAAAAAGCCCGGAGGGCGGGCCGGGGCGATCCGGCCCGAGCCCGCCGATTCCCGCAGGGGGTCGAGCGAGGGCGCAGGGAGGCACGAAAGAGCGCGCAACATGATCATGCAGCTTGAGCACATAGCGAAATCGTTCGGCGGGCGCACGCTGTTCCGCGACGTGACGTTTCGCTTGGAGGAATACGACCGTTTGGCCTTGGTGGGCCCCAACGGCGCGGGCAAGACCACGCTTCTGAACATCATCTCGGGCCAGGAGGACGCCGACGAGGGCCGCGTGCTGTTCGCGAAGGGCGCGCGCGTGGGCTACCTGGAGCAGGAGGCCATCGAGATGGCGGACCGCCCCATCTTCGACGAGGTGATGTCGTCGCAGGTGGAGATCTTGGAAGCCGAGCAGCGCCTGCGCAAGCTGGAGGCCGAGCTGGGCGACGATCCCACCGACCAGCAGCTCGCCGCCGCCGGACGCGCTCGCGACGCCTTCGAGATGCTGGGCGGCTACACCATCGAGGCCAAGGTGAGAAGCGTGCTGTTCGGCTTGGGATTCAAGCCCGACGACCTCGGGCGCTCGACCCTGCACTTCTCCGGCGGCTGGCAGATGCGCATCGCGCTGGCGAAGCTGCTGATCCGCAACCCCGAGGTGCTGCTGCTCGACGAGCCGACCAACCACCTCGACCTCGAAAGCGTCAAATGGCTGGAGGGCTTCCTGCGCGGCTACAGCGGCACCGTCATCGTGGTCAGCCACGACCGCGCGTTCATGGACAACATGGTCGACCGCGTCGCCGAGGTGGACAACGGCCGCGTCAACCTGTACAAGGGCAACTACTCCGCCTACCTGAAGGCGCGCGCCGAGCGCATCGAGCTGCTCAAGGCCGAGAAGGCGAAGCAGGACGAGGAGATCGCCCACCTCGAGGCCTTCGTAGAGAAGTTCCGCTACAAGGCCACCAAGGCCAAGCAGGCCCAGGACCGCCTGCGAAAGCTCGAGCGCATCAAGGAGAACCGCATCGTCATCCCCGAGGAGAAGAAGACGGTGCACTTCAATTTCAAGCAGCCGCCGCGCACCGGCGACGAGGTCGTCCGCGCGCGCGGGCTGGTGAAGCGCTACGGCGACAAGACGGTCTACGATGGGCTGGACTTCACGATGTACCGCGGCGACAAGATCGCCTTGGTGGGCCCCAACGGCGCGGGCAAGTCGACGCTCCTGAAGATGATCGCCGGGGCGCTCGAGCCGGATGCGGGCACCATCGAGTACGGCGTGCATGTGTCCAAGACCTACTACGCGCAGCATCAGCTGGAGGAGCTCTCGCCCGGCAACACCGTGTTCGAGGAGCTGGACCACGTGGCGCCGGGCTGGACCATCAGCCAGGTGCGCACGCTGCTGGGCGCGTTCCTGTTCGAGGGCGACGCGGTGGACAAGAAGGTGAGCGTGCTCTCTGGCGGCGAGAAGAGCCGCCTCGCGCTGGCGAAGATGCTGGTGGCGCCGCGCCCGCTGCTGTGCCTGGACGAGCCCACCAACCACCTGGACATCGCCAGCGCCGACATCCTGGAGCAGGCGCTCAACGTCTTCGAGGGCACCATCCTGTTCATCACGCACGACCGGCATCTGATCCGCGGCGTCGCCAACCGCATCGTGGAGGTGCGCGACGGCAAGGTGGCGCTCTACGACGGGGACTACGACTACTACCTGTACAAGAGCGGCCAGCTGGACGGGCCCGCCCCGGACGGCCCCTCGCTGGTCGACGAGGTGGTGTCGGGCGGCGATCCGCGCAGCAAGGGATCCGCCGGCGATGCGGCTCCATCGAAGCGCAGGGGGGCGAAGCCTTCGCAGCCGTCGTCGCGGCGGGCCCCCGGATCGACCGACGGCGGCGCTGCCGATGCGCGGGCGGCGGCGGGCGCGTCAAAGGCCCCGGCATCCGTCGACGCGGGCTCGGGGAAGAAGGCGCCGGCGCCCGGCGGCCAGCTCACCGCCCCGCGCGGCAGCGCCCCCAAGTCCAAGGAGCAGAAGCGGCGCGAGGCCGAGGCGCGCAACCGCGCCTATGCGGCGCTGAAGAACCACCGCAGGCGCATCGCGCAGCTGGACGGGCAGATGGAGCGCGACAACGCGCGCATGGACGAGATACTGAAGCTTTTGGCCGACCCCGATTTCTACCTGAACGAGGACGCCTCGAGCGACGTGATCGCCGAGCATGCGGTGCTGAAGAAGCGCCTCGCCGAGGCGGAGGAGGAATGGTTCACGCTCACTGAAGAGCTCGAAGCGGAGATGGCCCGCCAAGCGGCTCTATAGTAGTGCGAGAGGGCGGCGTCCCCACGCCCCGAGGCGGCGGAGGGGTTCCGTGCTCAAACAGTCCTCGCGCTTTGCGGGCCGCGTTCTGCGAACGCGGCGGGGGCGCTGCGGAAACTGCGCGCGGAACCCCTCCGCCGCCTCGGGGCTGCTGGGGCGTCTGCCTTTTCGGCCGGGACGCCGATGGGCTTTCGCCCTCTCGTTGCCGGAGAGATCCGGATCGGGGCTTTGGCTTCGGGCTCCTTCGCTCGCTTTGGTTAGGGGAAATCGGGAGGTTTTTTTCGTGTTGAACATCGTGCTGGTTGAGCCGGAGATACCGCAGAACACGGGCAACATCGCGCGCACGTGCGCGTGCGTGGGGGCGCGGCTGCACTTGGTGGAGCCCATGGGGTTCCGCGCGACCGAGCGCAACCTCAAGCGCGCCGGGTGCGACTACTGGGACGACGTCGAGATCGTGCGGTGGGCGTGCTCCGACGAGTTCTTTGAGGCGCATGGGCAAGACGAGCTGCATCTGTTCACCGGCCATGCGAGCCGCTCCTTCGCCGACGTCGCCTACGGCCCGGACGCCTTCTTGGTGTTCGGGCGGGAGAGCCGCGGGCTGGATCCGGGCATCTTGGAGCGCTTCGAGGGCCGGTGCGTGCGCATCCCCATGAAGGAGGGCATGCGCAGCCTCAACCTGTCGAATGCCGTCGCGATTGCGGCGTACGAGGCGCTCGGGCGGCTCGGGTTCCCGGATATGGCCTAGATCGGCCTTGCCGGCGCGGACGGCGGCGCGCATGTGCTAAGGTGCGTTGAACGGTCGATCGTCGCGGGGCGGAGGCGCTGTGGAGCTGCTCGAACTCATCTTGTTTCTTCTGGTGGCCATCGTCGCCTCGAGCCTGCTCGACCAGATCGTGCGCGGCGTGTCGCTTCCCCTCGTGCAGATCGCGCTCGGCGCGGCCATCGCGTTCGCCTTGCCCATCTCGCTGACCGACGGCATCGATTTCGAGCTGCTGTTCATCCTGTTCATAGCGCCGCTCCACTTCAACGAGTCGCGGCATGTCGACTCCGCCGAGCTGTGGCGCAACCGCTTCGGCATCGCGTCGCTGGTCACGGGGCTGGTGCTGGCGACGATGGCGGCGGTGGGCTTCACGCTCCATGCGCTCCTGCCCGCCATCCCCCTCGCCGCCTGCCTGGCGGTGGGGGCCGCCATGGGATCCTCCGACGCCACGGCCATCACCGCGCTTTCCAAGGAGTTCCGCTTCGGGAAACGCCATGAGGCGCTGCTTGCCGGCGAGGCGCTGCTCAACGACGTGACCGGCACGGTGGGGTTCACGTGCGCCATCGGCGTGGCGGTGTCGGGGTCGTTCTCGCTGGCGCATGCCGGCGAGGAGTTCGCGCTCGACCTGTTCGGCGGCATGGCGGCCGGCATCGTGCTGGGGCTCGCGTTCTGGCTGCTTCTGCTGGCCGTGCGCAGGTTCGGGTTGGAGAACCCGACCGTCCACGTCGTGCTGGAGCTTCTGGCGCCCTTCGTCATCTACCTCGTGTGCGAGCAGCTCCACCTCGGCGGGGTCATCGCCGTCGTGATGGCGGGCATGATGCTCTCGCTGCTCCCGCAGAAGCGCACGGCGTCGACCGCGCGGCTGCGCATGCAGTCCGCCAGCGTGTGGAAGACCCTCGAATTCGTCCTCAACGGCATCATCTTCGTCGTCTTGGGCATGCAGCTTCCGCGCGTGCTGACGTCGGCGCTGGATGGCGGGCTGTTCGACGTCGCCGTGTTCGCCGGCATCGTGCTCGCCGTCACGCTCGCCCTCGAGGCGGTCCGCTTCCTCTGGATCCTGGGGATGGATGCGGTCGACGCGCGCTGCCGGGGGATATCCGTGCGGAAATGCTTCCGCCGCATCGCGTTGAAGAGCGCGCTGACGATGACGTTCGCCGGGTCGAAGGGCGGCGTCACGCTGGCGCTCATCCTCACGATCCCGTTCACGGTGGCGTCAGGCGAGGCGTTCCCGTACCGCGCGGAGCTGCTCTCGCTCGCATCCGGCGTGATCCTGTGCACGCTATTGCTCGCCAACTTCGCGCTGCGCCTGCTCGCGCCGCGCAAGGCGCACGAGAAGCGCTCGAAGCCCTACGTGGACGCCGAAATCGCCCTGCTGGAGCGCGTCATCGCCTCCATCCAGGCGGACAGCCATTTCACGGGGTCGGTCAAGGTCCGCCCGGACGGGGGGCCCGAGGAGGGGGAGGGCGCTTCCGGCCGCACGCGCGCGTCCGAGGATGGGCCCGCCGTCCCGCCGGACGGGGACCTTCCCATCTCTGGGTCCTCTGCGCTCCTTCCCGACGAGGTGGACGAGCCTGCGACCGCCATCGTCATGAAGCGCTATGCGGACCGTCTTCTGGAGCTCGCCCCGCATGCGAGCGCGGAGGCCGCCGCGCGTGCGCGGGCGTTGGCGGCGCGCGTCGAGGAGCTCTACGACGCCTCCGACGCCATCGCGCAGGCGCTGGCGGACATCGAGGAGGACGACTCGACCGACGCCGAGGGGGTCGCCGCCCACATGCTGGCGCTTTCCATGGTGCGCGAGGCGGTCATCGACATCCAGGACCAGGCGCTTTCGCGCGAGCTCGAGCTCATAAAGGCCATGCGGCGCGCCGGCGAGCTGTCGCTCGCGCACGCCCGCGACCTGCGCAACGACGTCTACGTGCAGCAGATGGTCGAGGAATAGCGGTTCCCCGCGCGACCTCTGCCCGATTCGCGCCGCAGCGCCGCCGCGGCCCCTTTCCGGTTCCGTTGTGTCGTACAATGGGCGTTGCTCCGCAAAGCCGCCGGGAGGGCGGTGTCGTGCGGAGCCGAGCAAGGACGAACCTATGAGGAAGGTGCGCGATGACTACTGCCGAGCAGAACAAGGCCCGCTTGGACGAATGGATCGCCAACGTCGAAGACGCCGAGCTCGAAGCCGAGCTCGCCGAGATGGCCGCCGGGCTGGCGGCGGGCGACCCCGATGCGGGCACCCGCGTGGCGGACGCGTTCTTCCAGGACCTCGAGTTCGGCACGGCGGGGCTGCGGGGGACCATCGGCGCCGGCACCAACCGCATGAACCGCTACACGGTGGCGCGCGCCACGCAGGGCCTGGCCGACTACCTGGTGGCGCACTTCCCCGAGCCCTCGGTCGCCATCGCGCGCGACTCGCGCCACAAGGGCGAGGAGTTCGCCCGCCTCGCCGCGTCGGTGCTCGCCGCCAACGGGGTGCGCGCGCTGCTGTACCCGCGCATCGAGCCCACGCCGGCCCTCTCGTTCGCCGTGCGCGATCTGGGCTGCTCGGCCGGCATCAACCTGACGGCAAGCCACAACCCCTCCTCCTACAACGGGTACAAAGCCTACGGTCCCGACGGCTGCCAGATCACCAGCGACGCCGCCGACGAGATCTCCCGCCGCATCGCCGAAGTGGCGTACTTCCCCGCGCAGGGGCGCGCTCCCAAAGCCATGGGCTTCAAGGAGGCGCAAGAGGCGGGGCTGGTGGGGTTCATCGGCGAGGACACCCTCGACCGGTTCATGGAGGCGACGCTCGCGCAGTCGCTGGAGACCCCCGATGAGGCCTCGTCGCCGCTTTCGGTCGTGTACACGCCGCTCAACGGCACCGGCATGGAATGCGTCGGGCGCGTGCTGGGGGAGATCGGCGTCGACGACGTGGCGGTGGTGGAGAGCCAGGCGTCGCCCGACGGCGATTTCCCCACCTGCCCGTACCCCAACCCCGAGATCCGCGAGGCGCTGGAGGAGGGCATCGCGCTTTGCCGCAAGCTCAAGGCGGAAGGCCATGCGCCCGACCTGCTGCTGGCCACCGACCCCGACGCCGACCGCGTGGGGGCCGCCTGCGAGGACGGCGACGACTACGCCCTCGTCACCGGCAACGAGATGGGCGTCCTGCTGATGGACTACCTCGCGGGATGCCGCGCCTCCCGCGGCGAGGACCTCTCGCGCATGGTGGCCGTGACGACCATCGTGTCGGCCGCCATGTGCGACGACATCGCCGCCGAGTACGGCTTCGAGCTGCGGCGCACCCTCACCGGCTTCAAGTACATCGGCGAGCAGATCGCCCGCTTGGAGTCTGACGGCGAGGCGGACCGCTTCATGTTCGGGTTCGAGGAGAGCTACGGGTACCTGGCGGGCACCCACGTGCGCGACAAGGACGCCGTGGTGGCCAGCATGCTCATCTGCCAGATGGCGCGCCGCTACCGCTCGCGGGGCATGACGCTCGTCCAGGCGATGCGCGCGCTCTACGAGAAGCACGGCTGGCAGACCAACCGCACCATCTCGCTGGCGTATCCGGGCGCGGACGGGGCGCAGCGCATGGCCGACATCATGGCGGGCCTGCGCGAGCAGCCCCCTGCGCAGGTCGCCGGCCGCGACGTGACGGAGGCGGTCGACTACGCCCAGGGCGTGGGCGATCTGCCGCGCGCCAACGTGGTGGAGTTCCGCCTTGCGGGCGGCGGCAAGCTGATCGTGCGCCCCAGCGGCACCGAGCCCAAGATCAAGGCGTACCTGTTCGCCAAGGCCCCCGACCGCGCCGGCGCCGACGCCATGCTCGACGCCCTGGAGCAGGACGCCCGCGCGCTTTTGGCCTAGCGGGATGTGGGGCGGGCGGTTCCCCTGCCCGCCGCGAACCGCGATCCAGCCGCCGCGGCCGGGGCGCCTCCTTTCGGCTGCGGCGCGACTTTGTGAAATTCCCCCTGCGAGCGGGGAAGGGGTCGGCTGTTGCGCTAGACTTGTCGCACTATGCATTACGACCTTCCCGCCCTCATATGCTCCGTCTTGGCGTTCGTCCCCGCGCTCGTGCTCCACGAGGTGGCGCACGGGTTCGCCGCGTACAAGCTGGGTGACCCCACGGCGAAGTCCCGAGGGCGCCTCTCGCTCAACCCCGCCAAGCACATCGACCCGTTCGGCACGGTGATCCTGCCCGTCTGCCTGATGGCGATGGGCATGCCCGTGTTCGGCTACGCCAAGCCGGTTCCCTACAACCCCGCCTACTTCGAGGATCCGCGCAAGGGCGACATGATGGTGGGCTTCGCCGGCCCGGCGGCCAACCTGCTGCAGGCGGTCGCCGGCGCGGCTATCGCCGCCGCGCTGTGGTTCTCCCTCCCCATCGCGCAGCTCGCCATGGCGAGCGATTTCGTCTACTACGCGTTCTTCCTGTTCCTGCCGACGTACGTGATGACGAACCTGTGCCTGCTGTTCTTCAACATCATCCCCATACCGCCGCTGGACGGATCGTCGATCCTGCTGTTCTTCCTGCCGCGGAAATACCTGCCCCGGTACTACAAGGTGCAGCAGTACGCGTTCCCGATCTTCATGATCGTGGCTATTTTGCTGCCGTATATCATCCATGTGAACGTGTTCGGCATCTACCTGGACGTCACCGCCGGCAATCTGGGCAACCTGCTGTTCCCCTTCGCCATTTCGTAGGGGCGGCGGGGCATCGTGTCGTATCGCGTTCGCACCGACAGCTTCGAGGGGCCGTTCGATCTGTTGTTGTACCTGGTCAGCCGCCAGAAGGTTGACATCGGCGCCATCAATATCACGCAGATCGCCGACCAGTACCTGGCCGAAGTGGGCCGCATGCAGAACCTCGACCTGGACGTCGCCAGCGATTTCCTGCTGGTTGCCAGCACGTTGCTGGAGATCAAGGCGCAAAGCCTGCTGCCGCGCGAACATATCGAGGTGGAGGACGACATCGCCGAGCTGGCGCCCTCCGAGGCGCGCGACATGCTGGTGGAGCGCCTGCTGGAATATAAACAGTACAAGAACGCCGCTGCGGCGCTGCATGCGCGGTTCGTCGCCGAGGGCCGTATGCATCCGCGCCCGTTCGGCCCTGAGGCGTGCTTCCTAAACCTCATGCCCGACTTCTTGCGCGACGTGTCGCTTGATTCGCTGGCGCTGCTTGCCGCCCGCGCGCTGGCGCGTCGCGAGGTGTTCCTGCTGGAAAGCGAGCACATCGCCGCGAAGCCCATCCCGGTGGAGGTGCACGTGCGCGCCATCCATCAGCGTATCCGCAACCTCAAGCAGCTGCGCTTCTCGCAGTTGATCGCCGAAGATGCCCCCACGCCGTTGGTGGTGGTCACGTTCCTGGCGGTGCTCGAGCTGTACAAGCGCTCCATGGTTCGCGTGGAGCAAAGCCAGCTGTTCGGCGACATCGACATCGAGTACATCGAGGGCTCGGGCGAGCTTTTGCTGGACGGCGACGACGCGCTGACGTCGGTTGGGGAGGAATAGATGTTCGAAGGACTTGATCAGGCGCAGCTGAGCGGCGCCATAGAGGCCATGCTGTTCGTCACCGACGAGCCGGTCGGCGTCATCGAGCTGGCCGACATGCTGGAGGCCGATCCGAAGCTGGTCGAGCAGGCGCTGGTGGACCTGCGCGAGAAGCTGGAGCGCGAGCAGCGCGGCATCCAGCTGCGCGAGGTGGCAGGCGGCTGGCGGCTGTACACGCACCCCGCCTACCACGACCTGGTGGAGAAGTACGTGCTGTCGTGGGATACGCGCAAGCTTTCGCAAGCAGCCATGGAAACGCTCGCCATCGTGGCCTACCTGCAGCCTTGCACGCGCGCTGGCGTTGCCAGCGTGCGCGGCGTGAACTCCGACAGCTCCATAAACTCCCTGGTGGAGAAGGGGTTGATCCGCGAAGCGGGGCAGGCCGATGCGCCGGGCAATCCCACGCTGTACGCCACCACGCGCGGCTTCCTGGAGAAGCTCGGGTTGCGCTCGGTGAGCGACCTTCCCGATTTGGACGAGTTTGCGCCCGATGATGCCACGCGCCAGCTCATTCGCGAGCGCCTGAGCGCGGGCGGGCAGGAAGCGCGTGTGGCGCCCGAGGCGCAGGTGTCGGGTGGGGAAGCCGCCGATCCGCTCGACGGCCTGCGGTTCGATTTCGAGGACGAAGGCGCCGGCGCCGCACTGACCTCGCAGCAGGGTTCGGGCGGCGTGGGTGCCAGCGGCGAAGCTCGCGTGCGTCGGCAGGTGGCGCCTGAGCGCGTCGCGG
>URRZ01000041.1 GCA_900550385.1 uncultured Coriobacteriaceae bacterium | reverse complement strand
CAGTTCCAGATCGTTGTTTTCGCCCGCTGAGCTGGGCCTATGCCGGAATCTCTCCCACAGAAACCACCGAAGAGCCCTTTTTTCCCGCAACAACCGCCATCGCCAAAACCAACGCGAACCCGCACACGAACGCCACCACCAGAAAGTCCGCAGGCACGATAACGCTGTGCCACCAAACCCGCGCGCTGGGCAGCGCGAACAGCAGGCCCTCGACAACCTGCAAGGCAACTGCCGCCACCGCGCCGACGATCATCCAGGCACGTGCCGACTTCCATGAACGCGCTAGGGCCGCAAGCCCCACCACCGATGCCGCGATGAAGAACGTTAGCGCCATCATGTCCCACGCAAGAGGCGATGCGATGTTCAGGTGAAGCAGCATCGCCAATATGTTCTCGGGAGAACCCAAGTCGGCGATGATGGCCACCGACGCTCCGATGGCGCCGCCCAAGCCCGCTGCTTGGGCGGGCAAAGCGAACCGCTGCAGCTCGGATCGCTTCGAAAGCACGATGTAGCTGGCAGCCAACTGTCCGCCCGCGCCGAAGCCCACGCAGAACGCGAACATGCCGATGAGCAGGCCCCAGCAGAACACGTTACTCAGCGAGGTGGTGGCCAGCAGGCCCGCCGTCAACTGCGCGATCCACGCCGCCAGACCCGCCGCCGCCACAACAAGGGCAACGATCAGCACCGTCAGCTGGCGCTTAGAGAGTACCTTTCCCATGCTTACTCACCGTCCGTTCCCGTCGATGCGGTGCCCACGCCCGCTGCGCTCAGCAGCTCGGAGGCGTCTTCGGTGCCGCGCGTGGATTTCAGATAGAACACCTTCGGATGCGTGCCGTGCTCCTTGCCCAGCACGAACGTCTCGCGTCCCTCGAGGTAACGCGAGATCTCGGAATTCGGATCGTCCAAGTCGCCGAAGATGCGTGCATTGCCAGGGCAGCCCGCGCAGCACGCCGGCTCGATGCCCTGGCTGGTGTACTGCACGCAAAACGTGCATTTCTCCACCACGCCCTCAGGACGCCGAGACGTGTACACCAGCCGTCCATCCTGACGGTATTCGGCAGGATATCCGTAGGAATACGTCGCACCATCCGTGCCCGGCAATGGCTCCGCATGACCCCAATTGAACTGGCGCACGCCGTAGGGGCATGCCGTCATGCAGTAGCGGCAACCGATGCAGCGCTCGAAATCCACCAGCACCGCACCATTCTCGTCGGTGTAGGTGGCGCCGGTCGGGCACACGCTCTGACACGGCGCATCGTCGCAGTGCTGGCAGCTCACGGGAAGGAACTCCATGCGCGGCTGCCCCTCTTCGTTCAGCACCGAGGTGCCGTATTCGGGCGCACCTGGCACGAACACGCGGTTCCACCAGATGCCCTCAGGCTGCGCATGATGGCCCTTGCAGATCACCGCGCAGGTTCGGCATCCGATGCATCGATCCAGGTCGACCGCCATCGCATACCTCATGCGATCACCTCCTCAAGCGCACCGCCGGCTTCCAGCAGGCGCACATCGCACACGCACTCGTTCCATGCCATGTTGGGAGACCACACGCTCGATACGTAGTAGATCTCGTGGATGGGATTGATCCAGGGGAAGATGAGCGAGTTGTAGCTTTCGTCGCCCGTATAGCGGCTCCACCAACCCATGTCGAAGACCACCTGGCCGGGATACATGCCCGGATCGACGACGAGCGCACCGTTCACCTTGCCGCGGCTGTTGAAGACCTCTACCACATCGCCTTGAGAGAGGCCCTTTGCCGCCGCATCGTCGGGGTTCATGAACACCTTGGGCGTGTTGTTCTGCAGCTCCAGCATGAACGGGTTGTTGCAGTACGTCGCATGGACGCGGAACAGGCTGTTGCGCGTCAGGTATGCGAACGGGTACTTCTCGCGCGCTTCGGGATCGGCGGCGTACTCGGTGTCCTCGAACGCGGGCTTATAGCAGGGCAGCTGCTCGCCCATCTCCAGGAAGCGGTCCTCGTCTTTGTAGAACTCGATGCGCCCCGACTTCACGAATTTCGCCGTCACGTCGAGCGCGTTGGGGCGCGAGACCGTGGGGAATGGCCGCCCTTCGTGGATCTGCTCCCAGAACGGGATCTTCTTCTCGCCGGGATTGGTATGCGCCAGCTTGCACGGTCCGGCCTTAAGGTCTTCCACCGTGATGTGGTCGATGGTCTCGCCGCCGTTTTCCAATAGCGTGCGCAGCACCTCTTCGGCCGCCTGCTCGACCTCCTCGGGCTCAAATTCCGGCCACATATCGGCGACGGACGGGTCGATGCGGCAGGCAAGCTCCTTGCACGTCCACAGCTCGGGCCGCGCGATGCCGGGCGGGTCCACCATCGGCTGCATGATCTGCACCCAAGGATGCAGCGGGGTGACGACCAGCTCGGTCTTTTCGTACCAGCTGGCGCTGGCGAAAACCACGTCGGAATAATCCACCGTCTTGGTGTGCTGGAATTCGAAGCAGATCACGCATTCCAGCTCGCCGGACTCCTTGGCGCTTCGCAGCCAGTTGGCCACGTTGTGCTGCTCGAACGGATTGCCCCAGCCCACGACAAGCGCCTTGAACCCCGCTTCGGGGAAGCTTGCGCTCATGGTATCGGTGCGACCGTTGACGGCGTAATGGAACGGAGCCGAGGCTCGTTTCGGGCGCGGGGGGATGAACCACGACGCCGTGTTGAAGCGCGTCTTGTACTGGCCGACGTACGTGGAGATACCGCCACCGAGCTGGCCGATGTTGCCTGTGAGCGCGGCGAGCAGCGCGCAGGCGCGCCCCTTCAGGTCGCCATGATGCCACTGCATGGCCGATCCGCCGAAGATGATGTGCATGGGCTTGACCGCCGCGCATTCGCGCGCGATGCGCTGGATGGTGCCAGCGGGCACGTCGGTGACGGTGCTCGCGGATTCCAGGTCGTAGGCTTCCAGGCTCTCGCGCAGTAGCGTGAACGAGGTTTTAGCGGATGCCGTGCCGCCGCCCACCAGCGGAACCTCGAAAGCGCCTTCCAAGGCGTACCCGTCGGTGCCGCCCAAGTGCTCGGGATCCACCGCCACCGGAGCGCCCGCCGCCGCATCCCACGCCACGTAGGTCTCGCGATAGGCGGGAACATCCAGCGCCGACAAGCCCGCCACCTGCGCAGCAACAAGACGCTTGCCCGTCGCCGTATCGATGAGCAACGGCAGGTCGGTGAAGTTCTTGCAGAACGACTCGTCCAGCAGCCCCTCGTCGATGATCACCTTGGCCGCCGCTAGCGCGAACGCGGCGTCGGTATCGGGCTTGATGCGCACCCATTCGGTGGATTTCTCGGCGGTCGCGGAGTAGTTGGGGTCGAAGCACACCACCTTGCCGCCCGCCTCGCGCGAGTAGTTGAGAAAATGGGAGTCGGGCAAGCGCGTGACCATCGGGTTCGAGCCGAAGATCATCGTGTAGCGCGAGTCCTCCCATTCGTAGCTTTCGAGCTCCTCGCTTTGGCATCCGAACGTCTCGGGCCAAAACATCGGCAAGTCGCCGTTGAGCTCGTAGCCGCCGATGGCCGACCACCCCATCATGTTGGTCAGGCGCACCAGCGCGCCCTTCTGCACATGGCCCGTGCCCTGAACCTGCCAGATGACGCCGATCGAATCCGGGCCGTACTTTTCTGCGATGCCGCGTAGTTTCTGCGCCGCGGCATCCAGCGCGGTGTCCCAGTCGGTTTCCTCCAATTCGCCGGTCTGCTCGTTGCGCACCAGCGGCGCCGTCAAGCGCTCGGGGCCGTGGATCATCGTGTTGATGGAGATGCCCTTGAGGCATCCGCGCGGGTTGTACCGCTCGTAGGGGTAGTCCGCCGCCTGCGAGATCATCTTGATCTGCCCGTCGTGCACGAACGCCTTCATCCCGCAGGATCCCGTGCAGTTGGGGGCGCAGGTGGTGCGCACCCATTTCCCTTCAGGCGGCGCTGATTCCGCCAGCGCCTTGGCGGCGGGAATCCCCGTCGCAGCACCGACGGCGCCCGCGCCCAATGCGGCAAGGGCGGCGGCAGATCCCGCTTTCATGAAGGTGCGGCGCGTGATTTCGCTTCCCATGGTTTCGCCTCTCCCTCTTGTCCCTCTCGTCTTGCAAGCTAGGGACAGTGTGAGGGGAGGCCCGAGGTGCACGTAAGGGGATCATCCCTACGCAAGGGGGAGGGAAATCCCCTTTTTCCGCAGACGGCTACAGTTTGACCAGGCCGTGTTTGACCGCGTAGTCGAACAGCTCGGGTTTGGAATGCGCGCCTATCTTTGCCATGACCTTGGATTTTCTACCTTCGACCGTCTTGATCGAGATGGAAAGCGCCTCGGCGATCTCGGCGTTGGAGAACCCTCGCACCGCCAACGAGACGAGCTCCGCCTCGCGCGGCGACAGCGCATCGGCCGCAGGGTCGACCCGGCTCACCGAGTTGCGCACGAATCCGTCCATCATGTCATCGCACACATACGATTCGTCGGCAGCGGCGCGGCGGATGGCCTTGATCAGCTCGGCGTCCGACGAGCTTTTCAGCACATAGCCCAACGCGCCCGCCTTGAGCGCCTGCGACAGATATTCCTGCTCGTCATGCATGCTCAGCACCACCACGCGCGTTGCCATACCGCCATCGCGCACGCGTTCGGCAAGCAGCAGGCCGCTTTTCTCGGTGCCCATCGAGATGTCGGTCAGCAAGACATCCGGCTTCTTGCTCACGACCAGGTCGAACGCTTCCTCAGGATCGGACGCCTCGCCCACCACCTGCAGATCCATCTGTTGCTCGATGATCATGCGGAAACCCATCCGCACAACCGAATGGTCGTCCGCCAAAACGATCCGTATCATCGCGAACCTCCAAGAGCCATGGACAACGTCACCGTGCAGCCGAAGCCGGGAGCGGATTCGATGTTCAGATCGCCGCCCACCAAACCCGCGCGCTCCCGCATGCCGCCCAAACCGAGCCCGCTTCCCTTCGCCTGCGGGCGGGCGGGATCGAAGCCGATGCCGTCATCGGCGACGCGCAGCGTCAGGATGCCATCTCGCACGGCAAGCGTTACCCCCACCGCATCCGCACCCGAGTACTTGCAGGCATTGGACACCGCCTCCTGGCAGATGCGGTACAGCGCAATCTCGCGATCGGCGCCCAAAGGCCCGGGGTCCTCCGCCTCCACTTCGATGGGCACCCCGAACGCCTTCTGCATGGTAGCGCACAGAGCCTCGAGCGCCGCCACCAGACCCAGCTCGTCGAGGGCGGCCGGACGCAGCGCGCGGGCGATGGCGCTGATATGCGCGATGACGTCCCTGAGCCGCCCGCTCACGGCATCGACGGCGGCGGGCCATTCTTCCTGCGGCAGATACCCCAGCTTGCGCAGTTCGATCTGAGCGACGAGGATCTCCTGCGAGATGCCGTCGTGGAGCTCGCGGGCGATGCGGCGGCGCTCGTCTTCCTGCGCCTGCAGCAAACGGTGCGTGATTTCGGTGTAGGCGAAGCCTTCCTGTTTACCGTGCACCAGAAGGGGCGCCTCGCCGCAGGGTTCGAGCGAGAAGCGCGTGGCGGAGAACTGCTGGATGAGGCCGCATGACACCTCGTCGAACGTGCGCACGAATCGCGTGGCGCAGATGAGTATCACGCGAAGATCCCCGTCCTCCATCAAAGGAAACGAGAAGAAGCTCGACAGCGCCTCGGCGACGATGATGGGGTATTGGAACAGCTCGCCTTGGGGGATGTCGTCTTCGACGCTGTTCACCACGATGCCGCGGCGCAGCTTCTGAACCTTGCCCAGCGCGCCGACGCCCTCGGGAAGATGGATGAGGGCGTAGTTTTCGGTAGTGCTGCCTGCCGCGTACTGCCAGGTGAGGATGGGCGCCGAGCCGTCGGGGACGATGGAGACGCCCACGAAGTCCAGCCCGAAACGATTGAGCACATCTCCGGCCGCACCCGATGCGATCGCATGGAGCTCCCGGATGAAGCCCCTCTGTCCATCGCCATCCATAGTCCCACCCTTCTCAAGCGTTTCAAAGCAAAAGAGAGCGACTGCCTTGTCCTCATTGTAACGCCATCGCTTTCACTCGGCTCCACCTTCCTAGGGTGACGAATGCCCCGCGCGACAAAGGCGTGAGAAGCGTGACAGGCGTGCCGTGACGAAGGGACACATCAGGGTGACGAAGGGACACAAATAATTGCACCCCCGCGGGGGCGGGGCATTAGATGTGGGCCGTCGCCACGCCGGGCGGCCGTTCGGCCGCCGGAACACCTAGAACTCCGCGTTGCCCACGGTGCGGGGGTGCGGGATGACGTCGCGGATGTTGGCGACGCCGGTGAGGTACATCACCAAACGCTCGAAGCCTAGGCCGAAGCCCGCGTGCTTGCAGGTGCCGAAGCGGCGCAGGTCGCAGTAGTACTTGTACTGGTCGGCCTCCATGCCCAGCTCCTCGATGCGGCGCACGAGCACGTCCAGGCGCTCCTCGCGCTGGCTGCCGCCGATGATCTCGCCGATGCCCGGCACCAGGCAGTCCGCCGCGGCCACCGTCTTGCCGTCGTCGTTCATGCGCATGTAGAATGCCTTGATCTCGGCGGGATAGTCGGTCACGAACGTGGGCTTCTTGAAGTGCTGCTCGGTCAGGTAGCGCTCGTGCTCGGTCTGCAGGTCGACGCCCCAGCTGACGGGGTACTCGAACTTGGTCCCCGCCGCCACGGCTTCTTCCAAGATCTTGATCGCATCGGTGTAGGTCACGCGCGCGAAATCGCTCGTGGCCACATGCGTCAGGCGCTCGATCAGGCCCTTGTCCACGAACCTGTTGAGCATGCCCAGCTCGTCGGGGCAGGTCTCCATCACGTGGTTGATCACGAACTTGAGCATGTCCTCGGCCAGGTTCATGTCATCCTCGAGGTCGGCGAAGGCGATCTCGGGCTCGATCATCCAGAACTCGGCGGCGTGGCGCTTGGTGTTGGAGTCCTCGGCGCGGAACGTGGGGCCGAACGTGTACACGTCGCCGAATGCCATCGCGAAGTTCTCGGCGTTGAGCTGGCCCGACACGGTGAGGCTGGCCGGCTTTCCGAAGAAGTCCTTGCTGTAGTCGACCTCGCCTTTATCGGTGCGCGGCGGGTTGGCGATGTCCAACGTGGTCACGTGGAACATCTCGCCGGCGCCCTCGCAGTCCGACGTGGTGATGATGGGCGTGTTCACGTACACGAACCCGCGGCTCTGGAAGAACTCGTGGATGGCGGCGGCGGCCACCGAGCGGATGCGGAACACCGCGCGGAACAGGTTCGTGCGCGGGCGCAGGTGCTGCTGGGTGCGCAGGAACTCCACCGTGGCGCGCTTCTTCTGCAGCGGGTAGTCCGGCGCGCTCTCGCCCACGACCTCGATGCGGGCGGCGGCGATCTCGAACGGCTGCGGCGCGTCGGGCGTGAGCTTCAGCTCGCCTTCGGCCACCAGCGCGGCGCCGGGGTTCTGGCGCGCGACCTCGTCGTAGTTGGCCAGCGTGTCGCGGCTCATCACGACCTGCAAGTCCTTGAAGCAGCTGCCGTCGTTGAGCGTGACGAAGCCGAAGTTCTTCATGTCGCGCACCGAGCGCACCCATCCGGCGACGGTGACGGCCTGGCCGCCCATCTGCTCGGCATCGGCGTACAGCTTCGCGATCCTGGTTCGTTCCACGGTCGGTTCCTCCTTATGGACATCGCCTTGCGCAGCGCGGAAGGCATCGAAAAGACCGCCCACCATGATAGCAATCGACGGCGATTCGTGGTAGCGTGAAGCCTGAAGAGCGACGATCCCTCCAGCCGGCCCCAAGCCCCCGGATCGCCGCCGCCAGGCAAGGAGGTCGCGCCATGAGGACGTTCATCGCGTTGGAGCTGCCGGACGCGTTCGTCGACCAAGCGGCGGGGGTGGCGCGCAGCCTTTCCGAGCAGATCCCCGGCCGCTTCATGAAGCGCGAAAGCTACCACCTGACGCTGGCATTCATCGGCGAGCTGGACCCGACGGGCGTCTCGGCCGCTGCCGACGCGCTGGAAGCGGCCTGCGCCGGCTGCGACCCGATCCCGCTGCGCAGCGACGGCCTGGGCAAGTTCGGGCGCCCCCACGATGCGACGCTGTGGCTGGGCATCGCGCCGAGCCCCGCGTTGATGCAGCTCGCCGAACGTGTCCGCGAGGAGCTCGCCGCACGCGACGTACCCTTCGACGGCAAGGCGTTCAAGCCCCATCTCACCCTCGCGCGGCGCTGCCGCATCCCCAAAGGCGCGCTGCCCGTGCTCGCTTTCCCCGAACCCGACGAAGCGAGCACGGTCACCCTGTTCAAGAGCACCCTGACCCGCAAGGGGGCGGCGTACAAGCCGCTGCATTCGATCGAGCTGGGATAGCTGGCCGCAGTTGCGCGGGCGCGCCGCCAGGGCGCGCTGGCGGGCAGGATGCGTTCGGATCGCGGCAATCAGCGCACGTTCAAGGCCCGGCGGTTCGCCAGATACCGTATGAGCGCATAGGCGGCCAATGCGCCGATGGCGGCGCCGCAGGTGTCCATCAGCCAATCGAGCGGATCGGCGACGCGGCCGGGGACGAATATCTGGTGGATCTCGTCGGTGATGCCGTAGAGGCTGCCGCACAGGACCGCCGCCCACGTCGCCCACGGCAGCGCCAGGCGCCAGCGCCAAGCGTTGGCCAGGAGCGCGCCGAACACGGCGTATTCGCAAAGATGCGCGAGGGGGCTGACCGCATCGACGCCCGGCGGCAGGATCTGGGCCTGCTGGCCCTTGAGCCACTGGGCTGCCCGCGCCACGAAGCCGTCCCCGAAGTCCAAGGCATCGCCGGTGTTCGCGGACATGAAGAATATGACGGCAGCCCACCCGACGACCAGAAGCCAGCTCGCGGCGGCGTTGAGATATGTCCGCTTCCCCTCCATCGGTTCGAACCGTATCACACCCCCTTCCCCTTGTCAGCCCATCGCCGGGAAGCGTCACCCTTTCGTTGAGCAGCAGAAACGCGCTCATCCGGAACCGAGGAAACGGTGCAGGGGCATGCCTTCGGGAACCTCCACGAACCAGCGTTGCGCGCATCCGATGTTTTCCGCTTTCCCCGCTCCACGATGCCTCCTCTTCCGTTATCATAGACTAGAACAGTTGCTCGTTTTTCGCAATCGAACAAACCGTGGAATGTCGAGGGATGCGCGGGCGCCGAGGGGAGGAGGATGCCGGGATGAAGACGGATGGGAGCACGTCTGCGGAGCGTGCGGGCGGCACCGTCGCGTCTGCGGAGCGCGCGGGCGGCACCGGCGCAACGGCAGGATGCGCGGCCGACGCAAGCGCGCTGGCGAGCCTCCTCGCCGGCGCGCCGGCATGCGGATGGGCCGACGGCGGCGCGCTGCCCGATGAGAACGGCGGCAGGGTCTACCTGTGCATCGACCTCAAAAGCTTCTACGCCTCGGTCGAGTGCTCCATGCGCGGGCTCGACCCGTTCACCGCCAACCTGGTGGTGGCCGACCCCGAGCGCAGCCGCACCACCATCTGCCTCGCCATCACGCCCGCCATGAAGGAGCTCGGCGTGCGCAACCGCTGCCGCGTGTTCGAGATCCCCGAGGGCGTCGACTACATCATGGCCACCCCGCGCATGCATCTCTACATGGAGGTGTCCGCGCAGATCTACGCCATCTACCTGCGCTACGTCTCCGCCGACGACGTGCACGTGTACTCCATCGACGAGTGCTTCATCGACGTCACGTCGTACCTGGCGCTGTACGGCAGGACGCCGCGCCAGATGGCCCGCATGCTGATGGACGCCGTGTTCGCCGAGACGGGCATCTGCGCGACGGCCGGCATCGGCACCAACCTGTTCCTGGCCAAGGTGGCCCTCGACATCACGGCCAAGCACGCCGACGACGGCATCGGGGTTTTGGACGAGACCGAGTTCAAACGCATCATCTGGCCGCACCGCCCCATCACCGACATCTGGAACATCGGACCGGGCATCGCGCGGCGCCTCGCGAAGTACGGCGTGCACGACCTGCACGGCGTGACCCGGATGCGCGAGAAGACGCTGTATCGGGAGTTCGGCGTGAACGCGGAGTTCCTCATCGATCACGCCTGGGGGCAGGAGCCCTGCACCATAGCCGAGATCCATGCCTACGAACCCAAGGGCCACTCGCTGGTGAACGGGCAGGTGCTGCCAAGCGACTACACGGTGGCCGAGGCGCGCATGGTGATGCGCGAGATGGTGGACGCCAGCGCGCTCGACCTGGTGGCTCAGGGATCCGCGGCCGGGCGGATCGACCTGCATGTGGGCTACGCGCGGCAGAAGGGCGGCGAGGGATCCCCGGGCACCGCCGAGGGCCGGGCGGGCGACGGCGCAGCCTGGCCGGATGGCGCCGGCGCCCCGATCGCCGGCGGCGGGGCGGCGCGGCGCGAGGTGGTGTTCGAGGGCGAGCACGGCAAGCGCTTCGCCGACGGCAGGTTCGGCGCGGGCGCGGCGCACATCGGCCGCAAGCTCCCCCACCCCACCAACTCGTTCAAGCAGCTCATCGCCGCATTCGAGGCCCTGTTCGACGAGGCGGTGGATCGGACCCGCGCCGTGCGCCGCATCAGCATCGGGTTCTCCGACCTGATGCCCGAGGGGCTTTCCACCCCCAGCCTGTTCGCCGACATCGAAGGCGAGGCGGCCGAGCGGAAGGTCCAGGACGCCGTGCTGGCCGTCAAGGAGAGATTCGGCAAGAACGCCCTGCTGAAGGGGACGAGCCTCAAGGACAAGGCCACGGCCCGCGAACGCAACGAGCAGATCGGAGGCCATCGTGCATGAGGGCATGGACGGCAGCGCTGGCCGCGGGCCGCAGCCGCGCCATCGGGCCCGCCCCCACCCGGACCGCGCGCGGCAGTTCATGCCGTTCGCCGCGCTCAAAGGCTACTACGAGCTGGTCCGCCGGCAGGAGCGCGTCGAGCAGCCCCGCCATCGGCTCACCGAGGAGGAGGCGCTCGAGCTCTCCGCCCGGCTGGCCGCGCTGCGCAAAGGCGACGTGGCGAGCGTCGTCTACTACGACCGCGACGCCTACGCGACGATCCGCGGCGCCGTGACGCGCATCGACGAGCCGCTGCGCACGCTGCGCGTGGTGACGACGGACATCCCGTTCGACGACATCCTGCGCATCGATCCGGACGGCAGGCCCTGATGCCCCGGATGCCGGCGGCCGCGCCCGATGGGGAGGGGCCCCTCGCCCCGTGCGGGAGCGAAATGAACGGCGGGCGCGCCGCAGAACGACACGATCCGCCCCCGATTCGCTATACTGGACAGGTTGCGTGCGCATGAGCCGCACGCGTAGGCCCGTCGGCGCGCAAGCGTGCCGAGCGTTCGTTTGGATAGGGATATGAAGACCGAGAACACCGCATTGCAAGCCGCGCTGGACCACTACGACGGCGTCCGCGACACCTACATCAAGACGCTGGAGGGCAAGGGCATCGTGTTCGCCCCGCAGGGATCCGGGGCCGACGTCCGCACCGCCTTGCGCGGCGAGCTGCGCCAACGCGGCGCGCGCTTCCGCAACGCCGGTGCGAGCATCCGCATCGGCTGGGTGTCGCAGGCGTGCGTCGAGTGCACGGGCAACCGCGGCAGCGAGACGTTCTCCACCACGTTCGAATGCCATCGCGACTGCTACTTCTGCTTCAACCACAACCAAGCGGACTACGAGAAGTTCTTCCGCGAGGGCTGTCCGTGGGAGCAGGGGCTCGAACGCGCCTCGCATTCCTACAAGGAGCTGGCCTGCCTAGGGCTCACCGGCGGCGAACCCCTGCTGAACCTGGACGACACCATCCGCTTCCTCGAGCGCGCCGGCGAGCTGTTCCCCCAAACGCACAAGCGCATGTACACCTCGGGCGACCTGCTCACCGAGGAGGGCGCGCGGCGATTGCGCGATGCGGGCCTGCGCGAGATCCGCTTCAGCGTGAAGAACGACGATCCCGAGCCGCTCCAGCAACGCGTGCTGGCCAACATGGAGATGGCGGGGCGCTACATCCCCGACGTCATGGTGGAGATGCCCATAGTCCCCGGCACGGAAGACGAGATGAAGCAGCTGATGCGCCGCTTCGACGAGGCGGGCATCCGGGGCATGAACCTCCTGGAGTTCTGCTTCCCCTTCCACAATTGGGACGAGTTCGCACGGCGCGGGTTCGAGGTGCGCAACCCCCCGTTCGACGTGATGTACGACTACGGGTACTCCGGCGGGCTGCCCATCGCCGGCAGCGAGGAGCTGGCGCTGAAGCTGATGCTGTTCGCCTTGGACGAGGGCCTGTCGTTCGGCATGCACTACTGCTCGCTGGACAACAAGCACCGCAGCGAGATGCGCCAGATGAACGAGCGCGCCGCGCATGCGCATCCATGCTACCGCTTCGACGAGGGCGACTTCTTCCTGAAGACGGCGAAGGTGTACGGCGTCGATCGCGAACTCGCCCGGGCGATGCTCGACGCCGCGGGCTGCACCGACTTCCTCGAGGACGACGAGGAGGAATCGCTCGCGTTCCCGCTGCGCTTCCTCCCCATGCTCAAGGGCAGCGGGGTCGAGCCCGCATGCTCCGTCAACGTGCTGGAATCCCAGGAAGACGGGCACTACCTGCGCGAGGTGGCGCTTGGGCCCATCGAGGGCCGATAGCGCCGACGCAAGGGACGGGCCGGACGCGAGGAAGGGTGAGCCATGGCGAACATCAACGTGACCATCCGCATAGACGAGAGCCTCAAGGAGGAGGCCGATCGCCTCTTCGACGATCTGGGCCTCAGCTTCACCACCGCGATCAACGTGTTCGTGAAGCAGTCGCTGCGGGAAGGCCGCATCCCCTTCGAGATCACCACGAACCCGCGCAGGGCGGGGATCGACCATTCCGTGGTGGGCCTCGATAGCGGCGAAGCGCGCTAGGACCGCCGTGCTCAAGGGACTGCTCGGCTCCCTCAGGCGCTGCGGGAACGACGACTACCACCTGGTCAGGACCTCGCGCGGATGGGCGTCCGTGTTCACCGTCGAGGGGCCGCACGGCGGTGCCGTCCGCGTACTCGACGTCGGGGGCGCCTACCAAAGCGCCACCTACTTGGGAAAGCGCCGGTTCGAGCCCGTGTTCTCGTACTACCGGATGTTCGATGAGGTGTTCCTAGGGGCGCGCCCCGTCCGACGCGCCCTCATGATCGGCGGGGGCGGCTGCGCGTGGCCGAAGCACGCGGCGGCCGCGCGGCCCGGCATCCGCGTCGACGTCGTGGAGGAAGACCCCCGGATCATCGGCATCGCCCGGCGCTTCTTCTTCGCCAGCGAGCTGGAAGGCGCGGCAGGGGCGCAGCCTGCCGAGGATGGCGGGCGCGGCGTCGGCGAGGACGCGCCGCGAAGCGACGGCAGCGCGTGCTGCGGGGAGGGTGGCGGCGGGCGCGGGACAATCCGCCTCATCGCCTCGGAGGGACGCTCCTACCTGGAACGCTGCCCGAACCGCTACGACGCCGTCCTGAACGACGCCTTCCGCGGCGACGATCCGGCGAAAAGCCTCGCAACCGTGGAAGCTGCGCGCGCCGTCGCGCGGGTCCTCGAGCCGGGGGGCGTGTACGCCGCCAACGTCGTTTCCCGGAACGGAGGCTCGGACATCTCGTTCCTGCGCGACGCGGTCGCCACGCTTGCGGAGGCGTTCCCCAACGTGCAGGTGATCCCCTGCCCCGATGCCGATTACTCCGAGGAGGACAACTACCTGGTGGTGGCGACCGATGCGGATACGAGGTTCGCAGGCGCGCTCCCTTACGACGGGGATTTCCCGCGCAACGTCCTGCGCGACTGAAGGCGCTACTTCGACCAGTCCATGGCGGCGCGGCGCGCCCACCGGTCGAGCGCCTCAAGCTGATCGAGCGACTCGACCTTCTGCACGCCCTCGCGCTCGTGGGCCTCCATCGCCGACTCCACGCACGCCGCGATGTCCAGATAGCCGATCTTCCCGGCGAGGAACGCCGCCACCGCGACCTCGTTCGCCGCGTTCATGACGCAGGGAAGCGTGCCCCCCGCCTCGCCCGCATGACGCGCCAAGGCAAGGCAGCGGAACGTGTCGGTGTCGGGCGCCGAGAACTCGAGGCTGCCCAGCGTCGTGAAATCGAGCGGCTGCACGGGGGCGTCCCAGCGTTCGGGATAGCTCAGCGCGTACTGGATGGGGATGCGCATGTCTGTGGTGCCCAGGTGCGCCTTCACGCTACCGTCCGAGAATTCGACCATGGAGTGGATGGCGCTTTGCGGCTGCACCACCACGCTGATGCGGTCGTAGGGCATGGTGAACAGATGGTGCGCCTCGATGACCTCCAAGCCCTTGTTCATGAGCGTGGACGAGTCGATGGTGATCTTCGCGCCCATGTTCCACGTGGGATGCTTCAGCGCGTCGGCGGCGGTGACGCGCGCGAGCTGGTCGCGCGTGCGTCCGCGGAACGGGCCGCCCGACGCGGTGACCCAAAGGCGCGACACCTCGCGCGGGTTCTCGCCGATGAGGCATTGGTATATGGCGCCGTGCTCGGAGTCGATGGGCATCAGCGCGCCCGCCGGGCCGTGCTCGGGCGCCTCCCCGCGCTGCCGGCGCTGCGCGTCCACCTTCCCCGCCAACGGCATGATGAGGTCGCCGCCCACCACCAGCGACTCCTTGTTGGCGAGCGCCAGCACCTTGCCCGCCGCGAGCGTCTGGTAGCTCGCCCGCAGCCCGGCCTCGCCCACCAGCGCGTTCACCACCACGTCGACCTCGGGGAGCAGCGCCAGGTCGGACACCGCCTGGGGTCCGAGCGCGAACGACCCCCCTTCCGCCTGGCAGCGAAGATCGTCGCAGACGGTCAGGTCGGCCAGCGATTCATCGCCCAACGCCAGGCAGCGGACGTCGAACTCGCGCGCCTGCCCCAGCAGCTCGTCGGCGCGCGTCCCGCACGCCAATGCCACCACCTGCAGCTTGTCGGGATGCCGGCGCGCCACGTCGAGCGTCTGGGTGCCGATGGACCCCGTGGATCCCAAAACCGCGATGCGGCGCCTATCCGACATAGGGGATGCAACCTCCTAGGACCAACAGCACGGCCGCGACGATGGCGACCGTGAACAGCGAATCGCAGCGATCGAGCAGCCCGCCGTGGCCCGGCATGATGGTGCCCGAATCCTTGAAGCCCGAGTTGCGCTTGATGCGGCTTTCCGCCAGATCGCCCAGAACGCCCGCCAGGCCGCACAGAAGGCCGAACAGCGCGGCGAGCGGGATGCTCATCGTCACGCCCGGGATGAACGAGATCAGGATCCAGAACAGCATGGACGCCACCAGGCCCGCGATGAAGCCCTCCCAGCTCTTCTTGGGGCTGGTGCGCGGCGCCAGCTTGTGCTTGCCGAACTTGCTGCCGAACAGGTAGGCGAACGAGTCGTTGGCCCACACGCTCAGGAAGATGCCCAGCACCAGAAGCCCGCCCCACGGATCGGGCAGCGACCCGCGAATCACCACGATGCCCGAGAGCAGCATCCCCGTGTAGGCGGCGCCGAAGAAGCTCACGCCCACATCGGCCACCCGCGCGCGCATCCAGAACACGTACCAGGTGATGAGCGCCAGAAGCAGCGCCAGGCTCACGTACAGCGCACCGTCGATGCCCAGGAAGAACACGCTGATCGGATAGAGGACAGCGCCGATGATGCCCAGCATCTCGTTGGGCAGCTTGGCGTCGGAGCGCAGCATGTAGTAGAACTCGCCGGCGGAGATGCCCGCCGTCAGGACCAGCAGCAGAAGCGTGGTCCATTCGCTGACCATGATGCAGATCACCGACACGGCGATGTAGACGAACCCGGTGCGGAAGCGCACCTGGATGTCGGTGGGGTGCTTCAGCTTCTCGGGGGTCTTGTCGTAGGCGAAATCCTTCAGCTTCTGCTTGCGGGTGCGCTCCTCGGAACCCGCGTCGGGCTCAGGGGGCTCCTCGCCCCATGCGTGACGCACCGCCGGCTCCTCGACCCGCTTTTTCGCCATGCGCTATTTCACCGCCCCGAAACGGCGGTCGCGCCCCTGGAAGTCCAGCAGGGCGCGCAGGAAGTCGTAGCGGTTGAAGTCCGGCCACAGCACGTCGGTGCAGTGGAACTCGGAATAGGCGATCTGCCACAGCAGGAAATTGGAGATGCGCAGTTCGCCCGAGGTGCGTATCACCAGGTCGGGATCGGGGATGTCGGCGGTGTAGAGGCCGCGCTCGAACGCCTCCTCGGTGAGGTCGGGCAGCTGGCCGCCCGCCGCTCCCACGGCAAGCGCCTCGGCGGCGTAGGCCTTGGCGGCGCGCATGATCTCCTCGCGCGCGCCGTAGTTCACGGCCACCACCAGCGTCATGCCGGTATTGCCGCGCGTCTGCTCCCATGCGTCCTCGAACGCCTGGCGCGTGTCGGCGGGCAGCGGCGACAGGTCGCCGATCGTGCGCACGCGGACGTTCTCCTCGTCGAGGCCGTCAACCTCCGCCAGCATCGTCTTGGCGAACAGGTCCATCAGGCCGACCACCTCGTCTTGCGGACGCTTCCAGTTCTCGGTGGAGAACGAGTAGATGGTCAGGTAGCGCACGCCCACGTCGGACGCGCAGCGGATGGTCTCGCGCACCGCCTCGATGCCGGCCTTGTGGCCCTTCAGGCGGTTGAGCGCGCGCTTCTTCGCCCAGCGCCCGTTGCCGTCCATGATCACCGCCACATGCTGCGGCACGCGATCGGGATCGAGGCGCGCCGGTTCGAGCCCGGCAGGCGGATCGGGGAATATGTAGTCGAGAGGCTTGTTCATAGCACCCGCAATCGGACGGGGATGGAAAAGAAGTTGCGCCGACCGCTCGCACCCCGCAGGCAGAACATAAAATCACAGGTCGTTCGTAACGACAGCGAGGGCGGCTCTGGCGCCCGAGATTCGCGGGATCGCGGAGGCGAAGCGTACAACGGGTACGCAAGCCTGCGGGATCGCGCGAAGATCGGGTGCCAGAGGCGGCCGCAGCGGCGGCCCGGTGCCCCCGCCCCGCGGGCCGCGGGGCGTTGGCTGCCAGTCCGCGGGGGGCGGGGTGTTGTAAGTGGGGGGGGCCCCCGCGGG
>URRZ01000040.1 GCA_900550385.1 uncultured Coriobacteriaceae bacterium | reverse complement strand
GCTATTGCGGAAGACCTCAATGGCGAGGATGACGGCGGACATGATCGCGCCGACGTAGCTTTCCAGCAGGTCGGAGCCGAGACCGGCGACGTCGCCGACGTTATCGCCGACGTTATCCGCGATCGTGGCGGGGTTGCGGGGGTCGTCCTCGGGGATATGCGCTTCGGTTTTGCCGACCAGGTCGGCGCCCATATCCGCCGCTTTGGTGTAAATGCCGCCGCCGACGCGGTTGAACATCGCGATGATCGAACATCCGAGCGCATAGGACGAAAGCGTCATCGTGAAGCCGGCCTCCAGACCGAACAGGTTCCAGGTCTCCGCGGCGGCGCCGGTGACGACCTCATCCATCTGCCCGAGCGCGACGCCGAAGATCAGATAAACAAGGAAGATGCCGAGCAGCGCAAAGCCGAGCAGCGTGTTGACGAGCAGTTTGCCCGCGAGCTTCAAGGGCGCCGCAAACAGCTTGAGCACCGCGAGCAGTGCAAACACGGCGAACAGGACGAGCAGCACTTTTTCCGTCATCCCCATTTTGCGACCCCCTCGCTGCACGTTTTGCACACGGCTTCGCCGCCGCGCTCCTTGATCTGGCGCAGCAGGTAGTCATAGCGCGAGAGTTCCGCGTTGATCTCATACACGCAGGCGTCGACAAGCTCCGGCGCGCAGACCGCGTTGAAGCGCGCGTACGCCTGCGACAGTGCGACACGCGTGTCGCTCAGCTCGCTGAACAAGTCCTGCATGGATGCATCGCGCGCGACGTCACAGCGCAGCAAATTGACCTTTCGCATGTTTTCGCCCTCCCATACCTCTGCAATGTCAGTGTATGGAAAGTGTGGACAAATATTCCTCTTTTCAAACAAGGAGCCAAGTATGGAGCATGAAGATTATATGCGCGAGGCGCTGTCTCTCGCGCGCGAGGCCGCACAGGAGGGCGAGGTGCCCGTCGGCTGTGTCATCGTCAAAGACGGCGAGATCATCGGCCGAGGCCGCAACCGGCGTGAGGAACTGCAGCGCACCTCCTCGCACGCAGAGATGGAAGCCATCGCACAGGCAAATGAACGTCTGCGCTCCTGGCGGCTCGACGGCTGCACGCTCTACGTGACGCTCGAGCCCTGCATCATGTGCGCGGGCCTCATGCACCAGGCGCGTATCGACCGGTGCGTCTTCGGCGCCAGCGACCAGAAGGCGGGGGCGCTGGGCACGCTGTACTCGGTCAACGCCGACAAGCGGCTCAACCACACGTTCGCGGTAGAGCCGGGGGTGCTGCAGGACGAATGCGCGGCGCTGCTGCGCGATTTCTTCAAAGCGAAGAGGAAAGCAAGGGGATAGATGGAAGAGCAAGCTGTCGATATGGTCGAGCAGGCGCGCCTGACGCAGACGGCGGACAGCCGCCTGGAGCCCGGCGAGATCCGCCTGATCGCCCCTGCCAAGGTGAACCTGTTCCTGGGCATCGGCGAGAGGCGCGCCGACGGCTACCACGACGCGACGTCCATCATGCATGCGCTGATGCTGCACGACGTGCTGCGCATGAAGCTGGGGCCGGCGGACGGCGAGGGCCTCTCGCTCGACGTGGCGTGCGTGCCGAGGGAGGGCGTCGATCCGCTGGACGTGGCGCCGGAAGACAACATCGCGGCGAAGGCGGTGCGCCTTCTCGCCGAGCTGGTCGGGCGCTCCGCCGACGAGAGCATGCGCATCATCATCGAGAAGCACATCCCCGCGCAGGCGGGGCTGGGCGGAGGGTCGTCCGACGCCGCCGCCGCATTGGTGGGCGCGGCGCATCTGTGGGGGATCGATCCCGGCGACGGCCGCATCGAGGAGGCGGCGCGCTCCCTCGGCGCGGACGTGGCGTTCTTCCTGCGCGGCGGCTGCGCCTGCTTCACCGGGGTGGGCGACGCCTTCCATCACGCGCTCAAGCCGATGACGAGCTCGATCGTCCTCGTCAAGCCCGAAGGCGGCGTGTCGACGAAGGACGCGTACCGCGTGTTCGACGAGGATCCCCAGGCCATCGGCGAAGCAGATTGGGATGCGGCGTTCTCGGCGGCGGATGCCGGGCAGGTGCCGCTCAGGAACAACCTGGTGCGCGCTTCCGAACAGCTGCTTCCGGCATTGGCCGACGTCCGCGAATGGCTCGACGGGCGCGACGGGGAAGTGGAGGATGCCCTCATGTCGGGAAGCGGCGCGGCGACCTTCGCGGTGTGCCGCGATTTCCAAGCGGCGTGCCGCGTCGTGGCGGCGGCGAGGGAACGGGGCTGGTGGGCGCGCACGACGACGTTCGGCCCCTCGCGCGCGGCGATCGTCCCTGCGCGATAGCCGCCTCGGCGGCAGGCTGGTATCATCGGCGCGATGCCGAATCGGGAGGATAGGGTTTCGAAAGGGAGCGAAAGGCGGGGAATATGGATATCGGAATGATCATCGCCATCGTCGTGGCGGCACTCATCGTCATCGTCGTCGTTGCGGCGATCCTGCTGTACAACAATCTGGTCAAGCTGCGCAACATGGTGGATAACGCTTGGTCGCAGGTGGACGTGCAGCTGCAGCGCAGGCTCGACCTGATCCCGAATCTGGTCGAGACCGTCAAGGGCTATGCGTCCCACGAGCGCGCCACGCTCGACGAAGTCACCAACGCGCGCGCGGCGGTGGCGGGCGCGCCTACGGTGCAGGGCAAGATGGCGGCATCCAACCTGCTGACCAGCGCGCTGAAGAACCTGTTCGCCGTCGCCGAGGCGTATCCCGACCTGAAGGCGAACGCGAACTTCCAGCAGCTGCAGGCGGAGCTCGCCGGGACCGAGGACAAGATCAGCTACATGCGCCAAAGCTACAACGACACCGTGATGAAGTACAACACCGCCATCCAGACGTTCCCTGCGGTGCTGGTGGCGGGTGCGATGGGCTTCAAGGCGCGCGAGAGCTTCGACGCCGCAGCCGGTGCCGAGCAGGCGCCCGGCGTGTCGTTCTAGCCGCGCCGCCGGCTGAGGGCGCCGTCGACGGAGGGCGAGGAAGGAGGATCCCATGATCGCAAGGCTCACGCGCATCATCCCGCTTTTGATCGTGCTGGCGGTCGTCGCGGCGATCGTGTACCTGGTGGCGACGTGGCGTTATTCGCCCAACAAAGCCAAGGAGATCCTCATCAGGGCGTTCACGTGGTTCACGGGCATCCTCAGCGCCGTCTTCGCGCTGATATGCCTCTACACGCTTCTCGACGGCAACGTCGCGGTGCTCGAGCTGGCGGGAAGCTTCCTCGCGACGTCGCTGATCGCCCTCGCCATCGTCCGCATCTGCCGCGCGGTGTTCGTGAAGAACCATCCCAACTGGAAGAAGCGGGCGCAGAAAACCGAGAACCTGGAGAACGGGCGGAGGTAGGCTGCCTTCCCGCAGCCCGCCCCGCCTCATCGGTTCGAATCCCCGGGGGTCCCCCGGGGATGAAAAAAAGCCCCTCGGTCGGGGCTTTCGCTATTCAGTGGCGGAGAAGCGGGGATTCGCGCCTTCGCTTCGCGAATGCGCACCCCTCCCTCGCAAGTTCGGTCGGGCGAAACGCTAAAAACATGCCACTGGCATGTTTTCTTAACGCGTTTCCACCTCATCGGTTCGAATCCCCCCCCGGGGGGGTCCCTCGGGAATGAAAAAAAGCCCCTCGTCGGGGCTTTCGTTCTTTCGTGGCGGAGAAGCGGGGATTCGAACCCCGGATACCCTTGTGGGGTATACTCACTTAGCAGGCGAGCACCTTCGGCCTCTCGGTCACTTCTCCGTACTATAATGGTGCGGTTAGCTATGATACCTTGACCGTTCGGAACTTGCAAGGAGCATCACGGTGCAAAACCGTTGCGGTTCGCAAAATCAACGAAGGCACGGCACGGCCGTCCTGCCTGCGCTTATCGGGATCGCGCTCCTGCTTTCCATCCTGTGCGCGCTGAGCCCCTCCGCCGCCTACGCCGATTCGTACACGATGCCGAAAGTCCAGATAGACGCCCAAGTCGAGACGGACGGGTCGCTGCATGTCGTCGAGCAGCGCACCTTCGACTTCGACGGCTCGTTCTCGGCCGTGTGGTGGACGTTCGACGACCTTCCCGATGACGCGGCGGTGCGCATCAACTCGGTGCGCATGGTCTCCGTCGACAGCGAGGGGAGGGTGTACGGCGAGCCGCAGACGGTTCCGAGCGTTCCCTTCGTCCTGTCGTGGCGCGACGAGGGCGGGCCGGGAACGGACGCCTATTCCTTCGACAAGGCGCGCAACACCGTGTACGCCTTCTTCGACGCTTCCGACGAGAGCATCCTCGTCGAGCTGGACTACACGGTCGAAAACGGCGTAGTCGCCTATTCCGACGTAGGCGAGGCGTACTGGCAGTTCGTCGGCGACGGATGGGAGGTCGCCTCGCAGGACGTCACGCTGACGCTCACGCTGCCCGTCCCCTCGGGCGAAGCCGTCGTCGCGGGCGGTAACGTGCGCGCATGGGGGCACGGGCCCGCCGACGGGTCCCTCAGCATCAACGAGGGCGGCAGCGTGACGTATTCCGTCCCTCGCGTCGACGGCGGGTCCTATGCCGAGGCGCGCGTGGTGTTCCCCTCGGATTGGCTCACGAACCTCCCCAGCGGGACCGTCCAGCCCCATCGGACGGAGGCGCATCTCGAAGACGTGCTGGCGGAAGAGGGGGCGTGGGCGGACCAGGCGAACCGCGAGCGGGTGATATCGCTGGGGTTCGCGATCGCGTGCGCGCTGGCGTGCGCGGCGGCGCTGGGCGTGGCGCTGTGGGCGTTTTCCCGCTATGGGAAGGAGCACGTTCCCGCGTTCAAGGACGACTACTGGCGCGATCTCCCCGACAAGGGCACGCATCCGGCGCTGATCGGGCGGCTGTGGCGCTGGGACCATGAGAGCATGGACGACTTCACGGCGACGCTCATGCACCTGTCCTGCACGGGCGCGCTGCGGATTGAGAAGGGCCTTCGCCCCGGCCCGCAGGGGGAAGGGGGCTCGGAGGACTACCTGCTTGTGCGCCAGCCCGGCGCGGCGGACGCGGTTGCGGACCCGCTGGACCGCAAGGCGCTCGACATCCTCTTCAAGACCGTCTCCGAGGGGTCCGATTCCGTGTGGTTCGGTCAGATCTCCGAGTTCGGCGCGCGCCGTCCGCGCGAGCTCGTTGACGCGCTGGACGAGTGGCAGGGGCTTCTGTCCGCCGAGGTGAACAAGCGCTCCTTCTTCGAGTACGAGGGGAAGAAATGGCAGGTGCGCACCATCGGCATGGCGGCGACCATCGCCGCGGTCGGCGTCCTCGTGTGGCTCGCATCCGGCAGCCTCATCGCGCTCGCTTTCGCCATCCCCACGGCGGTGGCGCTGATCCCCCTGGGCAACTACATGCAGCGCCGCAGCCCCGAGGGCAACGAGCTCTGTGCGAAATGCAAGGCGCTGCGCAACTGGCTGCGCGATTTCTCGTCGCTTGACGAGCGCCCGCCCACCGATGTGAAGGTGTGGGGCGAGCTGATGGTGCACGCCTACCTGTTCGGCATCGCCGACAAGGTCGCAAAGGAGCTGCGCGCGACCCTGCCCCAGCTGTTCGGGCAGGATGCCGTCGCCTCCCATCCCGCTTCGATCCCCTGGTGGCTCTGGTATTCCGCCGCCGCCGGCCCCCATGGGGTCATGGGCGATTCCGCCGGCGGGCTGCTGCGGGATTCGTTCTCCAAGACGGCGGATGCCGCGCGCGTCGCGCTCTCGGGCGCGTCGGGGAACCTCTCCAGCGGGAGCGGCCTCGGCGGCGGCTTCTCCTTCGGCGGGGGCGGCGGTTTCGGCGGCGGAGGCGGCGCCCGATAGGCTTCGAGCCGCTCCGCTGCGAAGACGGGCTCTCCCGCCGGTTTCCCATTCGGCCATGAAGCGCCGTGCCGGGGCGTCGGCTCCGTGGTTGTCGGGTGCTTTCCCCCGTTCGGCTATGGAACGCTGGCGGGTTGCGCTATAGTGTGCACGTTGCGGCTAAGAGGAGGTTGCTATGGCGGGGAACGATAACGTCGTGCTCATCGGCATGCCCGGCGCGGGGAAGTCGACGCTGGGGATCGTGCTTGCGAAGATCATCAACTACAGCTTCATGGATGCCGACCTGGTCATCCAGCAGCAATGCGACAAGACGCTCCAGAAGCTCATCGACGCCTGCGGGCCCGACGGGTTCATCGAGGTCGAGAACGAGATCCTCCGCGACATCGAAGCGGAGCGGACCGTCATCGCGACGGGAGGCAGCGCCGTGTACTCCGACGAGGCGATGAGGCACCTCGCCTCCATCGGCCGCGTGGTGTACCTGAAGATCTCCTACGAGCAGCTGGTCACCCGGCTGAGCGACCTTCAGGAGCGCGGCGTGGTGCTGAAAGGCGGCATCGGCATGAGCCTGCGCGAGCTTTTCGACGAGCGCAAGCCCCTGTACGAGCGCTACGCCGACATCACCGTCGACGTGGACGACCTCTCGATAACGGCAGCTGCGCGCAAAGTCGCCGACGCATTGGGGATGCACGCGTCCGATCAGGAATAGGACGCGTTTGGGAAACGGGGCTTCCGGCAATCGCCCCGAGGTTCGCGGCCGATGCCATCGCGGCCGCAGCGGCGGACGCCCGGACATCCGGATCGGATGCGGGCGTCCGCGTTCGAGGAGGAAAAACATGGCTTTGCTCGACTGCGCCGATTCCTATTGGCGGTTCGCCGGCCAATGCACGCAATGCGGCCATTGCACCGGCGCTTGCGAATCCCTCACGGCTGCGGGGATGTCGCTCGGCGACATCGCGAAGGCGATGCTCGATGCCCAAAGGGCGGCATCGACGCGCGAGGAGCTCGCGCTGAACATCGCTTCGAACGGCCCGCTGGTCCAGGCGGTGCGCGGATGCTTCTTCTGCACCTCGTGCAAGAACACCTGCTTCGCGCATAACGACGTCTGCGACCTCATCTACCATGCGCGCGTCGATTTCCAGAACCTGGGTCTCATCGAGCGCGCCGCATGGTCGAGCGTGCTGGTCGACGAGGAGTGGGACATCTTCAAGGCATACCGCGCCATCTACGGCATCGGCTACCTGGACCTCACGCGCCATCTGGCCTACGAGGGGCACGAGGCGGAAACCGGGTTCGACATCGCGTTCTTCCCCGGGTGCTCGCTGGCGGCGTATGGGCCCGAGCTCACGCGCGAGATCTTCCAGACGATGGAGGAGCTGGCCGATGGCCGCGTGACCATGGTCGACAGCTGCTGCGGCTCGTCTTTGAAAAGCGCGGGGTTCTTCGATCGCGCCGAGGCGCTGTGCGACCGCAACGCGGACGAGCTTGCCGCAGCGGGCGTGCGGGAGCTGGTGTGCGTGTGCCCCGGATGCGCCAACGACATGCGCAAGGCGCTCGAGAAGCGCGGGCTGGACGTCGAGGTGCGCCTTCTGGCAGGCTGGCTGGCGGAGCGCGGGTTCAAGCCGAAGCATGCGCTGCCGGAAGGCCCCATCTGCCTGTCGAAATCGTGCCAGGATCGCGATGGCTCGTATCTGGAGGAAACGCGCGCGGTCCTAGGGCTGCCCGACGATGCGTTCTCGATCTTCAACGGCTGCTGCGGCGCGGGCGGCGCGGTGAGCGCGTTCGACCCGTCGCGCCAGGCTCGGCAGGCCGACGGCAAGATGTCCTTCGCGCCCGACGGCGCCACCGTCGTGTCGATGTGCCCCACCTGCACCTACACCTACGCGTATCGGCTGATGGAGTCGCCGCGCGTTGTGGAGAACAGGCATTACTGCGAGCTGCTGTTCGACAGCCGCTTCGATTGGGATAGGACCTTCGCGCAGCTGGGCGGCATGTGGTCCGGGGAGTACGGCCCCTGGCTTGCCCGGGTGTTCGCATGAGGAAGGCGGTTTCCATGGATGAGAGCATCCGTCAGGGTTTGGAGGAGCGCGCGGCGGCGGCATTAGGCGATGGGGCGGGATCCCCGTCGCAATCGCAGGTCGTGGCCATCGTCGGCTACGGGACGGCGGGGGTGAACGCCGCCATCGCGCTGCGCGGCGCAGGGTACGAAGGCGCTATCCGGGCTTTCTCGGATTCCGGGATGCCGCCTTACAGCCCCATCCTCACCTCGTATTACGTGGGCGGCGAGAAAGCCTACGATGAGTGCTTCCCTTGGAGCGCGGAGGCGCTGGCCGAGCTCGGCGTCGACGTGGTGGAGGAGGGCGAAGTCATCCGACTCGATCCGGAAGGCCATCGCATCGTCACGAAGCAGGGAGGCGAGCACCGTTTCGACAAGTGCCTGATCTCGGTGGGCGCGCGCCCGGTGACCGCGGGCTTCCCCGACGGCTGCGGCTACGAGCCGTTGGTGCTGCGCACCATGGACGACGCGCAGCGCATGAAGGAGGCGTTCGAGGATCCGTCATGCCGGCGCGTGCTGGTCAGCGGCGCCTCGATGATCGCGCTGAAGTGCGTCGAAGCCGCGCTGAACCGCGGGCTTTCGGTCTCGCTCGTCGGCGTGAACGACCACATCCTCGATTTCAGCGCGCTGCCTGAAACGGCCCGCCGGTTCGAGCGCGGGCTCGCCGCGCAGGGCGTGGCGATGCGGTTCGGCCAGTCGATCGCCGCGGTGCGCGTCCTAGAGGGATCCGAACGCCATGCGGTGGGCGCTTCAGAGGGCGGCGATGCCGGAAACGCCGCCGGCAAGCTGGAGGTGACGTTCAGCGGCGGCGATGTCGAGCGCTTCGACGAGATCGTGGTGGCGCATGGGGTCCGCTCGGATCTCGGCTTCATCGAGGGGGGCTCCATCCGCATCGACAAGGGCATCGTCGTGGACGGGTTCATGCGCGCGAGCGCCCCGGACGTTTTCGCCGCGGGCGATGCGGCCCAAGCGCTGGAGCTGGTTTCCGGCGAGCCGCGGGTCTTGGGGATCTGGAAGACGGCGGCGCTGCAGGGCGCCTGTGCCGGCAAGGCGATGGCGACGGAGCTCGCCGGCGGGGCCCCTTCCGCGGCAGACGCCTACCAAGGCGCGCTGATGACGAACACGATAGCCGTGAACGGCACGCTGTTCATCTCCGCCGGGGCAGCGCAGCCGGAGGAAGGCGACCGCGTCGACGTCCGGGAGCTGGACGGCATGACCGTCGCGCGCATCTTCCGGAGCGGGCAGGACGGCGATGAGCGCCTCGTGGGCTTCAATGTGGCAAGCGACGTGGACGAGCCCGGCGGCGCGGCGTACGACACCGCCGCCATGCTGACCTTGCGGATAGAGGAGGCGTGCCGGGGTTAGCCGGCAAGGTGCGATTCAGGAACGCGAGAATCCGCCGCCGCCAAAGCTCGAGGCGACGCTCGCGTTGTAGGCGTCGATGACCTCCTTCCACTGCGCGCGCTCCTCCGGGTGCTCGGCGAGGCGCTTTATGAAGCGGTCGCGGATGTCGGGGCGCTCGCGCAGGGTGCGCACGTAGTTGTTGAGGTCGCGCTTCTCGATGTGGACGTCGATCTCCTCGGGCGTGTGGAACGCGTCAGGGTCGGTGGGGTCGTACCAATAGCCTCGGTGCTCCCTAGCCGTCGCGGGGCGCCTGTATTCCAGCCAGTTCGAGCGCTCGCACTGCTTCTTGTCCAGAACGATCATCATATCGGGCTTCCCTTCTCTCGCGGTTGCAATCTGGGGGAAGCGTAGCACGGTCTGGATTTCTCTGCTGAGATGTCGCTAGTAACGACATCTCAGCGCGGCGGTCGCGATGAGTGTATAATAAATAATTTTACCCCCGTGCGTAGAATCCACCTCCCGACATGACATCCAGCCCCCTCCCGCGCCTCTTTTCGGGCGTCCGCTCGGGCCCCGGCGATAACGATAAGAAGCGCCTAACGACACGCGGTTGTCACACGATTGACACACGAAAGAGGAAACCGCCCCGGAAAACGAAAAGGCCACCGGGAGAAAAACACCCGATGGCCTGCGAAAACAGTGGTGCCCCCGGCGCGATTCGAACGCGCGGCACCCGCTTTAGGAGAGCGGTGCTCTGTCCCCTGAGCTACGGAGGCGTGCCGTGTATTGTAGCACGAGGGGCTGCCATCCGGGAGGTTCCGGCGGCGTCCCTCGCGGATCGACGCTATTCGCCGCCGGAGTCATCCTCGCCGGACGACTGGTTCTGGGCGTAGATGGTGACCGTCGCGCCCTCGTCGGCGGATCCCTCCGGGGTCGTGCTGGTGACGAACGCACTGTCGGGCATGTTGTTGGCGACGTACACCTGGAATCCCAGGCTCTCAAGCTGGTACACCGCATCCGACACGCGCCATCCCACCAGGTTGGGGATGGATACCTGCTCGGGCTCCTGCGTCGCGGGGTCAGGTCCCGCGCTCACCACCAAGTGCACCGTCGCGCCGTCCTTGGCGAGCTCGCCGCCGTTGGGCGTCTGGCTGATCACCTGGCCTTGGGGCACCGAATCGCTGTAGGCCTGCTCGGAGGTCACGTTGAACCCGGCGTTGGAAAGCGTCGTCGTGGCGGAACCCTCGCTGGAGCCCACCACGTTGGGAACCTCGGTCCCCTCCTTGCCCAGCGACAGGTAGTACGTCACCACGGAGTTCTTCGGCACCGAGCTCCCCGCGGAAGGCTCCTGGCGCGCGACGCGGTCCTTCTCCACCGAATCGCTGTATTCGGCGGTGCCCGCCGTCGCCTTCAGCCCGGCCTTCTCCAAGGCGGATCGCGCCTGATCGGCGGTCATGTTCGAAAGGTCGGGCACGGAGACGGCGGAAGATCCGCTCGACACCACCAGGTTGATGCGCGAGCCCTCCTCGCGCTTGGTCCCCGCGGCGGGATCCTGGCTGATGACGCTGCCCTCCTCGACGGAGTCGTCGGAGCGGCTGCTCACGTTGCCCACCTTGAAGCCTGCCTCGTCGAGCATCTGCGTGGCCTGCTCGAGCGATTTGCCCTTCACGTCGGGGACGGGGCTGCCCGATCCCGACCCGCCGCCAAAGATGGCGAACGCGGCGATGGCGGCAACCGCGATCACCGCTACCACGGCGACGATGATCCCGATGGTCTTCTTGCTCGGGCCGTTGCTGCTCGAATCGGCGCGGTAGGAGGTCGATGCCGTCCCGCCGTAGGAAGCGCCCTTCGCGCCGGCGGCGGGCATGACCGTGGTGGCGCCCGTGCCCGCGGCCGCCATGCCGGCCCCGCCGATCATCTGCGTCTGCGCGTTCGCGACGCCGCCGATCATCTGGGTCGGCGCCCCGCTCATGCCGCCGATCACGGCGGTCTGCGCGCCGGTGAAGCCGCCGAGGTTCACGGGGCGGCCGGCGAGGAAGTCGTTGAGGATCTGGCGCATGTCCTGCGCGGTCGCGAAGCGCTCCGCGGGATTCTTCGCCATCGCCTTCAGGATGATCGCCTCGAGCGTGGGGTCGATGTCGGGCTTGACCTCGTGCGGCGGCAGCGGGGTCTCCTGCACCTGCTTCATCGCGACGCTCACGGCGTCGGGGCCGTCGAAGGGGAGCTTGCCGGTGGCGGCTTCGTACATGACGACGCCCAGCGAGTAGATGTCGCTTGCGGCGGTGAGGTCTTTGCCCTGCGCCTGCTCGGGCGAGATGTAGTGCGCCGTGCCCAGCACCGAGGCCGTCTTGTCCATGGTCGAGTTCTTGGCGCGCGCGATGCCGAAGTCCATCACCTTCACGTTGCCGTCGGGCTGGACCATGATGTTCTGCGGCTTGATGTCGCGGTGGATGATGTCCTGCTTATGCGCGACCGAAAGCGCCTGGCACACTTGGGAGCCGATTTCGGCCACCTTGCGCTGGTTGATGGCGCCGCGCTCGTTGATGGCGGTCTTCAGGTCGCTGCCCCGGACGTATTCCATGACGATGTAGTAGGTGCCCTCGTCGTGGCCCCAGTCGTACACGTTGACGATGTAGGGGCTCGACAGGTTCGCGGCGGACGCCGCCTCCTGCTTGAAGCGCTTGGTGAAGTTCTCGTCGGCGGCGTACTGCGGCAGCATCACCTTCACGGCCACGATGCGGCCCAGCACGTTATCCTGCGCCAGGTACACCTCCGCCATGCCTCCGACGCCGATGCGCTCGGTTATCTGGTAGCGGTTGCTGAAGACCCTGCCTATCATGTTTCCGGTCACGTTTCTGCTCCTCTTGGTTACATGCTTGCAGCGCGGATATGCCGAAAATTATCCAATCCAACAGCATACCCTATTCCCGAAAGCCTCGTCGGCCCATCAGCGGGAATGAAGTCCATCTCAACATATTTCCCACGCTCCGCCCCGAATGGGGCGCCGCTTTCGGCGGCGGCTTCGCCGGGACGCGTTGCTCGGGGCGCGGGGTGCCCCTTCCCGAAGAAGCCCCGCTGCGGACGGATGCCTTGCCGATCGCTCGCCGCGTCCCGCATCAGGCGCCCCTCACGCTCAGCGCCGCTTGCAGCACGGATGCCGCCTTCGCGGATGCGGCCGTGGAGGTGTTGTTCTCCACCACCAGTGCCACCACCACGCTGGGCGCGTCGGAGTTCGCGTCGGCCATGCCGACGAACCACCCGTCGTCTCCGTCGGCGGTCTCGGCGGTGCCCGTCTTGCCGGCCACCTGCACGCCGTTGATCGCGGCGGCGGTGCCGGTTCCGCTGTTCACGACGTCTTTCAGCACCTCTTTGACGCGGTCTGCGGTCTCGCCGCTGATCGCCTGCATCAGCGTGCTCGATTGCGCCTGGTAGCTGCGCTCGCCGTTCGCGTTGTACACGCTGTCGACCAGGTACGGCTGCATGATGGTGCCGTCGTTTGCGATAGCGCAGCCCACCAGCGCCATCTCCAGCACGCTGGCCTGGGGGCCGGCGGGGCTCTCATGCTCGCCGACGGGCTCGCCGGCCGCCGCCCAGGCGGTCTCCCATTCGGTCATCTCGTCGGGGTCGGGCATCAGCGAGGTGGCGACGGGCAGGTCGAAGTCCAAGTCCTTGTTGAACCCGAAGCCCTCGGCCCCCTCGACCAGCAGCTCGGGGCCCATGTCGACGCCCAGCTGCCCGAACACCGTGTTCGACGAGAGCGCGGTCGCCTCGGCGAGCGAGATTCTGCCGTAGCCCTCGTCGCCGAAGTTAGTCACCTCGGCGTTGCCGATATGCATCGACCCGGGCGAGTCGAACATCGTGCCCTCGTCGGCGACGTTGTTCTCCAGCGCGGTGGCAAGCGAGACGATCTTGAACGTGGAGCCGGGCGCGTAGAGCCCCTGGGTGGCGCGGTTGAACAGCTCGCCGGAATCGGATCCGCTGGCCGCCTGGCCCAGCAGCGCCTCCACGTCGCCGGCGTTGTAGGTGGGCGAGGACGCCATCGCCAGCACGGCGCCGTTCGACGGGTCGATCACCACGCAGGCGCCCACCTCGCCGGCAAGCGCGTCCTGCGCCGCCTGCTGGATGGTCGAGTTCAGGGTCAGCCGCACGTCGTTGCCCGGCGTCCCGATGCCGGCGGCGTCGTTGAGGACGTCGGTCCAGCTCGCGAAGTTGCGCTGGCCCTTCAGCGTGTCGTTCTGGCTCGCCTCGATGCCGCTCGCCCCGTATTGCGTGGAATAGTAGCCCACCACGTGGCTCGCCAGGTCGCCGGCGGGGTACACGCGCTCGTACGATCCGTCCTCGCCCAGCTGGCTTTCGGCCAGCACGACGCCGTCGTAGGTCGAGATCGACCCGCGCTCGGTGTTCGCTTCCTTCGCCATGGTGTGATTGTTCCCCGGGAGGTTCTGGTAGTGCGACGCCTGCACCACCATGATGAGCGTCAGGTTCGCCACCAGCAGGGCGAACAGCACCGAGAAGCCCACCATGGCCACGGTCAGGCGCTTGCCCAGCGAGACGCGTCCCAGCACGCTGCCGGTGGGGAGCGCGCTGGTCGCCGACAGCATCTCGCGGTTGACGCCGGTGCCCTCGTCGCCGGCGCGCATCAGCAGGCCGACGGAGATGAAGCTTGCCAGAAGCGACGAGCCGCCTTGGCTGACGAAGGGGAGCGTCAGGCCCGTCAGCGGGATCAGGCGCGTGACGCCGCCCACGATGATGAACGCCTGCAGGATGATGATGGAGGTGAGGCCGATGGCGGTGAACGAGCTCACGTCGCTTTTCGCGCGCGCGGCGGTGACGACGCCGCGGATGGCGAAGCACAGGTACAGGAGCAGCAGCCCCGCCGCGCCCAGAAGGCCGGTCTCCTCGCCGATGGCGGCGAAGATGAAGTCGCTTTCCACGACGGGGATCTGCTCGGCGAGCCCCCGCCCGATGCCCACGCCGAACAGGCCTCCGTCGGCGAGCGAGTAGATGGTCTGGACCAGCTGGTAGCCGGTGTTCTGCGCATCCGCGAAGGGGTCGAGCCATGTGGCGACGCGCACTTGGATGTGGTCGAACACGAAGTAGAGCCCCACCGCGCCCGCGGCCATCAGCAGCACGCCCGCGATGACGTAGGTCTTCTTTCCGGTGGCGACGTAGAGCATGACTAGGAACACGAAGAAGAACACGAGCGCGCTGCCCAGGTCCTTCTCGAAGGCGACGATGCCGATGGAGATGAGCCACATCACCAGAAGCGGCAGCAGGGTGCGGGCGTCGGGCAGGTTGAACGGGCCGACGCGCCAGGTGAACACCGACAGCATCTCGCGGTTGGCGGCGAGGTAGCCCGCCAGGAACAGCACGATGGCGATCTTGGCCACTTCGCCGGGCTGGAACGAGAACGGCCCGATGGCGAGCCAGATGCGGCTGCCGTAGATCTCCTGCCCGATGAACGGCAGAAGCGGCGAGACCAAAAGGATGAAGCCCGCCAGCATCAGCGTGTACTTGTAGCGCGCCAGCTTGTCGAGGTTGCGCACCAGCGCCATGACCGCGACCATGCAGGCGACGCCGACGAACAGCCACATCAGCTGCCCGACGGCAAGCTCCGGACGCAGGCGCGTGACGAAGGCGATGCCGATGCCCGACAGCGCGAACGTGATGGGCAGGATGGCGGGGTCCGCGCCGGGCGCGAGCTTGCGCATGGCGAGGTGCGCCACCACGAACGCGACGAAGATGCCGATGGGCACGCCCAGCGTGTTGAAGTTGAGCGGCTGCCCCTGGTTCACGACCAGCATGGCGAACATCAGGATGACCAGCGGCGCCGCGATGCACAGCAGGACGAGTTCGAGGTTGCGGCGCGTCATGCTCCCTCACCGCTTCGCGCCACGTCGTCGGGACTCACCGCGTTGGAGCCGGAATGGCCGCCGCCGGACGAGCCGCCGTGCGAGCCGGCGCCGCCGCTGCCGGAGCCGGCGCCGTCGGAGGCCGACCCGCTTTGGGAGGAGCCGGAAGCGGGCGCATCGGCGCCGCCGGCCTGCGCGCCGCCCTCTTCGACGGCTTCCCCTTCGGGGGAGAGCTGGCTGCGGTACTCCTCGATCAGGTTCTGCGCGGCTTGGACGTCGTCCACGCGCAGGCCCTCGCGGATGCGATCCGCCACGCCGGGGGAGAGCTCGTCGACGGGGATGTCGGTCTCCTCGACCAGCTCGGAATAGGAGAGGAACAGGAACGGCTCGGGGATGCCGCGGTAGACGGCGACGTTGCCATCCTGCTCGATGAGGTAGGCGGAGTTGTGGATGTAGGCGTTCACGCCCCATGCCCCGCCGCCGACGATGGCGACGAGGAGCGCCAGGACGAACCCGATGGTCAGCTTCGTCTTGAGGGCGAGCTTCTTGCGGCGTTTCTCGCGATGTCCGGCGACATCCGCCACGACCACCGTCACGTTATCGTGGCCGCCGGCGGCGATCGCCTCGTTCACCAGCTGCGATGCGCAGCGCTGCGGATCGGCGGTGCGGTTCATGATCGCCTCGATGTCCGGATCCTCCACCATGCCGGAAAGGCCGTCCGAGCACAGCAGCAGCCGATCGCCTTCCTCCACGCTTATCTCATAGAGGTCGGGCGTGGTGGCGGGGTCGGTCCCCAAGGCGCGGGTGATCATGGAGCGTTTGGGGTGGATGCGCGCCTCTTCCGGGGTGAGCTGGCCCGCTTCGACCATGGCGGCGACCAGGCTGTGGTCGCGCGTGAGCTGCTGGAGGCGCCCGTTGTGCAGCAGGTAGGCGCGCGAGTCGCCCACTTGGGCGATCACCAGGCGCTCGCCTTCGAGCATCGCCGCCGTGCAGGTGGTTCCCATGCCGCGCTTGCCGCGCCCCTCCTCGACCGCCTCGATGATGGCGAGGTTCGCCTTCCGCACGGCGAGCCCCAGCGCTTCGGCGTCGGGATGGCGCGGGGCGTTGTCGGCGATGGTGGTCGCCGCTATCTCGGATGCCACCTCGCCCGCTTCGTGCCCGCCCATGCCGTCCGCGACTGCGAACAGGGGAGGCGCCACCACCAGGCTGTCCTCGTTATGATCGCGGACGCAGCCCACGTCGGTGCGGCTTCCGAACGCCGTGATGGCGCCGCGCCGCGTGCGTTCCGTCGAACGGTAGGGGGTCTTGGCGTGCTCCATCACGCGTGCCTCACTCGGATGGACACGTCGCCGATGGTCACGACGTCGTTGTTCCTCAGCGCGGCAGGAGCGCTGATGAGCTGGCCGTTCACCAAGGTGCCGTTGGTGGATCCCAGATCCTCGACGAACAGGTTCTGCCCCATCAGCGAGAAGCGCGCATGGCGCGCGGACACGTATCCGGCCCCGATGACGATGTCGGCCCCGGGGCTGCGGCCGATGATCACGGGGCCGCGCACGACGATGGACACGCCGCGCAGCTCCTTGGGGCCGCGCTCGACGGATATGCTCCAGGTGCGCTCGCTCTTACGCTGCCCGCGCACCAACCCGATGCCCGTCTTCATGATGGCGAAGAGGAACAGGTACAGGAGCGCCACGAACAGCAGGCGCCCTATGAGCAACGCGATGTCGATCATGCGGCGCGCACCTTACCCTCCGTAGGTGAACACGAAGTTGGTGGTGCCGATGGTGATGCGGTCGCCTTCCTCCAAAGGCTGGGACGCCACCTCGTAACCGTTCACCAGGGTGCCGTTGGTGGATCCCAGGTCGGTGATGTACCAGGTTCCCTGCGCGTCGCAGGTGAGCTCCGCGTGGGTGCGGCTGGCGTTGATGTCGGGCACCACGATGTCGTTTTTGGACTCGCGCCCCACCGACAGCCGGGCGGCGCCGAGGGCGGCGCCGACTCCGGCCGGGCCGCCTCCGGGCAGCAGGACTTCCAGACCGCAATCTGCGTATTCTCGATCGGATGTCCCGAGTTGTTGTGCAGCAGCGCGATGCTGCGGTGACCGAGCTCCCGCAGACGGTGCACGAGAATGTTGATTCCGGCATAGTCGTTGCCGATGACCGACGGGATGCCGAGATGGTCGAGCCGGTTCGCAATGACGACGAAGAGCCCGGGAGCGCGGCCGATCTCGCGGATCGCCTCTTCGCCGATCGAGCTGTCCCCGAG